>NZ_JAFCTQ010000050.1:0-35813 GCF_049896105.1 Janthinobacterium sp. PSPC3-1 | reverse complement strand
TCATCGTAAAATCCATCGCCCCAGGGCAGATTAGAACTCCAATTGTTGGAGGCGACAACTATTTTGACAGAGGGGGCCTGCACAGCAGCCTGTCATCAAGTGCCTTGATTCTGGCCACCGCCTTACTGCCCTTGCCATGCCAGACCAACCATTTGGCGCCGCGAATATCACGCTCCATCGACTCGTGTCCAAGCGAGTCGATGGTCTTTTCGCCGGAAATCGAGTTCAGTGCCGCCTGAAACTTCATCGCGATATGAAACCAGTCCAGGATACGGCCGCGCGCGAGCTGGCTTCCTTTGACGGCTTTGCTGAATTCGCCGGCATCGTCGCTAATCACCGTCACGCGCTGATTGGGCGCCACGCCGCAACGACTGAGAAACTGATCCAGCCGTGCAGCCGCCGATGCGACTTCCTTGTGGACGTAGGCGTAGACACGCGGCTCGCCGTCGACAAAAGTCGCGCGGCCGACGACGAGATTCACATGCCGACCCAGACCCCGAATGGAGTCGGTGTGACGAAGCCAGGCCGAATCCACGCTGACTGCGCCGACATGCTCGGATTCACTGTCACTGGGCTCTGTGACGACCTGCCTGGCGATATCACGTTCGATTTCGGCATCGAGCAGCTTGCCAACAACGTGGATCCGATTCCTGGTGCCACTGAAAGAGATGCCCTGATCCAGCGGCAAAAGTTCTTTGAGCAAATCGGTCGCCGCTCTGAACGGCAGATGGGCAGCCCATTTGACCTGGAGGTAGTTCAACTCGGGTGTCGTGTGTTCGGGCAGCGCCTCGCTCAAGGGACTGAACGTACGTTTTGGCGCGCCATGGCAATTGCATGACCACAGTCTCGGGCTCGGCACGGTCACCTTGCCATATACGGTGCGCACGACACGCGCCCGGCTTTCCTTGTGCTGCAAGGCTGCGGCGCAAAACCTGCAATGCATTTGTCCGGCAAGCCATGAATCCACTTGCTGCATCACCAATGCGCGCTGCACCTCGGCCAAAAGAGATCTCCCCTCGGAAAGCGTGAGACCCAGCTGTGAAAGACTATGGTCGGGACGCTCGATCACCGCCAGAACCGCATTGTCTGCTCGGCTGGTATCGTCGTCTCCGTCAACGATGCGTGCCTCTATAATCAAACGCATGACCATCTCCCTCGCCGTTGCGATACCCGTCAGATTACCGCAATCATGCCGAACCGAAAAGAATGCCGCCGAATGTTGCATCAGGTCATCTCCCCAGGTTTTGCACGCACTCGTTGATGGCGGTAAAGATTGGGTAGCTGACGCTTACTGTTGTAATGCAAATGTAATGATTCGGCCATTCCGGTGTGCGATCACTTCTATAAAATGAACTCACCGAATTCGAAGATTCTTTCACCACAACCATGAGGCAGGAGATCAAATGAACTTAATCAAAACCAAAATCATCACCGCGTTTGTGATTGCATCCCTCAGCCCGCTAATTGCCACTGCTCAGTCTCAGAGTAAAGTCATGGCTAAAACCAACCTTGGCAGCACGGTCCAAACCCAAGCAGTAACACGTAGCGTCACAATTTTGCCATCTACAAAATATGTAAATGTCAGGCAGGGAGATGTCGTTACATTCACCTCTGATGGAAAACAGTTTACCTGGCTATTCGATACTCTTCGCCCTACAGATGATTTTGATCTATCCTCCATTGCACCAGCCGAAATGAAAACGCATGGTGTTCGCGTATATGTGGGATCAAATCCTCTTTATGCTAACTAGCTGATAACTGTTTAACCGGCACATGTTATTTCCTTGCACGTGGCATGTAGCCCGACAGTGTAGCTTGTTACTCGCGTAGCTAAAGCCTGCCAAACAGCCTGCCAAACCGCTACGCGAACCGTAGCTTGCAGCATACATCTACGTGCCAGACTTATACATTACTTGCTAGTTCCAGAAGCAATAGCTTTGCACAGCCAATTCATTTTTTCTGCAATATCCAGAAATTCGTGCCCCTCCTATCTAATATTCGAGATAAGAATATACGATGTATACTTCGCGGATATTTTTCTATGCGATGCTGGGAAAAGGTTGATCGAATACAGGCATCCGCCATCGAATTAACTATTATCCACTGATTCATTCTCTTACATATCATTTAAGTTGTTTTTTTGGAACGCCTTTTGTTATATCCCCCATAGAACAGCGCCACGTACCGATGCTTATATGGATGTCAGATGGCTTTCAAGACAGACTGCGACTCAAACGTTCTTGTCTGGACGCGCGACGCGCCTTGCCTTACTCGCATGATAATGTATTCCATTCGATACTGGGATTGCTCGGCGTAAGCACCTCAGTTTACAAGCCAGAGCTTGATATCTTAAACGGATGCACCAATGCAGAGTAAGGCATACTCCAAGGCATTGCTCCTCTTAGCTGTTAGCGCCGGCTTGCTATTATGGATGGGGCAGGCCGCTAATATCGACATGTGGCTAGCAGGACTGAGCTTTGACGCCCAACAGCAGGTTTTTCCGTTGCGAAATTCATGGGTGACCGAACGCCTGTTACACAAATATCTTAAAAATTCACTGAATTTACTGGCTATTTTCTTTGCTATTCTAACCATGATCGGCTGGAAGTATCCGGGAAAGTTTTGGAAACCCAAATTCGACCGCCGCATCCGACTAGTCATTTTATCGTCGATACTGGTTCCTGCGACTATCAGTCTATTGAAGAGGAGTAGCCGGTCGCACTGCCCTTGGGATATTGATCAATTTGGCGGCACCGTGCCTTATTACCGTCTTCTGGAATTTATGCCGGATTTCGTTATAGCCGGAAATAGTTTTCCTGCCGGACACGCTTCAGGCGGTGGCTGATTTCGTTATGTGTTTTTTGGCTACCGGCCGAGCCAAAAAAGGCTATTCCTGCGGGCGTAGCAGGTTTTGCGGTGGGGTTGACCATGGGTATATCACAGCAATTACGCGGGGCCCATTTTCTGAGCCATACGTTATGGTCGATCTGGTTCGCTGCGGCGTTAATCCTTGTTCTTTATTGGCTCTGCATAGCGCCAAAGAGGGAGGATTTAAGAAAATAAATTTCGGCGCGCTACCGTTCAGCTCTGGTGCGCGCCCTTTCTTTTTACGCGATGGTTTTTGCAGATTTAATATCACCATAAACCAGCAAACGTAATGCATTGATGACAACCAGCAACGTCGATCCTTCATGGAATATGACCGCGGTCCCAATGTTCAAACCCATTATGGTGGCTGGTATCAATACTGCGACGACGCCCAAACTGACCCACAAGTTTTGCTTGATGATACGACTGGTGCTCCTGGACAGTCCTACGGCGAAGGGTAATTGTGCAAGGTCGTCTGCCATCAGTGCAACATCTGCCGTTTCTAGCGCTACGTCCGAACCCGCAGCGCCCATGGCGATTCCAACTGTTGCATTTGCCATAGCTGGTGCATCGTTGACGCCATCGCCAACCATGGCGACTTTGCCGTGCTTATCACGAAGTTCCTTGATCGCTTCGACCTTTTGCTCTGGCATCAGGTCGCCACGCGCCTCAGTTAAGCCTACGCTTTTGGCAACCGCATTGGCAACTTGCTGATTATCGCCTGAAATCATGATCAGGCGATCGATACCCAAACCACGCAGCGCCGCCATGACCTCTCCTGCCACTGGACGAGGCGTATCCATGACGCCCAGTACTCCCAGAAAGCGTTTCCCTTTAAGAACAATCATGGTCGTACGCCCTGCTTCCACTAGTTTCAGATCAGCGTTGAGCACGTCCACCGGCAGGACATTTCCATCTGTTTCCGAAAAAAAGACCGGCTTGGCAATGTACACGAGTTCTTCACCGACCATCGCCTGTACCCCGCGCCCCGTAATGCTCTTGATATCGGACGCCTGCACTGGTATCACGGAGTTCCCTAGTCGTTCCTTTGCACCGACCACCACGGCGGACGCCAGCGGATGGTCACTATGCTCCTCAATTGCCATAGCTACTGATAACAGTTCCTGTTCGGTCGCCCCGTCAGCTGCAACAGCATCAGTCAGCTTAGGCTTGCCTTCAGTGAGAGTGCCGGTTTTATCAAAAGCAATTGAAGTAAGCGTGCCTAGATTTTCCAGCGGCGCTCCTCCTTTTACCAGAACACCACCCCGCGCTGCCCTTGCAACACCGCTCAATACAGCACTTGGTACGGAGATGGCCAACGCACATGGGCTTGCGGCAACCAGGACAGCCATGGCGCGGTAAAAGCTGTCCGAGAAAGGTTCATCCACCACAACTCCGGCAAACAGCAGAATGGTTACCAGAACAAGAACTGCCGGCACGAAGATACGCTCAAACTTTTCGGTAAAATTCTGTGTCGGTGAGCGCTGCGTTTCTGCATCGGCAACCATCTTGACTACGCGCGCCATCGTCGACTGATCCGCACGCCGAGCCACCATGACCTCGATGACGCCACTACCATTGATGGTGCCTGCGAACACGCGGTTTACAGCTGCGACCTTGTCAAAAGCCTTCACCGCCTCTGCAGGATCAGAAGCGGGTTGCTTGTCGACGGGAACGCTTTCGCCGGTTACTGGCGCCTGGTTCACACTGCTGGTACCCCGGGTCACCACACCGTCAGCAGGAAGGCGTTCGTTCGGTCGGACAATCACGATATCGCCAAGCTGCAGTTGTGACACTGGAAGCTCAATCATCGTCCCATTCCTGCGTACGTTGGCCGTTTCGGGAGCAAGCTTGGCCAATGCCTCGATCGCACGACGTGCACGCCCCATTGCATAATGCTCCAGCGAATGCCCAAGGCTAAACAAAAACAGTAATAGAGCCCCTTCCGCCCATTTTCCCAATGCCGCAGCACCCACGGCAGCGACCAGCATCAGAGTGTCAATTTCGAAACGACGCGCACGGATATTCTCGATCGCTTCCTTGGCGGTAAAAAATCCGCCGAAAAAATACGCTGCAACAAATGATGCAGTAGGCAACCAGCTTGGGCCGAACGAGAATTTTTCGATCCCCCATCCTGCCAGCAGCAAGATGCCCGATACACCGGCAAAAATGAGTTCCGCATTTTCACCCAAAGCACCACCATGCGCATGGTCGTGGCCAGCATGTTCATCCTTGGGGCGGTGATCGGCTGCCACCTGCCCAGGATGGTCGTAGGCTTGCGCAGCCTTGTCAGGCTGGTTATCTTCTGGTCCGCCTTCAACGGGATGTTTAGTTGCATTCATGGATTAATTCTTTCATGTCAAAGGAATTATGGAGCTTGCGCTGTGGAACATCGGTCGTACTTAACATTTTCCGATACCGCATCTTTCGCGCAGCTATTGAAACAGTGTCTTTAAGAACCATCCCTAACGATGGGGAAGTAAAAAAACAGTATAAACCAAGGACAAGTTTTATCTCATCAGGTAAAAATTCTCTGCATTCCAGTGAGGCCGGATTTTCACATAAATGTACTAGTAGTTTTCAGGAAAGCGCGAACGCTCTACCAATTCGATCAGTATGTGAATAATCTTAATATGCATCTCTTGCACGCGGTCTGCATATTGGCCAGCTGGTGCACAAATACAAACATCGCATAGTGGCTCAAATTCCGAACCCGCCTTGCCCGTCAATCCAATTACCTTCATTCGGAGATTGCGGGCGCTGGTAACAGCCATAATGATCGACGGACTTTTTCCGCTCGTACTGATGGCTAACAGCACATCGCCTTCACGCCCATGCGCCTCCAGATAGCGAGAAAATACCTGGTCATATCCGAAATCGTTTGCAACACACGACATATGGCTTGGGTCACTGATCGCTGTTGCTGGCAGACCAGATCGATCATTACGGAAACGCCCAGTAAACTCTTCTGCAAAATGCATCGCGTCGCACATGGACCCTCCGTTACCACATGTGAATATCCTTCCTTCACCATTAAAGGCAGCCAGCAAGACATTTGCTGCACGCTCTACCCGCTGCAGCCCAGATTCGTCGGTTAGAAATGTATCGAGGGCCTGTTTAGCATCGGTCAAACTTGCTTTGATGTGTTCCAACATAGTTTACTCCGAAATATATTTTAAAATATCTTACTATTGATAATAATTTTAACTTCATTAATTTTAACAAATAACTATACATAAAACTTCACAAGAAATATTCGTAATGATGGGCATTCATGATCATTCATGTATTTAATTTTCTGAGACGTAGTGTCAAAAAAGTTACAAAACTCAATACCACGGCGATATCGTACAAAGCAAATCCCACTGCAGCGCCAATTGCGCCAGTCACCCACACTGTCGATGCCGTGGTATTTCCGCGCATCTCGCTACTACTCTTGAAGATAGTACCGGTACCAATAAATCCAATCCCCACAATCAAACCGTATAGGACCTGCGCTAACTGTGGTGAATTTTCACCGAGCGCACCGATTCCAATTAAAATAAAACCGCAGCTGGCCATTGCAACTATAGGAAATGTCCGCAAACCTGCGCCACCATTTGTTGCCGACTCTCTGTCCCACCCAATTGGCAATGCCAAAGCATAGGCGATCAACGTATCAATAATGTGAGAAGCGACTTCAATCCAGCTCATTGATTGAAAGCGAAGCATCAAAATATAACCTTCTTTTAATTTATTAAAATTTTGGACTGCACAATGGTTTTAATGGCGTCGCCGTTTTCGCTTTCGTGGATGTCGAGTCGGTAGAAGAATTTCTTTCTTTACCAACTTTTTTCTACGACTCGACAGCCGCATCCATAACACGAATCCCATGAGCAGCAAGAATGTCAGAACGGATGTACCCAAAACTGTCCAAGTGACCTCCAGATGAAAATCAGGCATCTCTGTAAGATTGCGCGCCCCCACGCTTTCAATTGGTTTATTTTCTACTATCGGAGAATTTTTAATCGCATCATTCATTTCAGATCTCAATTAATATGTGAGATGTATGTTAAAATTTATATAGCTTTTTAATTTTTATATTTTGTATTTAGAACGCATTCAACTCCAAAGGAATTTTTAGCATGGATTAGCCATTAAATATCCTTGGCCATAGGCGGTAGTAATAATGCCCGCACCCAGTTTGCGTCGGACCTGACAAATATGCACGGCTAGCGTATTGCTTTCAATCGTAGCAGCTCCGTCATACATCATTGCTTCTAGATGCTCATGTCCAACAACATGTCCCTTCCCCTGCATAAGGGTTAGCAGGATCCGGTATTCGTGATCGCTAAGCCGGACTGGCTTACCAGCACGCGTTACACTACGCTTTACGACGTCAATTTCAATATCGCCCCAAGTTATTAAAGGCACCATACGGCCCTCACTTCTTCGGGTTACTGCGCGTACGCGCGCCCACAGCTCATCAAATTCAAATGGTTTCAGCAAATAATCGTCTGCACCAGAATCAATCCAAGTTATACGCTCACTCACCTTACAGGATTCGGCTGTTATGAGTACTGGTGTCACGTCATATTGAGCACGCATATTTCGAAGCAGGTTCAACCCGAATTTCGAAGATAGATCATTATCGATTAGGACAATAGAGTAACTCGTCTCAAGCAAGGCCAATCTTGCTGCGATAAGGTCTTTCACATGATTGATCCTCCAGCCATTTTTCAAGGCGCTATCAAATACCTTATCGGCAAATGAGATATCACTTCCCAGCAATAATATACGCATGACTCCCCCCCCATCTTTACCAAAAAATTATTTTTATTTGATTGTCAAATATTTTATTTCTATAAAATTTTTGTGATTAACCAATTTAAATCCGGCAACCAATAGGACACAGAATCAAAAACAACAAAAATCAACAATAAAACGAGTGCCAATATCAACAATTTTTCGCCGATATATTTTATAAATTCTCTTTCATTTTTCATTGATACACCAACTCTTTCCCTATACATCATATCAATGCACAATTAAATCGCAATATTTTTTGAAAAAATTCAATTACTGCCAACCTTCTGATCGCGCTAACCAAGAAGAAATTCTAAAAATATTAATTAATAATTTTCATTTTTAATAAAATAAATAATAATTACATGCAGTATTATCGAAATCATACTTTTCTACTGTGCCCATAGCGGTATTGTGATTTCTGACCACGTCTATGTCGCTCTTTTTCCGCCCAAGCGATGCCATGCTTGGGCGGTTTGTTATCAATTGTCGTTAATCAATATGAGGATCAAGCAGGAAGTTGATCTTTTTCCTGGACAGTACCGGATTCAGCATCCTCATCCTTGCCATGTGCTAAGCGATAAAGCAGCGGAAGGACCAGTAGCGTTAGCAGCGTCGATGAAATAATTCCCCCAATAACGACTGTCGCAAGTGGCTGTTGTACTTCCGCACCTGTGCCGGTCGCAATCGCCATCGGAATAAATCCCAGCGATGCCACTAATGCAGTCATCAAGACTGGTCGCAAACGAGTCAGCGCACCCGTCGTGATTGCCTGGTCTAAGGACATGCCCTCATCGCGAAGTGTCCGGATAAAGGAGATCATCACTAAACCGTTCAGCACGGCCACACCAGACAAGGCGATAAAACCGACTGCAGCGGAAATCGAGAGCGGAATATCGCGCAGCCAAAGCGCCAGAATGCCGCCTGTCAGCGCAAACGGAATGCCTGTGAACACAATCAAGCCGTCCTTGGCGTTATTGAACATCACGAATAGCAAGGTAAACACGAGGAATAATGCGAGTGGCACGACCAGTTGCAGTCGCTGGGTTGCTGACTGCAGTTGTTCAAAAGTCCCGCCCCAGATCATCCAGTAACCAGGTGGTATTTTGACTTCCTTCTGAATCAGTTTTTCCGCTTCGGGAACGAAGGTACCAATATCGCGCCCACGCACATTCGCGCTCACCACGATGCGTCGCTTGCCATCCTCCCGGCTGATCTGATTAGGACCTGGTGCAAAATCGAGGGTGGCTACTTCGGAGAGAGGGATGAAACTAACTTCCCCGGCCGCACCGTTCGTTCCCGAAGAACGTGCCAAAGGAATAGGCAGGCGCTTGAGTGCCTCCAAGTCAGTTCTCAGATCTTCCGGAAGCCGCACGATGATGTCGAAACGGCGGTCACCCTCAAACACGGTGCCGGCATTTCTTCCGCCTGTAGCAATCGCCAACGCTTCTTGAACCGCGCCGACATTGAGGCCATAGCGAGCAGTCTTCTCCCTATCGATATTGACAGTGAGCATCGGCAGGCCGGAAGTCTGTTCGGTCTTGACCTCCGCCGCGCCGGGGATGCGAGAAAGTACACCAGCGATTTGCGCCGCTGTCGCATTCAGGACGTCCATATCGTCGCCAAATATCTTGACGGCGACATCGCTACGCACCCCAGAAATGAGTTCATTGAAGCGCAACTGAATGGGCTGTGAGAACTCATAACTGTTGCCAGCGTAAGTGGCTGCCTCCGCTTGTACGGCCGCTAGTACTTGCGCGCGGGTTTTTTTCGGACTCGGCCAGTCTTTTTCAGGCTTAAGCATCACATAGCCGTCTGAAATATTCGGCGGCATCGGGTCAGAAGCAATTTCCGCAGTACCTGTACGCGCGAAGACCCGCTCAATTTCCGGAAACTTGGCCTTCAGACCAGCTTCGAGCTGTTTCTGCATTTCGATCGACTGGGTCAGGCTAGTCCCCGGGATGCGCAACGACTGAATCGCAAAATCGCCTTCGTTCAGATTGGGAATGAACTCGCTCCCCATCCGACTTGCGACAGCACCCGACAGTACGATAAGCACGACTGCAGAGGTTACCACGACAGCTTTATTGAGTAACGCCTTGGCCAGCAAAGGCGTGTATAAGCGCTTGGCGAACTCCATTACGCGATTTTCTTTTTCAGCAACATTCTTGCCGATAAACAGTGCGATAGCGGCCGGGATGAAAGTGAGCGACAGAATCATCGCGCCGACAAGTGCCGCGACAACGGTAAATGCCATTGGATGGAACATTTTTCCTTCCACACCGGTCAGGGCGAAGATAGGAATATAGACGATCATGATGATGAGCTGACCGAACAACAATGGGCGACGTGCCTCTTTTGCCGCAGCAAATACCTCATGAAAACGTTCCGCGCGAGTCAATGTGCGTTGATGATGCGCTTGCGCATGAGCCAGACGGCGTACGCAGTTTTCTACAATGACAACGGCTCCGTCGACGATGATGCCGAAGTCAAGGGCGCCGAGACTCATCAGGTTCGCGCTGACCTTATAAGTTACCATCCCCGTGAACGTAAACAGCATGGCCAGCGGAATGACCATCGCGGTGATCAGAGCAGCTCGTATGTTACCAAGGAATAGGAACAGTACGACGATGACCAGTACCGCGCCTTCCATCAGATTTTTCTTAACGGTATTGATTGCCTTGTCAACCAGCACGGTCCTGTCATAAACAGTGACGGCTTTGACACCAGCGGGCAAAGTGCGGTTAATCTCCGCCATTTTTTTGTCTACCGCTTGCGAGACGATCCGACTGTTTTGTCCAATCAGCATGAAGACAGTACCCAACACAACCTCGCGGCCGTTATCGGTCGCCGCACCGGTACGCAGTTCACGCCCGAGTTCGACTTCGGCCACATCACGAATGCGAATCGGTACCCCTTGAACGGTATTGAGAATAATATTTCTCATATCCTCCAGCGACTTTACCTGGCCAGGAGCGCGGATCAGAAACTGTTCACCACGTTTTTCAATATAACCGGCACCGACATTGTTGTTGTTCGCGTCCAGCGCAGTGACGATGGCCTGAAACGTCAGGCCATACGATGACAGCTTTGTCGGGTTCGGTGTAACGTGATATTCCTTTGCAAAGCCACCTATGGAGTTGATTTCCGTAACCCCAGTCACGTTGCGCAATTGCGGCTTGATGATCCAGTCCTGGATTTCACGCAAATCCGTCGGCGTGTAAGGCTGGCCATCGGCCTTCTTTGCGTTCGGCTCACTCTCAACTGTCCAGAGATAAATTTCGCCCAAACCCGTTGAAATTGGACCGAGTACCGGAGATACGCCTTCAGGCAAGCGTTCTTTCGCTTCCTGCAATCGTTGGTTGACCAGTTGCCTGGCGAAGTAAATATCCGTTCCATCTTTAAAGATGACGGTAATCTGCGACAAGCCATAACGCGACAATGAGCGCGTCTGCTCCAGACTTGGCAAGCCGGCCATCACTGTTTCGATCGGAAAAGTCACACGTTGTTCAACTTCCAGCGGCGAATACCCTGGTGCTGAGGTATTAATCTGAACCTGGACATTGGTAATATCGGGTACGGCATCAATTGGCAGCTTTTGGTAGCTGAAGATACCAATACCCACCATGGCAATAACACCGAGTATCACCAACCATCGATGCTCGATGGAAAAGCGGATTATGCGTTCAAACATTTGATTTCTCCGGCTTAATGTGCATGTTCGGCGCTGTCTTTGCCCTGCTCCGCCTTGAGGACGAAGCTACCTTTTGCCGCATACGTAGTACCAGCAGCAAGACCCTTTACGATCTCGGTGTATTTCCCATCGCTGCGGCCGGTCTCCACTGGCTGAGCGAAAAAGCCGCCATCGATGCGGATATACACGGCTGGACTACCTTCAACCGTCTGGATTGCATCGCTGGCCACCGCAACAGGTACTTCGCGCTCATCGGAGGTCAGGTCGACATTGACGAACAGGCCCGGGCGCCAGGCCAGTTTCGGGTTTGCCAGGGTGACTCGCGCTTTGGCCGTGCGTGTCTGTTCTCCAAGCAGCGAACCCACATAGGAAACTACACCAGATGCCTCGGAATCCATCGTGGTTGCCTTGACGAGTGCTTTCGTACCAACGCGCACAGTGCCGAGATCCTTGGCGGGAACGATGATTTCTGCCCATACCGTTGACAGATCCGCAATCGTGAATACGTTCACATCGGCGGCCACAGATTCGCCTAAAGTAATGTGCTTTTCGATGATTGCACCATCGAATGGCGCACGCAGTTCAAAGCGGTTCAATGCACCGGAACTAGCACCAGAGGCACCAATGGCGGCGATTTTTTGAGAAGCGTTCTGAGCAGCTATTTCCGCTTCGCGCAGCCCCTGCTGGGCTTGCAAATAATCCTGCTCTGCGGAAATTTTGCCTTCCCACAATTTTTTCTCGCGGTCGTAGGTCAATTTCGCCATCGCCAAGCGCTTTTGCGCACCAAGCGATTCGCTGCGCATTTCAGACAAAACGGTGCTGGCGATGATTGCTAGAACTTGTCCTTTCTTTACCTGCTGACCAAGGTCGACGGCCACACTTTCAACTACACCTTGCAAACGGGGCACGATGTGTGCAGTACGGTCTTCGTTGAAGCGCACTTCGCCAGCTAGTTGAAAGGCACTATTAATACTCGCCGTACCGGATTTTGCTACCATCACCCCAGCAGTCTTGATTTGAGCATCAGTCAACTCAATTTTGCCTTCCTCGCTTTGCAACTTGATCGGGATCGTGACGCCGCCCTTACGGACAGTAATGAGAGCATCAAAAATATGCGGTTCGGCAATGCTCTCTTTGGCCAGCAAACTATCTTTGTCGACTGCGAATTCAAAGTTCATCACCTGGCCGTCAGCGCGTTTGATTTGCTCGGTCGCAGTGGCGGTAGTCGGCGCAACGGGTTTGCCATTTTCGTAGAGCCATAAGCGATGGCGAGCTTCTCCCTTCTCTTCTGCAAGGATGACTTCAACGGTAGTCGCCCCTTGGACAAACAATTTTCCGCCATGGCTGCCTTTGCCGGCGCCTCCTCCAACGCCTTTCTCTTTTTCATCTGCCTTGGCGGAAGTTTCAGTGTCCGTCCCTTCCGGGGCGCCGCCGGATTTACCAGTAAATAAAATGGCGGCCAACAGCACAGCGCCGATTGCTACGATCGCCATCATCGCGCGCAGCGATTTCTTTTCAATGTTCGGTGTTTTCATTTTGTTTCCTGATATGAGATCGCAGGTGCAATCAAAGTGCCATTCGATTCAACGCGTCCGATAATGCGATCGATGTCGGCGGCGGAGCGATGTGATTCAGCGAGCGCGCGTACATATTGAGTTTTTGCCTGGAAAAGTGTGCGCTGTGCATCAAGGACATCAAGGAAGCTAAATTTTCCGAGTTCAAACCCTTTTGAAGCTGCCTCATATGCACTCAGCGCTCCTGGCAGAATGTCGGTCCGCAAAATTGTCAATTCGGACTGCGCAACACTGAGGCGTGCAGTTGCCTCAGCAACTTCCGCTGACAATCTGTTCTCTACTGCCTTCAGTTCATCTCTGGCTTTGTCTGCTCGGCGCAAGGCTGCGAGGACATTGCCTTGATTACGATCGAAAAGTGGCAACGGAATCGATAGCCCCAAGATGGTGCGACGCGGCCCGACTTGACCAAGTTGTTCGTCACGCTGGGTTCCAACGATCAGATTTACATCAGGAATCCTGCGGCTGCGTTCTACCTTAGTCAACGCCTCTTGGCGATCAACTTCCAGACGTGCCCGGAGAGTCTGTGGGGCTGTCGGAAGGCGATTATTCAATTCATTAGAGGTAGGGATAGCCTGTGCTGGCATTTCAAGTGCGACAACGGAATCAAACTGGGGTGTCTGGCTTCCCCAAGTTGCAGCGAGACGCCGTTTGGACAGCGTCAGATCATTGGCAGCCTGATTGAGTTCGATCTTGCTGCTTGCTTCCGCCACACGAGCCCGGGTTTGCTCTACCGGTGACACCTTGCCTGCCATCACACGCCGCGCCGCTGCATCGCTGACGCGCTGCGCAAGTTGCTGTGATACAAGCGCAAGTTGATAGCCCTCTTGAGCCGCTACGACGTCGAAAAAAGCAGTCACGACGTCAGCGCGCAACGAGGTACGGTACCCGGCCAGATCGGCAGAGGCAATATCCCCTCCGAGGCTCGCTGCCGCCATGCGGGCAGCACGTTTGCCACCCAGCTCCAACGGTTGACTGAATTGTATAGTTCGTGTCCTCTGTTCTTTTTTTAGACCCTCCGAAACAAAGGAAAGCTCAGGGTTAGGTCGGGTACCCGCCTGGATCAATTCGCCAGCGGCGATATCAATATCACGCATGGCTGTCCGGAGCCCAGGGTTGCCCTCAAAGGCGAGTTTGATTGCTTCTGCCAATGTCAATGCAGAAGCGCCTTTATGAGCAGCCGCTGGGGCTGCCGTTGCAACTGACGGTGCTTCCGTCTGTGCAGCCGCTTGCAGCGGAAATGCGAGTACGATAGCAAGCACAAGCGGCAAAAATGATGGTCGCATAGAATTCTCCAAAAAATGAAATGGGAAGAATCCGGCGACGACACGCTCACCTGTAGTGGTGATCTACAAATACGAAGATGTGTATGAGTCGATGTCGCCGGACTAGGCGGCAACATGCCACTGAGGGCGCTCAGGTAATTCAGGATAGGGAGGGGGTAATGCTCGAACTAATAACGGCGGGGAATGAATTGCCGTCAACGGCTCCTCGAAATTGGAAGCCCAAGTGATCATGCCTACCAAGCCATGCGAGCACGATGGGCAGTCAAGATGAACAGCCGATTTCTTTGAACTGGAAGAGGAAGAACCACAGCAAGTATCTTTGGATGTTTTGTGTTCGTGCTGGTGATGCCCAAAATGCAAACTTGCTTTACCGCTCTCATGCAAGCAATATGCGCTCGCAATTCCCCAACTCATCTGGAGAGCGAAAGCGACAGCAAGAATATAGAGGAAGCGTTTGAGCATGACTGATTATAACTGGATATTACTCGGGATGTGATAGAGGGCCGGCCGGGATTGCAGTTTTTTTCGCAAAAACCGACCTAACCAATTGATTTATTTGGTAAATTCGACTTTATAATTCATCGGGGCTACCTCGCGTTCAAGGTCCAGCATATATTCGCCGAATCGGTTGATGTGCCCTTTCCGATATGGCGCTAAGCCGCGAAGCACCTCCTCCGTTAGCACATATCCCTTTGCCTGTATTGTCTTGAGGAGCCGCGTCATCTCATGGACATTGTGCAGGATGACCATGTTCGCAACGAGCTGGTTGTACTTGATAACCTTGCGCTGTTCGTGCCGAACGTTTTCGGCAATGATGCCTTCGCCCCCAAAAAACAACCATTTGATGAAGCCGTTGAATTCCTCGCTCTTGTTGGTTGCTGCATGGATGGTACGACGCAATTCTGCGTCGTTGATGTACTTGAGCAGGAACATTGTCCGATGTACCCTACCGAGCTCGCGGAACGCGTAGTAGAGCTTGTTCTTGCGGCTAGCGGTCCCTAGGCGGCGCAGGATCGTCGATGGCGCAATCTTGCCCGCTTTGATGGAAATAACGACGCGCAGCATGTCCTTCATATGGCGCGCGATCAGTTCCCAGTCGATCGATCCACGGAACAGGCTGCCAATATTGTCATACTGGTCGGCCTTGTCCGCCTTGAAGAACACCAGATCTTTGATATTGCGGATGCGCGGCATCAGGTCGATACCCAGCAGCGAAGCCAGGCCAAAGACAGGCGTGCTTTGGGCCTGGGTATCGCCGTGCAGCGTATCTGGCTGGATGTCCGACTGGTTGTTGATTAGCCCATCGAGGATGTAAACCGCCTCATAGACGCCGCATGGAATAAAGTGACTGAACAACGCGATGTACTTGTCGGACACATGGTAGTAGCCAATGCCGCCGTATCCACCGTAGCGGATATGGTATTCGGAAAGCAGGTTAGCCTCGTAAATGTTCCATTTGGTACCGTCGGCCGACGCGCTCTTTCCCGACCCCCAATAACGTGGCAATGCGAAGCGGTTGTATGCATTGATCACCTTGACGATCGCCTTGTCCAGACGCTGCTCGGTGACATGCTTGAGATTGAGCCAGGCCACCTGCTTGCGGCTCAGTCCCTTGATCGAGCGTGCGGTTTGCGTGGCGCCCAGGTTACAACCATAGCAAAACAACGTAGTGATGAAGCGCTTGCGCGGATCGTCTACTTTGGCCTCGAAGCCGGACAACGGACCGAAGAGTTTATGCAAGTCCAACCATTTTTCAGTCTCGGTCAATACATCAAGGATGCTCACCGGATCCATTTCATTGGTGACCATCTGCTCGATGGCGTCAAGTTCGGGTGGCGGCTTCGGGCGCTCCATGCGACGGATCACAATGCCGCTCTCGTCTATATCGGCAAGGCTATTTTGCGGGAATCGGCTGTCAACGTCGCGCGCTAGACTGCCGAGTTTGTCGCGCAACTGCGCGACAAACGCCGGAGCTTCCACCGACAGCCCTACCAGTTCACCATAGGCTTTCACTTCACGCTCGTATTGCTCCCAGTCCACCAGGTGGTTGCGATAATCATCGTAGTCGCCGCTATGCTCGACGTACAGATCGCCCGACTTGAGTTCATCCATGACTTGCGTCATCACGGCAAGTTCGAAATACTTGCGATGCACGTTCGCTGGGGCATCGGCTGCGACTCGGCCAAAAACCAGCTTGCGCCACTTATCGGACATCCAGTCCAGTGCCAATTCAGGTAGCGCACCTTCTGCCGCTGGCAGTTGTTCCTTGTGGCTGGAGCGATGCTTTTGGATGATGGCGATCGCCGCCAGCAGGCTCTGATCCTGGGAGCTCGATTTCAGACTGAGCGCTTCGAGGCACTTGAAGAGCAGGCTGCGCTTGCCAACATACCCGACCAGCATGAACGGATAATAGTTATTGCCAGCATACGCCATGTGCTCGTCGCATTCAGTGATCCATGCCCCAAGATCCCCGTCGAGGGATTGCTCGACCCTAGCGACGCGCTCCTCGTCGCTGCCCTCGTCGCTCAGGACGGTCAGCACTTCGCGGAACTGTCCGATCAAACGCTCAATCTGTTCGGCGTGCTGCAGGTGATATTGCCGCAACCGTTCCTCGGCACCGTTATGCAAGCTGCGGATGGTCTTGATGAAGATTTCGGCGATATCGTCCATTGCCTTCTGCAACTGGCTTTGAATCAGCAGCACGATGAGGGTGTGGCGCTTGAGTGGCTTGAGCCGCCGCATTTCCGCCACATCCAGGGCACGCGCCTCCAAAACGAGTTGTTCACGCTTGGTTGCGGCGATGGCCTCGGTATTGGGCAGATCCTGCGCCAGCGCGATCATGGTCTCAATGTGGGCCAGGAAATCCGTCACCGCACGCACATTGGGCTGCTTCGGCTCGCGTTTGAGGCTATCCCATATGCGCAGGTTCTTACCCGCAGTGAGCATGTGTTCAAAACGCTCGACCACGCAAGTTGGCAATCCGCCAGCCACCGCCTTATAGATGCCGTCATTGACGCTGGTACGGGAATGGCGAGCCAGCCTGAACAAGTAGGTGAATCCAGGCAGTTCCAGGCGACGCTGGACCAACTCTTCAATCAGGACATTGATAATGTCGGGTAGCTCCTGCTTGGTATGGGCAGCCTGCAGGGCCTGATCTTCCAGCCAGTATTCATCGGACGAGTCCATCACCCGGATCCCCACGTACCCGCGCAGACGGCGCTGGTGTGTTGTCTTGCTACCGGATTGATCGTATTGCGCCAGCGCTCGTTTTGCCGGAACGCGCAGACCGCTATGTTCGCAGATATGCCGCACCACGATAGACGGGATGCTCGACAAAGGGACGAAATAACCGAGCCTTTGCAACAGCATAAGTTGGATCAGCAAAAAAGTACGATGCGATGCTTGGCGATACAGCGTGAAGATATGGTCAATTTGTGCGCGCGAAGGCGTGTAGATCGCCCCGAGCTCCTGCTCAGTGAACTCTTGTTTCAGGCGTGGATAAGCCGTTTCATGGATATTCGTCATTGAAATCAATCGACACCGGTCCAGCGAAGGAATTGCTGGAAATGGTGCATCGATTGCAAGTTTTTTGTCAAGCAATTAAACGTAAAGCATTCCAATCCGGCGACATATGTCTTTGATTGACCTTCCCATTATGGTAATGCGTATAGTGATGATATCTGTCATTCGATCCGTACTTGCTCACGGTCAAGTGACAGCATAGCAATAGCTTGACAGTTGGTTTGATACAACCTAGGCTACGAATATCATCCGTTTAGATAGTTTATGAAGACCTCCCGCACAGTGCGATTGTTCACGGCTCTTGTCGCGATACTTAGCATGCTGTTCATGCAGCATGCGGTCGCTTCATACCTATGCCCCGGCGTACCGATGGGAGTCGGTAGTTCCGTTACATCCGCAGGTGTTGGGGTGTCTGCGATGCCCGCGATGACAGACTGCGCCGGCATGGACACTGACCAGTCGACGTTGTGTCAAATTTATGCTGTGGGGGATGCGTCCAGGCAGTCGCTGGACAAGACGCCTGTCGCCGACCACCCATCTTTCGTACCTGTTGTCCTGCTTCTGACGTTAGCTATTTATGACACTCCCGTAGTGTATACAGCCAAACCTCCTTTGCTCATTACCTTGGCGAGGCCAACGGCACCGCCTATCGCTATCCGCCATTGCTGTTTCCGTATTTAACACTCCAGACTGCCTAGATCGCCATCGCCTTGTCGGGTTCGACAAGGCGATGCCTCCCATCGCATTCTGGAGCTGCCATGTCAATCCCGTACACCGTGCATACAAATGCACGCGTCGTCCGCCTTCACCCATTCATGAAGACGGCGTTAACTCTCGCCCTTACTGTTCCGCTGCTTGCCTTCGTTCATGATGCGCGCGCGGCCCCCCAGCCAGTCACCTTCACCGAGGCGCTGCAGCAGGCTGTCGCCCGCTCGCGCCAACTTCATGCGCAGGACCAGGCAACTGTCGCCGCACACGAAATGGCGGTAGCAGTGGCGCAGCGCCCCGATCCCACTCTCAAGGTCGGCATCGATAATGTGCCCTTAAGTGGCACCGATCGCTTTAGTTTGAGCGGGGATTTCATGACGATGCGGCGCATCGGCATTTCGCAGGAACTGACACGCGCCGATAAATTGCGCTGGCGTTCCGCACGTCTTGAGCGCGAAGCCGACAAGGCGCAGGCGCAAAAAGATGTCGCACTCGCCGCGATTCAGCGCGACACGGCGATCTCCTGGCTCAACGTCTACTACATTCGGAAAATGTCAGTAGTTCTGACAGAACAAGTGGTCTTTTCCCGCCAGGAAATTGACGCCGCTACGGCCGCCTATCGGGGCGGGCGTGGCAGCCAGGCCGACGTGCTGGCTGCGCGTTCTGCCTTGTTAACCCTTGAGGACCGAGCCAGTCAGGTCGAACGCGACCTCAATACGGCAAAAAACATGCTGGTGCGTTGGACTGGCAGCAGCGGCGAACTTGCCGATTCCAGCATGCCCGACTTGGGCACCATCCCTCTGGACCCGGTGTTGCTCGACACTGAACTGGCGCACCGCCCGCAGATCATGGTGTTGAATCGGCAGGAAGAAGTCGCCCAGGCCGACGTCAATCTGGCGCAAGCGAATCGGCATCCGGACTGGAGTATCGAGTTCGCATTCCAGCAGCGCGGCGCGGCCTACTCGAACATGGTCTCCGTTGGCCTATCCCTGCCATTACAGTGGGATCGCAAAAACCGGCAGGACCGCGAACTAGGCTCCAAACTCGCCTTGGTCGAACAAGCGAGGAGCGAACGCGACGAACTGCTGCGAGAAGATGCCGCCAACATCCGTGCCTTGCTCATCGAATGGAGGAGTGGCCAAGAACGTAGCGAGCGCTACGCGCTCCAGCTATTGCCCCTTGCCGACAAGCGAAGCCAAGCGGTCCTGGCCTCTTATCGTGGCGGAAAAGCCTCTTTGGCTGAGGTGCTCGCTGCCAGGCGTAACAGTGCGGACATGCACGTTCAGTTGCTGCAGTTGCAGATGAATACAGCCCAGTTCTGGGCACAGCTTCGCTTCCTCTTTCCCGACATCGCAATCACGCAGATTTCCGCAGTACATCGCCAGCAGGAATTCAAATGAACAATAAGAAATTACGCGTCCTAGTACTTGCGGGTGCCCTTGCAGCGGTCGCTTATGCCGGTTACCAGTTTGGTTTACGACAAGCACATCAGACAGTATCTACAGGTGACGTCAAGGCGGTATCCGGCAACGCAGCAGGCGCCGCGAGTGCTGCCAACAAGAAACCATTATATTGGCATGACCCCATGGTGCCGGGCCAGAAGTTTGACAAACCCGGTAAGTCACCGTTCATGGATATGCCGCTGGTGCCCGTCTATGCTGCGGGGGATGGTGAGGACAGTAATGTTACGATTAGCCCGCGGGTCCAGCAAAACCTGGGAGTGCGCACAGCGCTCGTCACATCAGGAAGGATGTCCGCCGGCTTGGTTGCCGTCGGTAACGTTGCCTATAACGAGCGCGACGTGGCACTGGTGCAGGCGCGTAGCGGTGGATTTGTAGAGCGCTTGTATGCGCGTGCCCTGCTCGATCCGGTGGAAAAGGGGCAACCCTTGGCTGACTTGTATGTCCCTGACTGGATCGCGGCACAAGAAGACTATCTGGCAAGCCGTCGTATGCAAGGCAATGAAACAGCATCCCTGGTCGACGCTGCCCGCCAGCGCATGCGGCTAGTTGGTATGAGTGAGGGGCAAATCCGGCTAGTCGAGTCAAGTGGAAAGGTCCATCCTCGCTTGACGGTTTCAGCACCCATCAGCGGTGTGATCGCAGAGCTTGGCGCCCGCGAAGGAATGACCGTCTCCGCTGGTGCGCCGCTGTTTCGCATCAATGGACTTGCGACAGTATGGGTCAACGCGGAGGTTCCCGAAAGCGTGGCGGCCAAGGTTCGCCCTGGTGACGCCGTCGAAGCGCAGGTACAGGCGCTACCCGGAACTATTTTCAAGGGCAAGGTGGGTGCCATTTTGCCGGAAGTTAATGCCGCGACGCGAACCCTGAAAGCCCGTGTGGAGCTGGCTAACCCCGGCGCTCAGTTGTTGCCCGGTATGTTTGCTACTCTGACCTTCGCGTCAAACAGTGGCACCGATGTTTTGCAGGTGCCGTCGGAGGCAGTCATCCAGACGGGTACGCGCAGCGTTGTCATGCTTGCCCAGGAGGGCGGCAAGTTTATGCCCGTCGATGTGGAGGTCGGCAGCGAAGGCAGTGGTCTCACCGAAATTCGCAAGGGCCTATCCGCTGGTCAGAAAGTGGTCGTCTCGGCGCAGTTCTTGATCGATTCCGAGGCCAGCCTGAAGGGAACGACGACACGCATGAGCGATACGCAGTCCCCTGACGCAGACAAGGCACTTCCGCGCCACCATGGGGTAGGCAAGGTCGAACAGATCGGCAAGGATGAAATCACCATTTCGCATGGCCCTATCACGTCGCTGCAGTGGGGGGCGATGACGATGGGTTTCAAAGTGTCTTCCACGGGCTTGCAGCGCAATATTGGCATAGGTGACCGAGTCGCCTTCGACATCCAGCAAGGCGAGGATGGCAGCTTTGAGATCGTGGCCATTGCGCCGACCTCCGGTGCGCCGAAACCCGAAAATAAACCCATGGGTGGCATGAAAGCACCCGCGGGAGTGGCGAAATGATCACAAAACTGATCCGCTGGTCTATCAGCAACCGTTTTCTGGTCTTGTTGGCGACTGTATTCATTACGGTCTGGGGCATTTGGTCGCTGGCGCGCACGCCGCTCGATGCCATTCCCGACCTGTCGGACGTGCAGGTTATTATCCGCACCAGCTATCCGGGGCAAGCGCCGCAAATCGTCGAGAACCAGGTCACGTATCCACTGACCACCACCATGCTGTCGGTGCCGGGTGCCAAGACGGTGCGCGGATACTCGTTTTTCGGTGACTCCTTCGTCTACATTCTGTTTGAAGACGGTACCGATCCGTACTGGGCGCGTTCACGGGTGTTGGAATATCTGAACCAGGTGCAGTCACGCCTGCCACCGCAGGCAAAAACCGCGCTCGGACCAGATGCGACCGGCGTCGGCTGGGTCTATGAATATGCGCTGGTCGACCGTAGCGGCAAGACCGATTTGTCGCAATTGCGCGCCTTGCAGGACTGGTTTCTCAAGTATGAGTTGAAAGCGGTGCCCAACGTCTCGGAAGTGGCCAGCATTGGCGGCATGGTGCGTCAGTACCAGATCGTGCTCGATCCAGACAAGATGCGCGCCTTTAACATCCCACATGGCAAAATTATCGATGCCGTGCAGAAAGCCAACCAGGAAACGGGCGGTTCCGTGCTGGAATTGGGCGAGGCCGAATACATGGTACGGGCCTCTGGTTATCTGAAGTCGCTTGACGACTTCCGCAAGATTCCGTTGATGACGACTGACGCTGGCGTATCGGTCCGGCTGGGCGATGTCGCGCGCATCCAGATCGGGCCAGAGATGCGGCGCGGGATTGCCGATTTGAATGGTGAGGGCGAAGTTGCTGGCGGCGTGATCATCATGCGTTCCGGGAAAAATGCGCTGGAAACCATCGATGCCGTCAAGGTCAAGCTGGAAAAGCTAAAAGCGAGCCTTCCGCCCGGCGTCGAGATCATCCCCACCTACGACCGATCGAACCTGATCAAGCGCGCTGTGACCAACCTGAAAGAAAAGCTGATCGAGGAATTCATTGTCGTCGCTGTGGTCTGTGCGCTGTTCCTGTTTCACTTGCGCTCGGCGCTGGTGGCCATCATCACGCTGCCGATCGGCATCCTGATCGCCTTTATCGTCATGTACTACCAGGGAGTCAACGCCAATATCATGTCGCTGGGCGGTATCGCCATTGCTGTAGGCGCGATGGTCGATGCCGCCGTGGTGATGATCGAGAATGCCCATAAGCATATTGAAGCCTGGAATCATGCCCATCCAGGTAAACAGCTAAAGGGTCATGAGCATTGGCGCGTCATTGGCGACGCTGCTGTTGAGGTTGGACCAGCACTGTTCTTTTCGCTTTTGATCATCGTTCTCTCGTTTATTCCCGTGTTCACTCTGGAAGCGCAAGAGGGCCGTCTGTTTTCGCCGCTGGCCTTTACCAAGACGTATGCGATGGCGGCGGCGGCTGGACTGGCGGTGACGCTGATTCCCATTTTAATGGGCTATCTGATCCGCGGCCGGATTCCCGATGAGCAAAAGAATCCCCTCAATCGTTTCCTGGTCGCGCTATACCGCCCCTTGCTCGATGTCGTACTGCGTTTTCCAAAGCTGACTTTGCTGGCGGCAGCACTGGTAGCAGCCATCACGATCTGGCCCATGACCCGGCTCGGCGGCGAATTCATGCCGCCATTGGATGAAGGCGATGTGCTGTACATGCCGTCGGCGTTGCCCGGTCTGTCGGCCGGCAAGGTCGCGCAGTTGTTGCAGCAGACTGACCGGCTGATTAAAACGGTACCAGAGGTACAAAGCGTCTTCGGCAAGGCCGGTCGAGCCGAGAGCGCCACTGATCCGGCGCCGCTGGAAATGTTCGAAACCATGATCCAGTTCAAGCCGCGCGATCAGTGGCGCCCTGGCATGACGCCGGAAAAATTGATACAGGAACTGGACCGCACCGTCAAGGTGCCTGGGCTGTCCAACATCTGGGTGCCGCCGATCCGCAACCGGATTGACATGCTGGCCACCGGCATAAAAAGCCCGGTCGGCGTCAAGGTCGCAGGCGTTAGCTTGCAGGAAATTGACCGCATCACTGGTGAGATAGAACGCGCAGTCAAGAAGGTGCCGGGTGTCTCCTCAGCGCTGGCCGAGCGCCTGAACGGCGGACGGTACATCGACGTCAACATCGATCGCGACGCGGCCGCCCGCTATGGCTTGAATATAGCAGACGTGCAAAGCGTGGTGTCGGCGGCGATCGGCGGCGACAATATCGGTGAAACTGTTGAAGGATTGCAGCGTTTCCCGATTAATGTGCGCTATCCACGCGAGGTGCGCGACTCAATTGAGAAACTGCGCCAGCTACCGGTGCTGACAGAGCGGGGGGCGCAAATCCGGCTGGGTGATGTCGCCGCGATCCGCATCGACGACGGCCCACCGATGCTCAAGAGTGAAAATGCCCGGCTGTCAGGCTGGGTGTATGTCGATATTCGCGATCGCGACTTGAGTTCGACTGTGTATGACATGAAGCAAGTCGTCGCCAGGGAAGTCAAATTGCCGGCGGGTTACTCCATTGCATGGTCGGGGCAGTTCGAATATCTAGAGCGTGCCACTGAAAAACTCAAAATCGTCGTGCCAGCGACCTTGCTTATTATCTTCGTGCTGCTTTATTTGACCTTCAAGCGCTTCGATGAAGCGGCCTTGATCATGGCAACGCTGCCGTTTGCGCTGGCCGGCGGCATTTGGCTACTGTGGTTGCTCGACTATCACCTGTCAGTCGCCGGCGGCGTCGGCTTCATCGCGTTGGCTGGCGTCTCGGCCGAATTCGGCGTAATCATGCTGCTTTATTTAAAGCATGCCTGGGATGAACGTCTGGCGAATGGTAACGCTAGTGAAACCGATCTGCTCGATGCAATTCGTGAAGGGGCGGTCTTGCGCGTGAGGCCCAAGGCAATGACGGTGGCGGTCATTATCGCCGGCCTGGTGCCGATTATGCTGGGCACCGGCACCGGGTCGGAGGTCATGCAGCGCATCGCCGCGCCGATGGTTGGCGGCATGATTACCGCGCCGTTGTTGTCCATGTTTGTGGTCCCTGCGGTTTATCTGCTGCTTCGTCGGCGTCAGATCCGTGCCGCCGGCTCGGCAGCAGCAGAGGAGAATTAGCCGTCATGAGACCGTTCGGCACCTACCGCTCGGCTAAGCACCTCGTGTATTTCGTGAGGTGTGCGGTGGTGTTGTTCGGTTTTATCTGGTGCAGCCATATACCGGCGTTTCCACTGCAAAACGACATGCCTGCATCTGCGGCGATTGCGCAGCCGATGGCCATGCCAAGCTGCCAGACATGCGCCTTCTGCTATATGGGACCACCTTTTGCCGACCATAACGCAGGCGGCGACTATCCGGATCTCGGTGCTACCACTGCTACGATGCGTTTTGTTTCGCAAACGGATAGAAGTGATTTTTTTTCTGATATGTCAGACGTTCCCGCAGTTGCGCTGCGGCTTTTGTATTGTCGATGGTTGAATTAGCCACTTGACCATGGGGATGACGATGCATACATCAAATTAGTTTATCGAGGAGTCTATCATGAAAAAATTACTACTTACGCTGCTCTGTATCAGCACTCTTAGCACTGCATTTCCCGCCTTCGCTGGCCCGGACTGGCAACTGATTGAGCAAGGGCGCAAGGCCAAGCAGGCGCAAATGATGCGAGCGGCCAATAAAGCCCCGCAAGCTGGAATGGAACATCAGATGGAGCCAAAAAAGGATCATCAAATGGATCCGAAAATGTATGAAAAAATGGATCAAATGATGAAGGACTGTCAGGAAATGATGAAGAAAAAGTAACGCGGTTTTGAGTGCTGGATGCGATCGCTGCTGGTGGCATATGCGGCCAGCAGCGATCGTATCCATTCAGGTGCTTACCCGATCACGCCATGACTTAATCTTTCCGTTGCCTGCGGTAGTTGCATTAAGTCGCTACTGTCAGTATTTCCAAGAAGAGATTACTAATATGGTGTATTTTTCAAAAGGTCATCTAGTTCCTTGAAGCGTCCCTTGACACGATCAACGCTGTATTCATACATGAGGGAATTGTGAGCAAATTGGGCCCGTTCAACATCCATATCAACGGTGTTTCCATCAATGCTACCTTGGGCTGGAATACGAAATTGCAGGGAAACGTCATCTTTTGACTTTCCTGTTTTTAAGGCCTTCTCAATGTCAATATCTACCGCCACATATCCAGGCGTATCGGCATTCGCGATATTGGATGCGAGAAGTTCTTGACGGTACGCCCGCAGTCCGAGCGCACGTTCATTGATACTCACCTGCTGCCAAATCTTAGCAGCGGTCAAATTCAATGGAAGGTCAAACTGTGTGTGTTGAATAGTTGCCACTGGAGGCAAGGCCATTGCCACTATTGGCGTCGATCCTAGTGCATTAGCTAATGTGGCAGAAAACATTTGCCCTGCCGTCTTGCCTTCCGCGCTGGTGCTACCCTTAACTGTGAGCCCGATAGATGCCTGGATCGATTCAATTTTATTCATGGATTCCTCCCTCATTGACATTCGATTTCTGACGTTTCAGAGAGCTGGTCGGATAGAGTAACTAACTAACCTGTTCGCTTTAAGGATCAAACACGTCTCAATCGTGATGGGAACTAGCTCTAGTCGCGATAGAGCTGATTTCATTCGCAGTGCGCTCGTCGTCCAAACTATAAACAGGTGCAAAACCACCTCCAGGGGTGCGAAAGTTGGTGGTTTGCCCCTGATACATCCTGGCCGCGGTCCACTGCACCTTTCCGTCATAAACATAGACTCGAAGGTCGAATTTCAGCGAGCTAGGATTATCGGTGGAACCGATCGAGCGCTCACCGGGTATGACGAGGGCCTGAGCGACGTAGTCACCAGCCAGAATGTCCTGCCATACCCGTTTGGTGATCTTTTCACCACGGTACGTGGCTCGCCCCCCGTAACCTGCAACAGGTTTAAAAAACAACTTTCGGCGCTCCGTCCACAAGCGGTCCGCATCGGAGGCCGTCACAATCTGCGTTCGCGGTATGCTCTTGAGCAGAATATCTTGCACGGCGGGGGCTACGCCAAGCGCTACGAGCTCTTTCTTATCCGATAGCAGAACCAGATTTGCCTTATTTGCATAGAGGGTATGCGCTTGGGGGTGCGGCGTTAGCACGATTGCGCTTTCTAGATACGCCGAACGCAATGGGAGACACTGGGGCGACTCAAGCATGAAATCGGTCAGCCGGTTATAGACCAAGTCGATAGCAAGATCCCCATGACGTAAAACGCCATCACGATAGGTAAGGTCCGATGGTGAGGCAATAACGGCCTCTATGCCGTGGCGTTCGAACAAGCGTCGAAAAAGAACAAACTCGGGATAGAGATACTGCTGCTCTGGATGATCGTCAACTATCGCGACTGTCCGAAGTGGCTGTGAACGTTGAGAGAGCGCCCATTCCGACTCAAACATGTTGAAGATGGTATCTTCAAGGGTCGCACCGCTATCAATGGCTCGTGTCAATTCACTATCGCTGAGACAGCACGATCTATGGGCTTTTGCCATCGCGGCGTTGAGCATCGCTCCACCGGCATTTGTGTTGATTTCGATGAGCGCCAAGGTATCGTCGTGGATGTGGAAGTCATAGCCAAAAAATACTCCTTTTGCATCATCAGGATTATGCTTGGCAATGTCAGGAGCATCAGTCAGAACGCGCGCACGATACGATGGCAGCGATATTACGGATTCAATCGCTGCAATAACGTCCGCAATACGTTTGCTTTGGCGATACGAGACAAAAATAGGCCGCGCAGAAAATAGATAGGGACACCGCTCCTCGATCAACTCGTGCAATCCGTCCATGCCCGGTTCGCTAGAAAGCGCTATTTTCAATGCGGAGCTATCCAAACTGGTGCAGAAACAGTCTCTATTGAGGCGTGCAGCCGGAAGAAAATTCAATTCTTCGTTGCTAAGCAAGCAGCCATTATTCGATGCAGCTTTCACTATCGCAGGTATATTCATGTTTGCTTCCACAAGAATGTCGCTCGGTGCCACAGTCAGCGGTTAAGGCCGACCGGTACCGCGCAACCGGAGTGCATTGGTAATGACAGACACGGAACTCAGGCTCATCGCTAACGCGGCGATCATCGGCGATAGCAGTTGGCCAGTAAATGGATACAGCACACCGGCAGCCAGGGGAATGCCCAAGGCATTGTAGACAAACGCGAAGCCCAGGTTCTGCCACATATTTCGAACAGTATCGACCGAGATTCGACGGGCAAGGGCAATCCCACGCAGATCTCCTTTTACTAAAGCGACGTGAGCGCTATTGATAGCCACGTCTGTTCCTGTACCCATGGCAATACCAACATTGGCCTTCGCCAGTGCGGGGGCATCATTGATTCCATCGCCGGCCATTGCGACCACCTTGCCTTGCTTTTGCAGTTTTTCTACCAAGGCCAACTTGTCCTGTGGTTTCACCTCGCCGTAGAACTCCGTGATGCCCAGCCTTTCGGCTACGGACTTCGCAGTGGTGACGCCATCGCCAGTGGCCATGATTACGGTCAGCCCTTCAGCGCGCAAGCCTTCTATGGCCTCATGCGTCGTTGCCTTGATGGGATCCGACACCGCAATCAGTCCAGCCAAAACGCCGTCAGAGGATAGATACATGACGCTAGCACCTTCTGTCCGCAGGCGTTCAGCGACCTCAGCAAGCGGCCTCCAATCGACTTTGTCAGCATCCATCAGCGCGGTGTTGCCCAGTGCGATGTGCACCCCGCCAAGCGTGCCGCGCACGCCAATACCGCTGGCAGACTCAAAACTGTCAGGTTTGGTTAGCACCAGTGCTCGCCTGTTCGCTTCGTAGACGATCGCGTGCGCTAACGGATGTTCGCTGCCCTGGTCTATGCTCGCCGCCATTTGCAGGACGTCTTCGTCCTTGAAACCGGGCGCTGCGACCACGCTGTTAAAGGAAGGCTTACCTTCAGTGAGGGTCCCCGTCTTGTCGACAATCAGTGTGTCGACCTTCTTGAGGTCTTCTATCGCTGCGGCATCCCGAAAGAGCACACCTTGGGTGGCCGCGCGGCCTGTGGCGGCCATAATGGACATCGGCGTGGCTAACCCCAATGCACATGGGCAAGCAATGATCAGTACTGCAACGGCGTTAACAAAACCAAAGACCCAGCTCGGTTCAGGGCCATACATTCCCCATAACACGAACGTCAGTAGCGCTATTGCCACGACAACGACCACGAAATAGCCTGCAACACTATCGGCGAGTCGTTGCATAGGCGCGCGGGAGCGCTGCGCCTGCGCGACCATTTGTACGATTTGAGACAACATCGTGTCGCTGCCGATTTTTTCGGCACGCATAATCAGGCTCCCGCTGGTATTGATCGTTGCGCCAATCAACGTGTCTCCTGCACGCTTTGTCACAGGTAAGGGCTCGCCAGTCAGCATTGACTCATCGAGCGAGCTCTCGCCATCGAGCACTACGCCATCAACTGGTACCTTCTCACCGGGTCGGACACGGAGTTTGTCGCCGACGTGGACGTGCGTGAGCGGGATGTCATTCTCGGAGCCATCGTCCTGAATGCGTCGAGCCGTCTTTGGAGCGAGGCCAAGTAAGGATTTGATTGCGGCGGAAGTTTGGGAGCGTGCGCGCAGCTCAAGTATCTGTCCAAGAAGCGTGAGCGAAACAATGACTGCCGCTGCTTCAAAATATACGCCTATGCGGCCATGTGCAGCAAAGGTAAGCGGGAAGAGGCCCGGTGCGATTGTGGCGACGACACTATAGCCATAAGCAGCCATTACGCCAAAGCCAATCAAAGTCCACATATTCGGGCTCATGCGTGCCAGCGATTGCGCCCAGCGTCTGAAAAATGGCCAGCCGGCCCACAGTACGACAGGTGTACTTAATGCGAATTCAATCCAGTTTTGGCCTGGCAGCCCCATAGAAAGGAACACATGCCCAAACATCGCCAGTAAGAACACCACTAAGGTAAGAGGCAGCGTCCACCAGAAACGATGGCGAAAATCGACTAGCTCCGGGTTTTCCGCCTCATCTAGCGTCGGCATTTCAGGTTCGAGCGACATGCCGCAAATAGGGCAAGTTCCCGGTGCTGGCTGGCGAATCTCGGGGTGCATCGGGCAGGTGTAGACTGCTCCCTCCTGGGGGGCATGCGCAGGGTTGGGTGCCGCATTCGCTTTATCGATAAAGGAATCTGGCGCTGCGTTGAACTTTGTCATGCACTTTCCGCTACAGAAGTGGTAGACCATACTTTTGTAGGTGATTTCTTTTTCGGGATTTGCGCCAACGTGCATACCGCATACCGGGTCAATGAATGGTTTTTCGTCTACTGCCAGCCGCGCATCGTCGGGTTCAGTTTTACTGTGGCTGTCGTGATGATGCTCGTGTGCATGATGCTCGGCGTCAGTTCTACTCATGAATCACTCCTTGGCCAGATTCGCCTGTTTCGTTGGCTGTGGTGGAACCAGCTATTGCGGCAACGGCGGGAATTGAACATTCCCGCCGAATGAAGTCATCTATTTGGCAGAAACCACTACCTGCCCCTTCATGCCCGCCTCAAAGTGGCCGGGTTGTAAGCACGCAAATTCCACTTTGCCGGCTTTGTCGAACTGCCAGACAATGGTTCCCGATTTCCCAGGCGTCAGGGTCACCTGATTGGGTTCCGCATGCTCCATCTCCGGAAACTTTGCCATTTGTTGGGCATGTTCTTTCAACTCGCTCTCAGAACCAATGACCATCTCATGCTTGATCTTGCCGGAATTGTTGACGACAAAGCGAATAGTCTCGCCCCGTTTCACGGCGATAGACGCTGGGTTAAAACGCATGGTGTCGTTCATATCGACAGTGACGGTACGCGTCGCTTTTTTCGGGTCACCCGCCTTGCCCACAAGAGATGCGCTCTGCTCATTTGCGCCATGCTGGTGGCCACTATGTGCTGCTGGGTTGCTATCCGGTACCGCAGCAATGCTGAAAGTGCTCAAACTGGCCAGTAACATTACTGCAATTGCATTTAAGGTCATCTTTTTCATATCGTACTCCCTTGTAGAAAACCGTCGCGACATTACATCGCGGTAGGTGGTTGTTGAGTGGTAAGAATTGCCGCCGCAAACAGTGCACCGAGCAGTAGCAAGGTCTCTACTTGTAAAACGACTCTCACCAGAGTGACGCCGCGGGAGGAGCGGGAGGCGGCAGGCAATCCAAGAAATTTGTTGTAGCCGCCCAAGGCGACGGCAAGAAGGACCATTGCAACTTTGACCAGTAAGGTGATGCCATAGGTGGTATGAACAAGATGCTCTGAGCTCCCCACTCGGTGCCATGCGCTGTAAATTCCAGTAGCAACAATGGCAACTACTGCAAGCATTGCTGCCTGGGACATCAATTCTAGGTATTGATCGGTGGTACCCGTATCAAATTTCCTTATCCGCGACTTATGTAGAACAAACCAGCCGGAAACCATCACTGCACCAGTCCATAGGCCGATGGCAAAATAATGGATCGCTTCAACCGCTAGCGGAATGGTCCAGAAGCCTTCCTCGCCCGCATGCCCCATGGACGCCCGTGTTGCAGAAAAAATAGCCAAAAGCAGAACGACAGCAATATCGCTGCTGCGGCCGACTCCGCCTACAAATCGAACAATAAAGAGAACAAGCATCGTCACAACAATGGCGCAGCCTGCATGTCCGTAGTCAGTTGTCGACACCATCATCCAAAACATCGGGCACGCTTCGCGTAGCCCTACACCTCCCATGACCGCCGTCGCGCTCAATAGTGCCGATGCACTACCAACCATGCTGATTGCCGCTGCCATCAAGTCAAGTTTGCGCAGCGCTGGTTCGAAATGATCATGATCGACACCGCTAGAACGCATCCAGTAGCGTGCAAACCATGATCCAACGAGCCAGGCAAAGCCGAGGTTCAGCAGCAAAGCTGAACTGACTTGCAACAGCGAGACTGCATCCATTTATTTCACCGTGAACTTAAAGTCGCCTTTGCGACGGTGTCCATCGTGCCCTGCAACTGCCCAGCTCACGGTATAGGCGCCAGCATTCAATGTCGGTACTTCCAAGCGTAAGATGGCCGGATTTGCTGCATCAACCTTTGCCTTGTCTGCAGCAACGGCTTTGCCTTCGTCATCGCTCAGAGTGATTGAGCTAAAGGCTTCTTCCACCTTCTCGTTGAAGGTCAGCGCAATCTCCTTTGGTGCAACTGCCAGGGAGGCACCTGCCTCGGGATTGGAGCTCTTCAAGCTCGCATGTGCCAAGGCAAATGGGGTAGCCAGCGTTGCCGCCACAATGGATGTGGCAAGAATCATTTTCCGCAGTGTCTTCATGTTCAACTCTCTTTGTTAAATTTACTTTACTGCTTCGATGGAAGTGACCGTCAATGCACCGCCAACTTTTTCCACCACGAAACGTACTTTGTCGCCTTGTTTGACCTTGTCAAGCATCGACGGCTCTTTGACCTTGAACATCATAGTCATCCCAGGCATGCCCAAGTTCTTCAGCTCGCCATGTTTGATGGTCAGCTTGCCGGCGTCCTTATCCACTTTCTTGATTTCCCCTTCGCTCATCGCGTCTTGCGTCGCGGAGGCGCTCTGCTGCTGTGCGAGCACCACGGAGGTCGTTGCCACGGATGACAGGCCAATCAAGGTTGCCAATACAACTTTGTGCAGGTTTTTCATGATGTTTCCTTTCAGTTAAAAAAAATTAGTGACCGCTATGTCCGGTCGGTTTACGAACAGTAACTTCAATATTGGGTTTGTTCATCGTCGGCATCGACTGCCCCCCAGCGTTAGTTGCACGTTCTGGCTCAGGAAGGTTACCCGTCCACTCGTATGCCACGGTTCCGGCCGGATGCTTGTACCAGCCAGGATCGGAGTAGTCGCCGCGCTTCTGGTCCTTGCGCACCTTCAAGACGGTAAACATTCCCCCCATCTCAACCCCACCGAACGGTCCTTCACCCGTCATCATCGGTAAAGTATTATCTGGTAGCGGCATTTCCATGCCTCCCATGGAGCCGCCCTTGTCGCCCATCACCATATATTCAGGGACGATTTTGTTAATTTTTTCAGCAACCCCGCGATGGTTGACGCCAATCATTGTCGGTACCGAATGGCCCATTGCATTCATGGTATGGTGGGATTTATGGCAGTGAAGTGCCCAGTCACCCAGATCAGTAGCGACGAACTCGATGGCGCGCATTTGCCCAACTGCGACATCGGTGGTGACTTCAGGCCAGCGCGACGCCGGTGGTGTCCAGCCGCCATCCGTACCAGTGACGAAAAACTCATGGCCATGTATATGAATAGGGTGATTCGTCATCGTCAGGTTACCGACACGGATGCGTACCTTGTCACCTTGGCGCACAGGCAATGAATCAATGCCGGGGAAGACGCGGCTATTGAATGTCCACAGGTTGAAGTCCAGCATGGTGTTGATCTTCGGCGTATAGCTTCCCGGCTCCACGTCATACGCGTTGAGCAGGAAAACGAAATCACGGTCCACAGCATGGAGCGATGGATCCTTTGGATGGGTCACCCAGAAGCCCATCATCCCCATCGCCATCTGGGCCATCTCGTCGGCGTGGGGATGATACATAAATGTACCTGGCCGTTTGGCCTCGAATTCGTAGACGAAAGTCTTTCCCGGAGCGATACCCGGTTGATTGAGGCCCGTTACGCCATCCATACCGTTCGGCAAGCGCTGGCCATGCCAATGAACACTGGTGTGCTCAGGTAGCTTGTTGGTCACGAAAATACGCACCCGGTCACCTTCGACCACTTCAATTGTCGGGCCTGGGGATTGCCCGTTATAGCCCCAAAGGTTGGCTTTCATCCCTGGTGCAAGTTCACGCACCACGGGTTCGGCAACGAGATGGAATTCTTTTACGCCGTTATTCATCCGCCATGGCAATGACCAGCCATTCAGGGTCACGACCGGATTGTAGGGCCGGCCAGTGGGTGGCACCGGAGGGATGTGCGTCTTGGCATTGTCCATCAACATGGCCTCAGGCAATGACGCGGCACCGGCCTTGCTAACGGCAGCGGCGCTTACCGCTACAGCACCTGCACCTCTGAAAAAATCTCTACGTGAAATCATGGCATGGCCCTTGTATCGTTCGTACTTCCGCTGTTGATGGCGGATTGAAGTTTGGTTTCTGCAATCCAAAAGTCGCGCTGGGTTTCGATGGCGGCATTTACGCTCACCAGTTGCTCGCGCGAATCTGCCAGTAATTCGAATACGCTGGCAAGCATCCCGTTGTAGCGAAGCAGAACCTCGTCGGATATTTTTTTCCGCAGCGGCACAACATCGTCACGATAATGACGGGCGATGTCATAGCTAGTGCGGTATGCGGAGTACGCCTCCCGAACTTCCGAGCGCGCCCGCACGGCAGTGTCGGTGGTGCGATGAACGGACTGCATGTAGAGCGCCTCGGCCCGCGCGACCTTGGCGCCACCCCAATCGAAAATTGGTAATTCAAGGGAAATCTGGTAGCCGCTCTCGCGTGGCAAACCTGTCGTACTCTTATTGGTGTAGCCGGCATCAAAAACGTTGATGAAGCCAGTTGCCTTTGTCAAGCCAAGTGCCGCGGCCGTTGCCTCGGTATCGCGGCGGGCCGACAGCATATCGAGACGTTGCGACATTGCCTGTGCTTCCGCATTGTTCGTTTCCTGCGGCTTTTCCGGCAGTGGAGGCAATCTGTCAGGCAGGACGAAATTTTGCTGCTCTCCCCACAGGCCCAGGAGGCGAATGAGCTGTTCGCGCGTGGCTGTTGCTTCATGCCTGGTCCTCGCTAATTGTGTCAACGCATCTTGGTAAAACGCACGCTCACGGGCCTGATCAAGTGTGCTCCAGTTTCCAACCTTGGTCATGCTGTCGGCGAGTTGCGATGATGCCTCGGCGGCGCCACGCACTTGCTCCGCGAAAGCGGCCGATTGGGCCGCCGCAACGGCCATAAAATATGCCCGACGGGTTTCTGCCGCCAACTGCACAGCCTGAGCAGCTGTTAGCAACTTGGCTTGCTCAAAGCGTCCTTGCTCAACGCGGCGACGCGTGGGCAACGTCAGCAGGCCCGCAATATCAAACATCACACTGCGATCGATTTCCGCATCGCCACCACCACTGACGCGGCCGAAACTAAAACTTGGATTGCGCATCCGTCCAGCTTGTACAAACTCAGCCTCCGAGACGCCCAATTCAGCGAAGGAGATCTTCAGCGCTGCATTATTGAGCAGCGCAATCTGAACCGCAGATTCAGGCGTCAGTGGCGCGGACAGCAGTGATTGCACCTGTGAAGTGGACTGTTGGCTATCTTTCAGCGTCTCTTTCGTGAAGGGCTTGACCTGTCCAATCCTCTCTTGCGTTAGCCGGGAGACATCATTTAATCCACCATCCGGTGAAAAGCTGGCGCAACCTGCAAGAAATATGACACCGAATACAGTAGCTACCCGATTGGGTGTTGGCAACGATAGTCGCTTCATGTCATTTGCCTTTCATGTTCATTTGATGGCCTTTGTGCGGATCGTTCGCCGAAGACGGCTTGGGTTCTTCCTGGCTTTTTGCACCGGGTACCATTTCCATCGACATGTCCCCCAGATCGCCATGCTGAGAGTCCCCTGTCACTTCTTTATTTGCCTGAATCCAGGCCTTATCTGGAGATATCGGGGGCTCCCCAATCGGCTTAGCATCCGCAAAAGCAGAAACATATTTCAACGGCGGCACAATGGCCTTAGCATCCGTCACTGTCGCCGTGGTGCTCGCGGGTTGAGTGGATTGTGCATAGACAACCGGCGAGAAGCTAACCGTTGCCAGAAGCAATAAGTGGAAGCGTTGCATGATTCTCTTTCAAAATGACTGGTTACTGGGTGGATACAGCACGAGGTGAGGCGAACGCCAGTGCATGATTTCAGGAGGTGGCGGGGAAAGTGGTGTGGAGGGAGCTCAAGGGACGCGAGGAATGAGTGGCGGCTATTGTTGCCTCCAAAGGTAGAGTAAGGCGTACGCTGTCCTGCACCTATTTCGGCCCGGTTGCTTACAATGCGCGTCAGCATGAAATTCATCTGCAGTATCTTCCCTATGACGGACAACTAAGTTCCTTGCAAATTACCTGAACCACCTGAGATGAAATCGCCTTTTTACGCTACACCTTCCAACTGGCGGAAGGTCAAGCGAATTTCAGTTTTCCAGAGTATTTTCACTTCCACCTTGTCACAATCACCGCCCGCTGATTTAATTGCATCACTGCAATTCATCATATAAACAAAAACACTGGAGACCTCGTGCGCCAACTTACTTCCCTGATTGTGGTGGTCAAGTAATTTCGGACACAACGATAGGTTCACGTGCTGCCATTTTCCGTTCGTAGACGGTGGGCGGCAG
>NZ_JAFCTQ010000049.1:0-36474 GCF_049896105.1 Janthinobacterium sp. PSPC3-1 | reverse complement strand
GCTTTTCGGTAAGGTCAGTTCGGCTCATCGCTCTATGACCATCCAACCTCAATTAAGTTCAGTCAGACAGACCCTAGGCGGCCCCGCTAATCCGACAACATTGCTGGCAAAGCAGAATCAACTGCCCCGATATGTCGAATACGACCACGGCGACACCACCAGCGGCACATGGTAGTTTTCATCGGTGTGGGCGATGCCGAACGACAGGGTCACCAGGTCGATAAAGCGCGGCGAGGGCAATTGCACGCCTTGGGCGGCAAAGTAGTCGCCGGCATTGAAGACCAGTTCATACTGGCCCGCTTTCATGGTGTCGCCTTCCAGCAGCGGCGTGCTGCAGCGGCCGTCCTGGTTGGTCACATCCATCTTCAGCAAGACCTTGCCTTCCGGCGCGACCGAAAACAGGGCCACCTTGACGCCTGCGCCGGGCCGGCCGTGGGCGATATCGAGTACGTGCGTGCTGAGTTTTCCCATTTGCTATCCTATACGTTAACGGTGAATGTGCTTATCGACCAAATGATATACCTGTGACCGCGCCTGGCTATATGATTGGGCATATATTTCACATTTCTTCCCAAGGCGAGCCGCATGAGCACTTACGACAACTATCCGCGCGACCTGATCGGCTATGGCCGCACGCCGCCCCATCCGCAGTGGCCAGGTCAGGCCCGCATCGCACTGCAATTCGTGCTCAACTATGAAGAGGGTGCGGAAAACAGCGTGCTGCATGGCGATGCGGCATCGGAAACGTTTTTATCGGAAATGATCGGCGCGGCAGCCTTTCCCACGCGCCACCTGAGCATGGAGTCGATTTATGAGTACGGCTCGCGTGCGGGACTGTGGCGGCTACTGCGCATGTTCGAGGACCGGAAGTTGCCGCTGACGGTGTTCGGCGTGTCGATGGCCCTGAAGCGCAATCTGGAAGCGGTGGCGGCCTTCCAGCAGCTGGGTCATGAAATCGCCTGCCACGGCCTGCGCTGGATTTCGTACCAGAACATGGATGAGGCAAGCGAGCGCGAACATATGCGCGAGGCAGTGCAGATTATCCGCGAATTGACGGGTTCCGCCCCGCAAGGCTGGTACACCGGGCGCGATTCGCCCAATACGCGCAAACTGGTGGTCGAACATGGCGGCTTTCGCTATGACGCCGATTATTATGGCGACGACCTGCCGTTCTGGGAAAAGGTCGCTTATACGGATGCGAGCGGCGCGCCGGCCGTGCAGCCGCAGCTGATCGTGCCGTACACGCTCGATACCAACGACATGCGCTTTGCCGCCATGCAGGGTTTTAATTCGGGCACGCAATTTTTTGACTATCTGAAGGACGCCTTCGATGTGCTGTATGCGGAAGGCGACCCGAACGGCCTGAACCAGCCGAAGATGCTGTCGGTCGGCTTGCATTGCCGGCTGGTGGGGCGGCCTGGCCGCGCGGCGGCGCTGGCGCGCTTTCTCGACTATGTACAAGGGCATGAACAGGTGTGGATTACGCGCCGTATCGATATCGCCGAGCACTGGCATGCCAAGCATCCCAATATCGGCTGAGGATTATTGATGCAGATAGATAAGTGAAATCAATCTTTGCATATAGTTGTCCCGTGTGCCGGTGTTAATCTGTACCACTAGGACTATACCGAGGCCAGCATGTCAGAACCGATTCGTTTTTATTACCGTGGCGCCGTGCAGGAAGTACGCGATGCCGCCCCCACGCAGACTGTATTGCAGCATCTGCGCGAGGACCTGCATTGCACCGGCACCAAGGAAGGCTGCGCCGAAGGCGATTGCGGCGCCTGTACCGTCGTCGTCGCCAGCCTGGTCGACGGCCAGGTGGAAATGAAAACCGTGAACGCCTGCATCCAGCTGACGCCCACGCTGGACGGCAAGGCCCTGTTTTCCGTGGAAGATCTGCAACAGCCGGACGGCGCCCTGCATCCGGTGCAGCAGGCGATGGTGGAATGCCACGGCTCGCAATGCGGCTTCTGTACGCCCGGCTTTGTGATGTCGTTGTGGGGCATGTATCTGAAAAAAGACGGCGCCGCGCCCACGCGCTGCGAGATCGACGATGGACTGTCCGGCAATCTGTGCCGATGCACAGGGTACCGCCCGATTATCGATGCGGCCAAACGCATGAGTGAATTGCCGAAAGTGACTTTTGACCGCGATGCGCTGGCCCTGCAACTACAAGGCTTGCAGCGCGACCATCTGCATACCTATGCGGCCCGTGGCCAGCAATTCCATGCGCCACGCACCGTCGACGAACTGGCGCAATTACGTGCCGACAAGCCACAAGCCACCTTGCTGGCCGGGTCCACCGATGTGGGCCTGTGGGTCACCAAGCAATTGCGCGAGCTGGGCGAGATCATTTACCTGGGCAATGTCGCGGCCCTGAAAACCATCGCCCCGCAAGATGACATGCTGGAAATCGGCGCCGGCGCCAGCCTCAACGACGCGTATGCGGCGCTGTGCGAGCATTACCCTGAGGAATTATCGGAACTATGGCAGCGCTTTGCCTCCTTGCCGATCCGCAACGCCGGCACCCTGGGCGGCAATGTGGCCAACGGCTCGCCGATCGGCGACTCGATGCCGTGGCTGATCGCGCTGGGCACGCAGATCGTGCTGCGCGGTAGCGCCGGCCAGCGGACCATGGCGCTGGAAGATTTTTACCTGGGCTATCAAAAGAAAGACCTGCGGCCCGACGAATTTGTCGCAGCGCTGAGGGTGCCGCTGCCGCGCGCGCAAGTAAAATTCCGCACGTATAAGCTGGCAAAACGGTTTGACCAGGATATCTCGGCCGTGTGCGCCGCGTTTGCTTTCGAGCTCGACGGCGAGCGCATCGTCAACGCACGTATCGCCTTCGGTGGCATGGCCGCCACGCCGCAGCGCGCCACGCAAACGGAAACTTTCCTGCGCAATCAGGCGTGGACGGAGGACAACCTAGTGATCGCCATGGGCTTGCTGGCCGACGACTATGCGCCGCTGTCCGACATGCGCGCCTCCAACAGCTATCGCATGACGACGGCGCAAAACCTGCTGCGCCGCTTCTGGCTGGAAACACGCCACAGCGCGCCGCTGCTGCGCGCCTCATTGAACGCCTACGCTTGCCGCGCCTGAAAGGACCAGCATGAACCATCCTGTCACGCCTGAACTGCAAGCGGCCGCCTGGGCCGCCGTCGGCAAATCGAGTCCGCATGAATCGGCACAACTGCATGTGCTGGGGCAGGCGACCTATACCGACGATATTGCCGAACTGCAGGGCACCTTGCACGCGGCCTTGGGCCTGTCGCAAAAACCGCATGCGCGCATCAGCGCCATGGATTTATCGAAAGTGCGCGCCAGCGCCGGCGTGACCGCCGTGTTCACGGCGCAAGATATTCCCGGCACCAACGATTGCGGCCCCATCATCCATGACGACCCCATCCTGGCGGCCGAGCTGGTGCAATACGTGGGCCAGCCGATCTTTATCGTGGTGGCCGATACGCATGACCATGCGCGCCGCGCCGCCCGTCTGGCGCAGGTGACGTATGAAGAATTGCCGGCGATTATGACGCCGCAGGCGGCGAAGGCGGCGCAGTCATATGTGCTGCCGCCGATGCGGCTGGCGCGCGGCGACTGCCAGGCCGCATTTGAAAACGCACCGCATGTGGTCAGGGGCCAGCTCTATGTGGGCGGGCAGGAGCAGTTTTATCTGGAAGGCCAGATTTCCTACGCGATCCCGAAGGAAGCGCAGGGCATGCTGGTGCTGTGCTCGACCCAGCACCCGAGCGAAATGCAGCACGTGGTGGCGCATGCGCTGGGCGTGCATTCGCATAACATCACGGTCGAATGCCGGCGCATGGGCGGCGGCTTTGGCGGCAAGGAATCCCAGTCGGCGCTGTGGGCGGCGGCCGCGTCGATTGCGGCGGCGAAACTGAAACGCCCCGTCAAACTGCGCGCCGACCGCGACGACGACATGCTGGTCACGGGCAAGCGCCATTGCTTTTATTATGAATACGAAGTGGGCTATGACGAGACCGGCAAGATCCTTGCCGCCAAAGTCGACATGACCTCGCGCGCCGGCTATTCGGCGGATCTCTCCGGCCCGGTCGCCACGCGCGCCGTCTGCCATTTCGACAATACCTATTATTTGTCCGACGTCGATATCCGTGCCGCCTGCGGCAAGACCAATACCCAGTCGAACACGGCGTTCCGGGGTTTTGGCGGGCCGCAGGGCGCGATCGCCATCGAGTATGTGATCGATGAAATCGCGCGCCATCTGCGGCGCGATGCATTGGATATTCGCCTGCTCAATTTCTATGGCCGCGACGGCAGCGAAGGGCGCAATGTCACGCCGTATGGCCAGGTGATCGTCGACAATGTGATCCATGAACTGGTGGCCGAGCTCGAGCAGACCAGCGACTACCGCGCGCGCCGTTTTGCCATCGACGCGTACAACGAGTCCAGCCCGGTGCTGAAAAAAGGCCTGGCATTCACGCCATTGAAATTCGGCATCGCCTTCAATGTCAGCCATCTGAACCAGGCCGGCGCCCTGGTGCACGTGTATGTCGACGGCTCGGTGCTCGTCAACCACGGCGGCACGGAAATGGGGCAGGGCATCAATACCAAGGTGATGCAGGTGGTGGCGCATGAGCTGGGCCTGGACCTGGAACGGGTGCGGGCCACCGCCACCGATACCAGCAAGGTCGCCAATACCTCGGCCACGGCGGCCTCCACCGGCGCCGACCTGAACGGCAAGGCGGCGCAGGATGCGGCGCGCCAGATCCGCGAACGGATGAGCGACTACGCCGTCAAACTGTATGGCGGCGCGGCGGCGGACGTGCGCTTTTTCGACAACAATATCCACGTCAACGGCCATGTGCTGCCGTTTCCTGAACTGGTGCAAAAAGCCTACCTGGCCCGCGTGCAGCTGTGGTCCGATGGTTTCTATGCCACGCCCGGCCTGCACTGGGACGCCAAGACCATGACCGGCCACCCGTTTTCCTACTACGCCTATGGCGCGGCGGTGGCCGAAGTGGTGGTCGATACGCTGACCGGCGAATGGAAGCTGCTGCGCGCCGACGCTTTATACGATGCCGGCCAGTCGCTCAATCCGGCCATCGATATCGGCCAGGTGGAAGGCGCGTTTATCCAGGGCATGGGCTGGCTGACAACGGAAGAGCTGTGGTGGAATGGCGCGGGCAAGCTGATGACGCATGCGCCGTCGACCTATAAAATCCCCGGCATTTCCGATTGCCCGGAGGACTTCCGCGTCAATCTGTTCCAGAACCGCAATGTGGAAGACAGCATCCACCGCTCGAAAGCCGTCGGCGAACCGCCGCTGCTGCTGCCGTTTTCCGTGTTCTTTGCGATCCGTGACGCCATTTCCAGCGTCGGCGGCCATGCCGTGCAGCCACCATTGAATGCGCCGGCCACCAGCGAGGAAATCCTCAAGGCCGTGATGGCGGTGCAAGCCGCGTCCACCGTGGCCGTACAGGAGTAACAGATGAGCGACTGGCTGACGGCACTGCCGCATGATGATGTTCCTTCGGTACTGGTGACGGTGGCGCTGGTGGAAGGCTCGGGTCCGCGCGAGGCGGGCGCCAGGATGCGCGTCACCAATGAGGGGCAACTGGACACCATCGGCGGCGGCCACCTGGAATTGCGCGCGGTGGAAATTGCCAAGACCATGCTGGCGACCGGCGCCACCGGGGCGAAACTCGAACGCTTTGCGCTGGGTCCCAGCCTGGGCCAGTGTTGCGGCGGCGTGGTCCACCTGGCGTTCGAGCCGGTTGACGGGACTCTCAACGCCATGCTGCAGGCATTGCGCGAACGTCGCCAGCAAGACAGCTGGCGCGTGATCGCGCTCGATGGCGAGCCGGCATCGAGCCTGTTCGATGCCGATGGCGCCTGGCTCGGCGGCACCGCCGGCCAGGCGCCCGATACGTTTTCGCGCGAGCGCGGCACGCATGTGGCGCAGGGTAGCGACGGCCGGCGCTGGCTGGTCGACCCGTGCCTGGCGCCGCGCGCGCACCTGACCTTGTTTGGCGCCGGCCATGTCGGCGCGGCCATTGTGCGTGCGCTGGCCCATTTGCCGTGCAATATCACCTGGGTTGATGAACGCGAAGACATGTTCCCCGCACAATTGCCCGATAATGTGCGCATTGCCGCCACCGATGCGCCGGAAGAATTTGTCGCCATGGCGCCGGTCGGCGGCAGTTTCCTGGTCATGACGCACAGCCACGCGCTGGACCAGCGCCTGACGGAAGCGATCATGGAACGCGAAGACGCCGGCTGGTTCGGCCTGATCGGCTCGCACACGAAACGCAAGCAGTTCGAACACCGCTTGCAGGCGAAGGGCGTGCCGGATGAAAAGATTGCCGCCATGGTCTGCCCTATCGGCTTGCCCGGCATCCGCAACAAGGCGCCGGCCGTGATCGCCGCCTCGGTGGCCTGTCAATTATTAATGGTGTGGGAGCAAGCCGCTGAAGCGGCGCTGACCACGCCGCTGCGGCTGGTTTCTGCCAGCACGCCACCGCGCCGCAAGTCACGCGCCGCGGTTCACCAGTCATAGAAAGAAGTCATGCCGATCGTTCCTGTTTCAGTGCAAGCTTACCGTGCCAGCTTGCTGCACTTCCACGCCGATCCCGCCTTCAGCGAGGAGGCGCACGCGTTTCACACGGATGGCTTGCTGGTCGTGGCCGACGGCAAGGTGCTTGCCGCCGGCGAATACGATCAATTGTTGCCTGGCTTGCCGGCAGGTACCGAGGTCATCGACTATCGTGGCAAGCTGATCGTGCCCGGCTTTATCGACACCCACTTGCATTTTCCACAGACGGAAATGATTGCCTCGCCCGCGCCTGGCCTGCTGCCATGGCTGGAAACATATACCTTCCCGACCGAACGCGCGTTTGAAGATACGGTACATGCGCGCAACGTGGCCGAGTTTTTCCTCGACGAGCTGCTGCGCTGCGGCACCACCACCGCCATGGTGTATGGCAGCGTGCATCCGCAATCGGTCGACGCCTTTTTTGGCGCCAGTGAAGCGCGCGGCCTGCGCATGGTGGCCGGCAAGGTGATGATGGACCGTAACTGCCCCGAATTCCTGCGCGACACGGCCGAGTCGGGTGCGCGTGAAAGCGAAGAACTGATACGGCGCTGGCACAAGCGAGGCCGTTCGTTGTACGCGATCACGCCCCGTTTCGTGCCCACTTCCACCAACGAACAGATGCACCTGGCGGGCGAACTGGCGCGCGCCTATCCGGACACCTATCTGCAGACGCATGTGTCGGAAAACGAGGATGAATGCCGCTGGGTGCGCGAACTGCATCCGCAGGCGCGCAGCTACCTCGACGTGTATGACCACTACGGCATGCTGCGCCCGCGCGCCATGTTCGGCCACTGCATCTGGCTCGACGAACGCGACCGTGCCCGCATGGCGGAAACGCAATCGGCGGCGGCGATTTGCCCGACCTCGAACCTGTTCCTCGGCAGCGGTTTGTTTGATTTTGAAAAGGCCGATGCGGCGCGCGTGCTGCTCTCCCTGGCCACCGATGTGGGCGGCGGCACCTCGTTCTCGATGTTGCAAACCATGAACGAAGCCTATAAAGTAGCACGCTTGAAAGGCAGCTACCTGCCCGCCTTGCGCATGTTCTACCTGGCCACCTTGGGCGCGGCGCGCGCCATGCAGCTCGAAGGCGTCGTTGGCAATTTTGCGCCCGGCACGGAAGCGGACTTCATCGTGCTCGACAAAAAATCCACGCCGCTGCTGGAACGCCGCACGGCCGCCTGCCAGAGCCTGGAAGAGCTGCTGTTTGCGCTGGCGCTGCTGGGCGATGACCGCGCCGTCGCCGCCACGTATTCGGGCGGGGTGCGCGTGCATGCGCGGGGCTGACCCGAGCTCGCCTTACGTTTTCAACCCTACCACCCTGATCGGGACTCCTGATGCAAAAGAAAATCACTCGCCTGGCCTTGAGCATGGCGCTGGCCATGTCCGCTCCGGTGCTCGCCCATGCCGCCAGTCCGTCCGCCAATGAAGCGGCCACCGCCCGCCATTTCGCCGCGCTGGTGTCCGGTAGCCAGCCCAGGACGGCCGAGCTGAGCCTCTTCTTTTCCATGATGCCCAAAGGCGGCGACCTGCATCACCATTACTCGGGTTCCATCTATGCCGAGCAATTCCTGGAATGGGTCGACAAGGAAAACTATTGCGTCAACAAGACGACGTACCGTATCGAAAGCCGGAAAGACGTGGCCGCAGCGGAGCGCGCCAAGCCGGCCGGCCAGCGCGGCTGCCTGTCGTCGACCGAAGTGTTTGCCGACGCGGGCCTGTATGCGGAACTGCTGCAGCGCTGGTCGACCAAGGATTTCTACAACCACAGCGGCCAGCAGACGCCACCGGACCGCACCTTCTTCGACACCTTCGGCTACTTCGGCCCGGTCGCCTCGACCAATACGGGCGAGGGCCTGAAAACGCTCAAGCAGCGCGCCATCGCGGAAAACCTCAGCTACATCGAAACCATTTTTGAGTTGTCGCCGTTCGTATCGAACCCGCAATTCGACCAGCAGGTGCTGACCCCCGGCATGCGGCCCGATGCGCTGCAAGCCGTGCTGGCCGGCTGGACGCAGCAATTGGAGCAGGATGCCGGCTTCCAGAAAAGCATCACCGCCTATAACGACAATGTGAACACCAGCAGCGCCGGCATCGACGACGCCAATTTCACCATGCGCTATCAGGCCTATGTGCTGCGCTTCCTGTCGCCGTCGCAAGTGTTCTCGTCGATGGTGGCCGGTTTCAAGGCCGCCAGCCTCAACCCGCTGGTGGTGGGCGTCAATATCGTCGGCCAGGAAAGCGTGAATGTGTCCATGCGCGACTACAGCCTGCATATGGAAATGTTCAAATTCCTGAAAGCCAAGTATCCGAACGTCAAGATTGCCCTGCATGCGGGCGAGCTGGCGCTGGGCATGGTGCCGCCGGAGGGCATGGCCTTCCATATCGCCGAGGCGGTGGATGTGGCCGGCGCCAACCGCATCGGCCACGGCATGGATATCGCCCATGAGACCAATACGCTGGCCACCATGCAGAAAATGCGCGCGCGCGGCATCCCGGTGGAAGTGAACCTTACCAGCAATGACTACATTCTTGGTATCAAGGGCCAGGCCCATCCGGTGACCCTGTACCGCAAGTATGGCGTGCCGTTTGTCATATCCACCGACGATGCGGGCGTGTCGCGCAATACCCTGTCGAACGAATACGTGTTGTTCGCCAGCCAGTACAAGACCGATTACGCGGAAATCAAGAAGCTGTCGTACAACAGCCTGCGTTATTCCTTCCTGGCTGACGCGGATAAACAACGTTTATTGACATCGCTCGCCGCGCGCTTTGCCACATTTGAAGCGCAAATTGCCGCAGCGGATGCTGCCAGCAAGGCCATCAAACCGTAAGTTGCTTTCACGTCGAAACTGACACTGTCAGGGCGGCCGGGTCCTCCGGCCGCCTGCGTTTTCCCCATCCTGATTTCCTCGCTGTTTTTCTGTTAATTTTGTGGCGGCCAAGCGACACAATATCGGGCAGATGCCTCTCTTTTCCTGTTTTCGTAAGTGAAACAATTTCAAGCACAAATTGCTCACTTATAATTTCGCGCCATAAGCTTATGCTGTGCTGTCATACAAATCTTTTCTTGTAACTCCCCTGTAATTTAGACTTTTTAAATATAAATCTCTAAAAAAAATCGTATTTGTCATCCATTTTTTGATGATGCATAGTGGAATGAGGGGGATGGTAAAAAGTCACAATTTGTTTGGTCCTGGCAGCAAGAAGCGCGGTTTTCGCAGTAGATCAATGTGACATGCAGAGTGAAACGACAGGGCTTCGCCTTTTATGTCTGAAATCGCCACATGTCATGGCCGTGTCACAGTCTTGAAATATTTAACAATTACACTTTCGCCTTGGCTTGTAGCGCTGGCCAGGATGTGGAGTGAATGTCACGGGAGCTAGCGCCCCGTGTCATTGGGAACGGTGGCTTGCTACTGGTCCATTTTTGCTTGAATCCGGATGGCGGTGGCAGTGGGAAGTGGGGCGGTCCCGTCAAGGCCCGCAGCCGGTCCGGCCAGCGTAACAGTTGCAGCATAGTAAAGAGGGAATGTTGTGTTTGTGTTGCTGTGCGGCGCAGCCGGGCAGTGAGGCAATCGCGGTATTTTCAAAAAATAATAGTCTTTTTTGGGGTTACAAGATGATCAATCACAAACGACTTCGGCTGACGCAAATCGCGCTAAGCCTGTCTATCGCACTGGCGGCCGCACCATCGTTCGCACAGAATACGACTTCCTCCATCGGCGGACGCATTTCCTCCAGCGACGGCCAGCCGGCTGCCGGCGCTGTCGTTACCATCGTGCACGTCGAATCGGGCTCCGTCAACAACGTGACCACCGATGCGGAAGGCCGCTATGTCGCACGCGGCTTGCGCGCTGGCGGTCCTTACACCATTACCGTCACCAAGAACGGCCAGGTCGAAAAACGCGAAGGCGTGTACGTGCAACTGGCTGAAACGGCCAGTGTCGACGCCACCTTGGGCGCCCAGATGCAAACTGTGAACGTCACGGGTTCCGGCGCACGCGCACAAATTTTTAATCGCAGCAATATGGGTGCCGGCACCAATATCGGCGCAAATGAACTGGCGATGCAAGCGTCGATCCAGCGCAACTTGCAAGATTACGCCCGCTCCGATCCACGTGTTTCGCAAACCGACAAAGAGCGTGGCGAATTGTCCGTTGCCGGCCAGAACTCGCGCTACAACTCGATGACCATCGATGGCGTGGCGGTGAATGACACCTTCGGCCTGGAATCGAACGGCAGCCCGACCGCCAAGCAACCGATTTCGATCGACGCCATCCAGTCGGTTCAAGTCAACGTGGCCAACTACGATGTCACGCAAAAAGGCTATACCGGCGCTAATATCAACGCCGTGACCAAATCGGGCACTAACGAATTCAAGGGCAGTGTCTATTACGTTTTCCGTAACGACAAGATGGCCGGTGATCGCTTCGATAACACCAAGGACACCTACTACTCGCCGGCCAAGTTCCGTGAAACCACCAAGGGTGCTTCCGTCGGCGGCCCGTTGATCCAGGATAAACTGTTCTTCTTCGCCAATAAAGAGAAGCTGGAAAGCACGCGTACCGCACCAAACTTCGGCCCGCTCGGCAGCTCGATGACCAATGTCGGCGTCACCCAGTCGGCGATTGAACAAGCGCAGAACATCGCCAAAACACAGTACGGCCTCGATATCGGTACGCTTGAAGTGCCGGTCGGTACCAAAATGACGGTCGATGATACGCTGTTGAAACTGGACTGGAATATCAACGATAACCATCGCGCGATGGTACGTTATTCGAAAACCGATCAATCCGAGCCAATGTTCACCGGCGTGTCTGCCAGCGGCATCGCTTTGAATACCGCATGGCGCCAGCAAAACAAGACCATCGAAACGACGGTCGGTCAATGGTTTGCCGACTGGACTCCAACGTTCTCGACCGAGTTCAAGGTCTCGTCGCGCGACTATGAAAGTCTGCCGAAAAACAATGCCAACCTGCCAACCATGGCGCTGCAGTTTTCCGGTGCCCTGCCAGCTGGCTCGCCGGCTGGCGTCTCGACCAGTAGCCGTTACCTGAACTTTGGTACGGACCAGTCGTACCAGCATAACGAATTGCGTACTAAAACCAAGGACGTCTATCTGGGCGCCAACTGGGCACTCGGCGACCATGAAATCAAGTTTGGTAGCGATTTCAGCAAGAACGACATCTATAACGCGTATCTGCAAAACGTCAACGGCAACTATACATTTGGTTGTATTAACAACGTCCAATACTCGTTCCTGACACCAACTGGTGTCGTCAATGGTCAGCCAGCGTACACCTTTAACTGCAGCACGACGACTGCCGCCTTGCATCAACAAGCTGTACTGGAAAATTTCCGCATCGGTCGTCCTAGCGGCTACCAAGTGCAGGTGCCGGTTGCGGGCGGCTCGCTGCAAAACGCCATTTCCGACTTCAGCATGAAGAACTATGGCTTCTTCGCGCAAGATGTCTGGACCGTCAACAAGCAACTGACCATTCAATACGGCGTGCGTGTCGATAAAGCGGGCATCAGCGATCGTCCTTTGCGCAATGTTGCGGCAGCCGCACCGACAGTCGCAGGCGTCGTCAACCCTGCCAATCTCGTTCGTGGCGGTACGGCACAAACGGGTGGTTTTGGCCTGGATAACACGCAGACGATCGATGGCCAGACTCTGGTGCAACCACGTGTCGGTTTCAACTACAAGTTCGAGAGCACCCGTCCGACGCAGTTGCGTGGTGGCTTTGGCCTGTTCCAGGGTGCCGCCGCGTCGGTCTGGCTGTCCAACCCGTTCTCCAATCCAGGTGTTGCAACCGCAGTGATCGGTTGCGGCTCGGGCTTTGCCGTTGCGTGCCCAACCGTCGGTGGTACCTTCAATCCTGATCCGAACAAGCAGCCGACCAATATTGGCGCTACGCCAGCAAGCAACGTCGACTTCCTGTCGCCGGAGCTGCGTCAACCGTCGATCTGGAAAGGCAATCTGGCACTGGAGCATGAGTTGCCATGGATGGGTCTGGTATTTGGTGCGGAGTATCTGCGTACACAAAACAAGGATGCGATTTACTACGAGAATCTGAATCTGGGTGCCGCCACCCGTACCGGCACCGACGGTCGTTCGCTGTATTACACCGCCAATGCGTATAACACCGCGTGCTGGACCGCCTCAGGTGGCCTGAGCACGACTGCCGCAGCGGCTTGCGGTGGCGCCAGCAATCGTGCGTTGAAAAACATCAACTACAACAACGTGTTGCTTGCCAAGAAAACCGACAAAGGTGAAGGCAATCTGGTGACGCTGTCGTTGAGCCAGCCGATGAGCAAAGGTTTTGGCTGGTCGGTTGCGTACACCTACACCGATGCGACGGAAGTTGCGCCACTGACCTCGTCCGTGTCGAATTCGAACTTCAACGCCCGTTCGATTTTCAACCCGAACGAAAACGTTGCAGCCAACTCCAGCTATCTGGTCAAAGACCGCTTCAACGCCGTCTTCAACTGGCAGAAGCGTTTCTTCGATAACTACAAGACCACCTTCGGTCTGTTCTATGAAGGCCGCAAAGGCAAGCCATACAGCTGGACTTTCGCCAATGACTTGAACGGCGACGGCGTTTCCGGCAATGACCTGCTGTACATCCCATCGGCGCCAGGCTCGGGTCAGGTGGTGTTCCGTGGCGATACCGCCACCAGCCACGTCAACGAAGACCGTTTCTGGGCATTTGTTAACAGCTATGGCGACCTGCGTAACAAAGCCGGCGGCGTGGCCAAGCGTAACGGCAGCTTCTCGCCATGGACCAACAGCTTTGACATGCGCATCAGCCAGGAAGTGCCAGGCTTCTTTAAAGGCAACAAAGGCGTGTTCACGATGGACTTCTTTAACGTGGGCAACATGATCAACCGCAAATGGGGCCGTATCAACGAAATGGCATTCCGTTCGGCTGGTGGCCAGACGCGCAGTTTTGTTGATTTTGCCGGCCTCGATGCACAAGGTCGCTATATCTACCAAGTGCGTGACAAGGTCGAGGACTACACCGTGCGTCAACAAAAAGGCGAGTCCCAATGGGCGCTGCAAGCAACGGTCAAGTACGAATTCTGATCTCGTCGTGACCTTGTAAGTTAGCAAAATCGAGAACGGCTGGTGGCGACACCAGCCGTTTTTTTTATACGCAAGATGGTTTACTCTGTTTCTTTTTTTCAAGGCTGTCGCATCCATGGCTACTCATTTCATCCGCACTCCTGTCGCCCATGCGGCGCTGATCCTGGCCCTGGCCACGCTGGCTGGCTGCGCCACGCCGCCGCGCGGCCCCGTCGAACTCAACCTGGTGGCCCTGAATGACTTCCATGGCAATCTCGACAGCAGCAAATTTACCTACACCAGCGTCAACGATCCCGCCCGCAAGATGACGGTGCAGGCCGGCGGCATCGATGTGCTGTCCGGGGCTCTGAAGGCTTGGCGCAAGGAAGATTCACAACTGATTTTTGTCGGCAACGGCGACCTGGTCGGCGCCAGCCCCGCCATGTCGGCGCTGTGGGCGGACGAGCCGAGCATCGTCGCCATGAACATGCTGGGCATGACGGCCAGCTCGGTCGGCAACCACGAATTTGACCAGGGCAAGGCGGAACTGCTGCGCCAGCAGCGCGGCGGCTGCGTGTCCGCGCGTGCCGACAAGGCCTGCCAATACAGCCCCAATTTTCCTGGCGCCAGCTATACCTATCTGGCAGCCAATGTGATCGACACGCAGACCGGCAAGTCGCTGCTGCCGTCCTACAAGATCGAACAAGCGCACGGCGTCAAGGTCGGCCTGATCGGCGCCGTGCTGAAAGACGTGCCGTCCGTGGTGACGGCGGCCGGCATTGCCGGCCTGCAGTTCGGTGACGAAGCCGACGCCATCAACGCCACCTTGCCGGCGCTGCGCGCGCAAGGCGTGGGCGTGTTCGTGGTGCTGCTGCACCAGGGCGGCGAAACCGAAGAATACGTCGACCAGCCCGACTGCGGCAAACTGACAGGCCCGGTGATCGATGTCGTCAAGCGCCTCGATCCGGCGATTCAACTGGTCGTCAGCGGCCACTCGCACCAGGGTTATCTGTGCCGCGTCGACGGCCGGCTGGTGACGCAGGCGCAGATGGGCGGCCATATACTCACGCGCATCAAGCTCAAGGTTGATACCGAAAAAAATAGCGTGGTCGATGCCAGCGCGCAAAACGTCGTGATGTTGCCCGGCATGTTCGAGCCGGATGCCAAAGTGGCCGCCTACCTGGCCGCCGTCAAGCAGCGCAGTTCGGCTGAACTGTCGCGCCCGGTAGCCAGGATTGCCGTGCCGCTGGTCGGCCGCAGCACCAAGGGCAGCGGCGCCTCCGCGCTGGGCGACCTGGTGGCCGACAGCACCCTGTTCGGCGCGCGCGCCGCCGGCGCCCAGATCGGGCTGATGAACAATGGCGGCATCCGCAAGGACCTCGAAGCGGGTCCCGACCTGATGACCAATGTTGGCCAGAACCAGGCCGTCGTCCCGTTCGGCAATACCCTGATGGTCATCAGCCTGTCCGGCGCGCAGATCCGCACCCTGCTGGAACAGCAATGGCCGGATGACCACGCCGAAGAGGGCAACCTGCTGCAGGTCTCGCAAGGCTTTACCTACCGCTGGGACAGCACCCGTCCGCAAGGCCAGCGCGTGCTGCCGGGCAGCATCCTGCTCGATGGCGTGGCGCTCAAGGACGAGCAGCAATACCGCGTGGCCGTCAACAGTTTCCTGGCCGGTGGCGGCGACCGCTTTACCGTGCTGGCCAATGGCACGCGCCGCCTGGATACGGGCGTGCGCGATATCGACGCCTTCAGCGACTACCTGATCGATCGCGCGCGCGCCGGCAAGCCGGCCGGCAGCGCCACTGCGGCCGGGCGCATCGTGCGCGTCAAATAAACATTCACAAGGAACATTCATGCGTCGTCTTTTATTTTCTGCTCTGCTGTCCAGCCTGTTCGCGGGCAGCGCCCACGCCGATTTCACCATTCCCGGTTTTGAACTGGTGCACACCTCCCCGGTGGAAACCACGCTGGCCAACCCCGACCTGCGCGAGCCGGTGGCCGTATGGAGCGAGCTGTTCGATGCGGCAAAAAGCGAGATCGTCATCGCCCAGTTCTACGCCGTCAGCAAACCGGGCACGGCATTCGACAAGGTGCTGGCCAGTTTGACGGCCGCCGGCCAGCGCGGCGTGAAGATCCGCTTTTTGCTCGATTTGAAAGGCGTGGGCCTGTCGGAACCGGCGACCATCGAACAGATCAAGGCGATTCCCAACCTGGAGCTGCGCATCATCGATTTCAACAAGATCACCGGCAACGGCATCGTGCACGCCAAATACCTGGCCGTCGATGGCAAGGTGGCGTATATCGGCAGCCAGAATTTCGACTGGCGCTCGTTCGAGCATATCCATGAAACGGGCCTGAAGATCACCGAGCCGGCGATGGTGGGCCAGGTGCAGGCGATCTTCGAACAGGACTGGCAGGCACAGGCGCTAACCGCCAAGGGCAGCCGCGCTACCTTGCTCAACAGCAAAACGGTTCCCGCCAACTACGCGCAGAACGCGTTTTTGCTGGCCAGCCCGAACGCCTATAATCCGGCTGGCGTGGGCGACTCGGAAAGCGGCTTGCCGGCCTTGTTGGCCGATGCCAAAAGCGAAGTGCGCATCCAGCTGCTGGACTACGCACCGCTGTCGTACGGCCCGAATCGCACGCGGCCGTATTACGCCGTGATCGACAATGCCGTGCGCGCGGCGGCCCAGCGCGGCGTGAAAATCAAATTGATGGTGTCCGCCTGGAACACGGAAGCGCCGGCGATTGCCTACCTGAAAAGCCTGGCGCTGGTGCCGAACGTGGAGATTCGCATCGTCACGATACCCACCGCATCGACCGGCTTTATTCCGTTCGCGCGCGTGATCCACAGCAAGACCATGACCATCGACGGCAAGCTGGCCTGGGTCGGCACCAGCAACTGGGCCGGCGGCTATTTCGACTTGTCGCGCAACCTGGAAGTGGTGCTGCGCAATGAGGCCATGGCGCAGCGCCTGGTGGCCCTGCACGAGCAGACCTGGAGCTCCGGCTACGCGCAGCCGATCGATATCAACAAACAGTATCCGAAGCCTGCCAAGGGGACGCCACAATGACCATGAAAAAACTGGCATGCGTGCTGGCGCTGGCCAGCGCCTTTATGAGCGGCAACGCACTGGCCTGGGGCAATGACGGCCACCGCGCCGTGGGGGCGATTGCCGACCAGCTGCTCAAGGGCAGCGCGGCGCAGGCGAAAATCGCCGCCCTGCTGCTGCCCGGCGAAACCCTGGAGTCGATCGCCAACTGGCCCGACTGCGTGAAAGGTACGTATTGCGGCCCGCAGTCGCCCGAGATGGTGGCCTACGTTGCCGCCAACCCCAAGCACAGCGAATACCATTACACCGATATTCCATTCCAGAACGCGCACTATCACGATGGCGCCACCGGCAGCGCCGACGACGATATCGTGCAGACCCTGAAGCAGGCGATTTCGGTGTTGCAGGGCAAGAGTGACCTGGCCAGCAATCCGCACCAGTTCACGCCGCGCCAGGCGCTGATATTGATCACGCACCTGGTCGGCGATATCCACCAGCCGCTGCACGTGGGCGCCGCGTATGTGGCCAAGGATGGCCGTTTTGTGGTGCCGGAAACGCAGGCGCAGATCGACGGCCTGGCGATTTTCGATGCGCGCGGCGGCAATAATCTGTTGCTGGACGACGCGCAGATCACGGCCTTGTCCGATGCCGTGATTCCGGCGCCGTTGCCGGCGGAAGCTGGCGCCGCCAAGCCCGTTGCCTATCCGAAGCCGCCGACGAAACCGCTGCACTCGTACTGGGACAGCACCGTGGTCGACTATGCCATGCGGCGCCTGTCGACGCGTACGCCGCGCCAGTTCGCGCAGACGGTGATCGCCAGCCAGCCCGAGGTGCCCGGCAATAGCGGCGACCCGGCCACCTGGCCGTATCAATGGGCCGATGCCGCGCTGGCGGCATCGAAAACAGCGTATGCGGGCGTGGTGGCCGGGCCGGCCACGCAGCAGACCAGCCGCAAGGGCGACGTCTATTATGTCTGGTCCCTGAGCGTGCCCAGCGACTATCCCGTGCCCAGCTCGGCATTGGCCAAGACGCAGCTGATCAATGGCGGCTATCACCTGGCGGCGGTGTTGCAGGCGATCTGGCCGTAAATGCCTACGCCAGCGTGATGGCGATACCCATCTCGCGGTAGGGTGCCAGCAGCGCCTCGTCCGTATCGCGCAGCACGACGATATCGCTGACCTGGTTCAAGGGCGCGATCCGGAACGGCGAGACGGTATGCAGCTTTTCCGGCGAGGCCAGTACCACCGTGCGGGCCGCCGCGTCGGATAGGGCGCGCTTGACGCAGGCTTCCTCGTGGTCGCCGGTGGTGATGCCCGCCTGCGGATGCAGGCTCGACACGCCCATGAAATACAGGTCGGCGCGGATACCGCCTATCGCTTCCACTGTGGCGGCGCCCAGGTTGACGATGGAGTGCTTGAACAACTTTCCTCCCAGCATCACCACCTCGATCAAGGGGTGGCTCGCCAGTTCCACCGCAATCGACGGGCTGTGCGTCACCACCGTGGCGCGCAACTCGCGCGGCAGCTGGCGCACCAGTTGCAACGTCGTCGTGCCGCCATCGATAAAGACCACTTGCCCCGTTTGTATCATGGCGCCGGCCGCGCGGCCGATGGCCGGCTTGGCGTCGGGCGAAATCTGTACGCGGCTGGCATACGGCGCCAGTGCGGGCGAGGCGGGCAAGAGCGGTATCGCTCCGCCGTGCACGCGTTGCAGCAAACCCTCCTTGGCCAGTTCGCGCAGGTCGCGCCGTATCGTGTCTTCCGACAAGCCCAGGGTATCGCTGACGGCCTTGGCAACGAGCTGGCCTTCTCGTTGCAGCAGGTCCAGCAGATATTGTTTGCGTTGATGTGTGAGCATATATTTTCTTGAATATTCTTGAATTTTCACGAGTTTGCATGATAAAGTCGGCGCACGCAAGCACAAGGAGACAAGATGAACGAAGAAAGAGTACGCATCCGGGATGTGACGACGCTGTCGCACGACTGGTATCTGTTACAGAAAACCACATTCGATTATCTGCGCCGCGACGGCCAGTGGCAGTCGCAGACGCGCGAGACGTATGACCGCGGCGACGGCGCCACCATCCTGCTATATAACAAAAAGCAAGGCACGGTGATCCTGATCCGCCAGTTCCGTTTCCCCACGTATCGCGACGGCCATGACGGCTTCCTGATCGAGGCCGCCGCCGGCCTGCTGGAGCAGGCCAGTCCGGAACAGCGCATCCGTGCCGAAGTCGAAGAAGAAACCGGCTACCGGGTCGGCGCCGTGGACAAGGTGTTCGAGGCTTTCATGAGTCCCGGCTCCGTCACCGAACGCCTGCATTTCTTTGTGGCCGAATACGATCCGTCCAGTCGCCTGAACGACGGTGGCGGCCTGGCCCATGAAGGCGAGGATATCGACGTGCTGGAACTGCCTTTGGCGCAGGCGATGCGGATGGTGGCGGACGGGCGCATCTGCGACGGCAAGACCATCATGCTGCTGCAGCATGCGCAGCTGCAGCTGATGCCGGCGAAAACAAGCCTGCAGATATTGATTGCCGGGCCGTACCGCTCGGGGACTGGCGACGACCCGGACAAGATGGCGGCCAATGTGGCGGCGATGGAAGCGCAGTGCCTGCCGCTGTATGCGGCCGGCCATATGCCGGTGCTGGGGGAATGGCTGGCGCTGCCGATGCTGGCGCTGGCCGGCTCGAAGCAAGTCGGGGATAGCGTGTACGAGGAACTGTTCCATACCCATTGCGAGCGCTTGCTCTCGCATTGCGATGCGGTGCTGCGCCTCAAAGGGGAATCGTCCGGCGCCGACCGCATAGTGGCGGTGGCGCGCGGCCTGGGCCTGCCGATCTATTGTTCGCTGGAAGAGATTCCGGCAGCATAAAAAAAGCGAAGCCCGCGGGCTTCGCTTTTTTGTGCGTGCCAACTTGACGTTAGCGCGATTTGACGAATGGAATGCCGATCGCCTTTGGTGCCACCGACTTGGCCATCAGGCCGGCCAGCACGATCACGGTCACCACGTACGGCACCATCTGGATCAGCGAGCCGGGGATGCGGCCGACGATGGGCAGGTCGACGCCTTCGATCTGGATCTGGATCGCGCTGAAGAAGCCGAACATCAGGCAGCCGAGGAAGGTGTAGACCGGACGCCAGTTGCCGAACACCATGGCCGTCAGGGCCAGGTAGCCGGCGCCGGCCGACATGTCACGCAGGAAAAAACCGCTTTGCACGATGGCCAGATACGCACCGGAAAATGAGCACAGGATGCCGGCCACCAGCATGGCCATATAGCGGGTCGCTTCCACGCTGACGCCGGCCGAATCGGCCGCGTGCGGGTTTTCGCCGCAGGCGCGCAGGCGCAGGCCGAAGCGTGTGTGGTACAGCAGCCAGTGCACCAGCGGGATCAACAGGAAGGCGAGATAGACCAGGATGGAATGGCCGCCGATCAGGTGGGCATACACCCAGCCGATGAACGGGATATGTTCCACATACTGGGTGCCCGGCAGCACCACGTCGAACAATCGCGCCGACCCCAGGTCGGGCGTGCGGCCGCCCTGCTGGAAGAAGAACTGCGCCAGGACAAAAGTCAGCCCGCTCATGGCGATATTGATGGCCATGCCGGCCACCAGCTGGTTGCCCTTTTGCGTGATGCTGACATAGGCTTGCAGCAAGGCCAGCGCGACGCAGACCAGCATGCCGGCCGCCATGCCGTAATACGGGTTTTGCGTGGTGTAGGCCACGGCGGCGGAAGCGAAGGCGCTGGCCAGGATCTTGCCTTCCAGGCCGATATCGATCATGCCGCTGCGTTCGGCGAACAGGCCGGCCATGGCGGCAAAGATCAGCACCGGCGCATTGCGCACGGTCGAGACCAGGATGCTGGCGAAATGAAAGTCGTCGAGTGTCATGGTGTTAGCCTTTGGTGCGCTTGAGCAGGGCGGAAATGGCCGGGGCGTAGAAGTTCTCCATCGCGCCGCAGAACAGGATGATCAGGCCCTGGATAAAGATGAAGGTCTCGGTCGGGATATTCGGTTTTTCCAGCGACAAGTCAAACCCGCCCTGTATCAGCGCGCCGAACAGCACTGCCGACAGGAAGATGCCGACCGGATGCTGGCGGCCCATCAGCGCAATCGCGATGCCGATGAAACCCGCGCCGCCGACGAAGTTGAGCGACAGGTAGTGGGTCGAACCCATGATCGAGTTGACCGAACCCAGGCCCGCCAGCGCACCCGAAATCAGCATGACGATAATGATCATCTTGCTGATCGACACGCCCGCATAGTGCGCCGCATGCTTGTTCAGGCCGGTGGCGCGCAGCTTGAAGCCCCACGACGAGCGCCAGACCATCACGCCATACACGGCCAGCGCAATGATGGCCAGAATAAAACTGATGTTCAGCGGCGTGTCGCCCAGGGCCGGGAACCAGGTCGACAGGCGCGGCATTTCGCCGCCTGCGGCAAACACGCGGCTGGCCGTATTCTGTTCGCCCGGCGGGATCAGGTATTTCACGATCACGAAGTTCATCAGGCTGGCGGCGATGAAGTTGAACATGATGGTGGTGACCACGATATGGCTGCCGCGCTTGGCTTGCAGATAGCCGGGCAACAAGCCCCACAGCGCGCCGAACAGGGCGGCGCCGATCATGGCGGCCGGGATCAGCAGCCAGGCGGGCAGGGTCTGGTCGAACGCCAGCATGGCGACGGTGAGGCCCAGGCCGCCGATATACATCTGGCCTTCGCTGCCGATATTGAACAGGCCGGCCTGCATCGCCACCGACACGGATAGCCCCGTGAAGATGAAGGTGCTGGCGTAGAACAGGGTGTAGCTCAGGCCTTCCGGATTGAGGATGGCGCTGTTGACAAGGATGCCCAGCGATTCGCCCGGATCTTCGCCCAGCAGATAGATCACCAGTGCCGCGACCAGCAGGGCCGACAGCAGGTTTAACATGGGCATGACAAAGGCTGTCGCCCAGCGTGGCAAGTCGTTATTCATGATTTGTGCATTCCCCCCATCAGCAGGCCGATGCGGGTGGTATCGAATTCTTCAATTTTCAGTTCGCCGGTGATGCGTCCGCCGCACATGACCAGAATGCGGTCGGCCAGCGCCCGCACTTCTTCCAGTTCGACCGACACCAGCAGGATTGCCACGCCCGCGTCGCGCAGGGCCAGCAATTGCGTATGGATGCTTTCGATGGTGCCGATATCGACGCCGCGCGTCGGTTGCCCGACCAGCATCAGTGTCGGCTTGGCCAGCACTTCGCGCGCGATCACCACCTTCTGCTGGTTACCGCCCGACAGCAGGCCGATGCGCAGGTCCGGATTGGCCGGGCGCACGTCGAAGGTTTTCAGCAGTTCCGCGCAGCGCGCGCCGATGGCCTTGAAGTTGAACAGGCCCCAGCGGTTTTTCAGGTGATCCTGGTAACCGAGGATGGTGTTCTGCATCACCGAGAAATTTTTCACCACGCCGTCGCGCAAGCGGTCTTCCGGAATATGGGCGATGCCCAGGTCGCGGAACACCAGCGGCAGGCCGTCGGCGTCGTGACGCTTGCCGAACGGCAGGTCCTTGCCCTGGAAGCGCAGCTTGCCCGAGGTGGGCAGACGCATGCCGGACAAGATCTCCAGCAGTTCGCTCTGGCCATTGCCCGAGACCCCTGCAATGGCGACGATTTCGCCGGCGCGCAGATTGAAACCGATGTCGGCCAGCAGTTTGACCTGTTGCTCGTCGGCCAGTTGCAAGCCGTCCACTTCCAGCACGGTCGCGCCCGGATTGTAGGGCGCGCGCGGCAAGTGGCTCTGGATCGGGCGGCCCACCATCATGTTGGCCAGCTCTTCCTTCGAGGTGCCGGCGGTGGCCACGGCGCCCACCACCGTGCCGCCGCGCATGACGGTGACGTTGTCGGTGATTTCCAGGATTTCCTGCAGCTTGTGCGTGATCAGGATGATGGTCTTGCCCTGCTCCTTGAACAGGCGCAGGATCTCGAACAGCGAGGCCGTTTCCTGCGCCGTCAGCACGGCCGTCGGCTCGTCGAGGATCAGGATATTGGCGCTGCGGTAGATCTGCTTGAGGATTTCCACGCGCTGCTGGGCGCCAACCGACAAATCTTCGATCTTGGCCAGCGGGTCGACGTCGAGGCGGTAGCGCGTGCAGATCTCGCGCAGCTTCGCTTCGGCTTCGGCGCGGTGGTTGGCCAGGCGGAAACCGCCTTCCGTGCCCAGCATGATATTGTCGAGCACGGTGAAGTTCTCGACCAGCATGAAATGCTGGTGCACCATGCCGATGCCCAGTTCGATGGCTTCCTGGCTGTTGCGGATAGGCTGTACTTTTCCGTCGAGCAGGATTTCTCCGCCGTCGGCACGGTAATACCCGTACAGGATGCTCATCAAGGTCGATTTGCCGGCGCCGTTTTCTCCCACCAGGCCGTGGATGCTGCCCTTGGCGATGGAGAAACTGACGTCGGTGTTCGCCTTCACATGTCCAAAATGCTTGGAAATGCTGCGAAATTCTACTGCTGGCTGCATAGGCTCATAACTGGATAGTTTCATGGAAACGCGCCGCGCGGAGGTCAACCCCGGCGGCGCGTTCAGAGATACGAAGAAAGTTAAACCGGGCAGCTGCTGCCGACGCGGTAATCGATCACCTTGATCTTGCCATCGATAATGTCCTTGCGCGCACCCAACACGCGCTTTTCGATTTCCGGCGTGATCAGCTTGCGGTTGTTCGCATCGAGCGCCCAATCCACGCCGCCTTCTTTCAGGCCCTTGTAGCTGACGCCGCCTTTCCAGGTGCCGTTTTTCACTTGCATGAAGCTGTCATACACGGTGTTGTCGACGCGCTTGACCATCGAAGTCAGCATGGTGCCCGGGTACAGATGGTTCTGGTTCGAATCGACGCCGATCGCCAGCTTGCCTTTTTCCTTGGCCATTTGCAAAGTACCCATGCCGCTGCCGCCGGCCACCGCGAACACCACGTCGACGCCGCGCTCGAATTGGGAGCGGGCCAGTTCACCGCCCTTGGCCGGGTCGTTCCAGGCGCCCGAGGTGGTGCCGACCATGTTTTGCGTCAGTTCCGCTTTCGGATTGACGGCCTTGATGCCTTGCGCGTAACCGCAGGCAAAGTTGCGGATCAACGGGATATCGATGCCGCCGATAAAGCCGATTTTCTTGCTCTTGCTGGCCATGGCCGCAGCCACGCCCACCAGGTAGGAGCCTTCTTCTTCCTTGAACACCACCGAGTTGACGTTGGCGCCAGCGGCCTGGCCGTCGATCAGCACGAATTTCACGTTGGGAAATTCCTTGGCGACCTTTTGCACGGCTTGCGTCTGGGCAAAACCGATCGCGGCGATCATGTCGAGTTTCTTGCGGGCCAGGCCGCGCATGACTTGCTCGGCTTGCGTATCGCTGGAGGCCTGTACTTCGATAAAGGAAATGCCGGTGTCTTTTTTGAAGCGCTCGGCGCCTTCGAAAGCGGATTGGTTGAACGACTTGTCGAACTTGCCGCCCGCGTCATACACGACACCCAATTTTGGGTTAGCCGCGGACGCTTGAGCAGCCAGAAAAGCGGCTGCGATCGTCAAACTAAATTGTGTAAGTTTCATGAATTGGCTCCTGGAAGATCGATATTGTATATTTTTTATAGGGCAAACAGAAAATTTGGGGCCGATTTAGCCTGTTACGCCTGCAAGAATCGATGGTTCCTTATCAACATTGCACCGTATCGCAGAAGAAAGTTGCTGTTCGCTGCGGTTGTTGTGACCAGGGTGTGATGCGTATGCAACAGTTCGCCTTGGGCGTTCGAACCACTATGCATCATGGCCGATATGTATGGCAAATACGTTTTTGTTTATGGATTTATATGTATCGGATATAAATCCAAGGCAACATCAGGCGGCAGGCGGATTGAGGATATTCAGAAAGGCCCGTACCACCGGCGCGTCGTCGAGCGTGGTGTAGCTGATATACAGATTGGCCGATGGGGGATTGGTCTTGATCGGCAGGAACACCACGCCGGGCCAGCCGATGCGGCTGGTGGTTTCCGGCACCAGGGTCACGCCCAGGCCCACGCCCACCATGGCCAGCAGGGTTTGCGGTTCGTTGGCTTCCTGGAAAATCATCGGTTCGAAGCCGGCATGGACGCAGCATTGCACCAGGTAGCGGGGAAAGGCCGATTTGTCCAGTGCCAGCGACAGCATCGGTTCGTCGGCGATATCGATCAGTTCGATGGAAGCGCTCTTGGCCAGCCGGTGGTGTTCGTTGACGGCCACGCAGACATTTTCACGGAAGCACAGCTCCTGGCGCAGATTGTCGTGGCGCAGGTCATCGTCGTTGAGCTTGGGTTCGCGCCAGAAGCCGACGTCGATCTGCTTGCTGCGCAGCGCTTCGTATTGCACCGTCGGCCCCAGTTCATGGATGGTCCAGGTAACGCGGGGAAATTTCGACTGGAATTGTTCCAGCAGGCTGGGGATCGGGCCCCACATGGCCGAGCCGACGATGCCGACCCGCAAGCGGCCCACTTCGCCACGGTCGATCTGGCGGATGGTATCGATGGTCATGCGCATCTTCCCCAGCAGGTCGGCCGCCTCGTGCATCAGGGCCTTGCCCGCCACCGTCAGTTCGAAGGTGCGGGTGGTGCGTGCAAACAGCCGCACGCCCAGTTCGTTTTCCAGTTTCATGATCTGCTGGCTCAGGGGCGGCTGCGAGATATGCAGGCGCTCGGCTGCGCGGCTGAAGCTTTTCTCCTCGGCGACGGCGAGAAAATACTTTAACTGTTTCAGATCGATGGACATGCTTTCCTTGGCGTGCGTGATGCCTGGCGGGAACAACATGCGAGCCGGATTCTGCCCGCACGTTTCTTTACAGCAGTCCTATTATCGGGGCAGCACCGCCTGCATGGCAATGGCGAGCTTGGTGCCGACCTGGGCATTGTGCTTGACCAGCGCAATATTGGTGGCCAGGCTGCGGCCGTCGGTCAGCTGCTTGATGCGCGACAGCAGGAACGGCGTGACCTGCTTGCCTTTCACGCCGCCGGCGTCCGCTTCCTGCAGCGCCTGGGTGGTAATCGCGTCGATCTCTTCCTTCGGCATCGCCTGCGCGGCCGGCACCGGATTGCTGACCACCACGCCGCCTGTCAGGCCCAGCTGCCATTTGGTGGCAATAAAAGCGGCCTGCTCGTCGGCGCTGTCGAGGCGGAAATCGGCCTGGAAGCCGCTTTCGCGCGTAAAGAAAGCCGGGAAACCTTCCTGGCCCACGCTGATGACGGGCACGCCATGGGTTTCCAGGTATTCCAGCGTCAGGCCAATATCGAGGATGGATTTCACGCCGGCGCACACCACCGCCACCGAGGTCTGCGCCAGTTCCTGCAGGTCGGCCGAAATATCGAAGCTGGTTTCCGCGCCGCGGTGCACGCCGCCGATGCCGCCGGTCACAAACACACTGATGCCGGCCAGTTCGGCGCAGATCATGGTGGCGGCCACCGTGGTGGCGCCCAGTTTCTTCTGCGACAGCACGAACGGCAGATCGCGGCGGCTGACCTTCATGGCGTCGGGCGAGGTGCCCAGCAGTTCCAGCTGCTCGGGCGACAGGCCGATGCAGATCCTGCCGTCGATAATGGCGATGGTGGCCGGCACGGCGCCGCCGTCACGGATGATTTGTTCCACTTCGCGCGCCATCTCCACGTTTTGCGGATACGGCATGCCGTGCGAAATGATGGTCGATTCCAGCGCCACGATGGCCTTGCCGGCCGCGCGCGCGTCCAGTACTTCTTGCGAGAACAAAAGGGAGTGATGTAGTTGGGTCATGCTGTTGATCCTGTCAATCAAGGGGAATAGGGCCGTCCTCGATATCGTCGAGGACGCTGGCGGAAATCAGGGGTGACACGGTGGCGCTGGAGGCCAGGGTCATGGCGGCCAGCTTCAGGCCGCGCCGGCACGCCAGTCGTAAATCATTGCTGTCGTGATACAGCGACCAGCAGACGGCGGCGGAAAAGGCGTCGCCGGCGCCGGTGACATCGATCGCCTCGACGGCCAGGGCGGGCAGGTGGGCCATGCTTGCGTCCGCTCCTGCGCCATCGCTGAACAACACGCCGTGTGCGCCCAGCGTGACGATCAGCTGGCGCACGCCCTGGCGCAGCACTTCGTGGCAGGCATCACGCAGCGCCTCGTCGGTCGGCAGGGCGCGCGCGACACGCGTTTCCAGCTCGCCACGGTTCAGGATCAGCAGCTGCAAGCCCGCCAGGTCTTGCGGCAGGTGCGCCATCTTCGGCTGCGAGACGGCCACGATCACCAGCGGTGCGGCGTTCTCCTCGGCCGCCCTTGCTTCGTCCAGCAGAAAGGCCACGCTCTCCATGCCAAGATTCAGGTCGCAGACGGTCAGTGCCGCTTGCGCGCGCTGTGGCTGGCGGCTGTGCAGAAAGGCCGGCGTCAGCTGTTCATACAGCTGCATATTGGCCATCGCCAGCAGCATTTCGCCGTGTTCGTCGAGCACGGCCGTATAAGTGCCGCTGCCGGTATTGGCCAGGTGCAAGCTGCCGCGCATGTCGATGCCGGCGTCTTCCGCATGGGTTTGCAGCGCGTGGCCGGCCGCATCGTCGCCCAGCGCTGTCAACAGTGCCACCGGCAAGCCCAAGCGGGCCAGGTTTTCCGCGATATTGCGGCCCACGCCGCCAAATACCTCGGTCGAGCGCACAGGGTTCGAGGTGCCCATCTGCAAGGCGGCCAGGGTGCGCATCTTGCGGTCCAGGTTGGCGGCGCCCAGGCACAGCACGGGCCGGCTGTCGGGCAGCACATAGGCGCGGCCCAGCAGGCGGCGTTCGCGGATCAGGCCGGCGATATGGCCGGCCACGGCCGAACGGGACAAACCCAGTTCGGTCGCCAGTTCCTGCTGCGAAATAAAGGGATTGCTGCGTATCAGCGCATACAGCTGGTCTTTTTTGGAAAGGTCGGTCACGGCGGGCCTGGAATAAACAATTGTCCGCAAGATTAAACTTTTGTTTTAAGGCTGTCAATCGCAGTCTGCCCCCATTGCTGGCAGGGCCGGGCCCGCTGCTTTATAATGCCGGCCATTTATATATCTTTTGTATAAATGCGCAAGAAAAATGGTATTTGCCATACATATTGCGCTTGATGCATAGTGGCGCCTGATAGCACCCAACCGCATGTCGATAGTCCTGTACAGAATCGCGCCTACCACGCCTGCTGCAGGATTCAAGCAAAAGATCCAACACCGATCCGCAGACCAACTCATCAATCACGAGGACCATCATGTCGAATAACGCCCCTTTCCACGCCGCCGAAATCATCCGCGCCCGCGCCCCAGAAAATTTCAAACCGCGCGTGGCGATGATACTCGGCTCGGGCCTGGGCGTATTGGCCGAGCAGATGACGGACGCCGTCAGCATCAGCTTCGACGAACTGCCGGGCTTCCCGATCAGCACCGTGCACGGCCATGCCGGCGAACTGGTGGTCGGCACCCTGTCGGGCGTGGCGGTGGTGTGCATGAAAGGCCGCGGCCATTTCTACGAAGGCTACGGCATGGGCGTGATGACCAGCGCCATCCGCACCCTGAAGCTGCTGGGCTGCGAAATGCTGTTCGTCACCAATGCCGCCGGTTCCCTGCGCCCTGAAGTGGACGCCGGCAGCCTGGTGGCCATCAGCGACCATATCAACCTGCTGCCGGGCACGCCGATGGTCGGCCCGAACGACGACCGCTTTGGCCCGCGCTTCTTCAGCATGGCCAACGCCTATGACGCCGAGCTGCGCCAGCAGGTGAAAGACACGGCTGCCGCCAACGGCATCACGCTGCATGAAGGCGTGTTCGTGGCCTACCCTGGCCCGAACTTCGAGACGGCCGCCGAGATCCGCATGATGGCCCGCCTGGGCGCCGACACGGTCGGCATGTCGGTGGTGCCGGAAGTGGTGTCGGCCCGCCATTGCGACCTGAAAGTGGTGGGCGTGTCCGTCATCACCAACCTGGCCGAAGGCATGTCGCCGTTCGCCCTGTCGCACGAGCAGACCCTGAAATACGCGGCCATCGGCGCGAAAGACCTGGTCAAGCTGATCCTGGCTTTCCTGGCCAACGTTGCCGCCAAGCCACAGGCCTGAGCAGCATTTCCACCGCCGCGCGGCCAGTGCCCATGAGCCAGCCGCGCGGCGAGGCCGAACGATCCGGCCTACACTATCCGCATCACCCCTAAAGCGAGCCTTATCATGTCACGTGCATTTATCCTCCTGCTTGATTCCTTCGGCCTGGGCGCGACGCCAGACGCCGCCAAGTACGGCGATGCAGGCGCCAATACCTTTGGCCATATTGCCAGCACTGTCGCCAAAAGCGGCAAGACCTTGAAACTGCCGAACATGGAACGCCTGGGCCTGGGCGCCGCCGCCCACCTGGCCAGCGGCGAATGGGCCACCGGTTTCGACCAGCGCGACGGTTTTACCGGCGCGTATGGCGCCGCGCGCGAGCGCTCGACCGGCAAGGACACGCAAAGCGGCCACTGGGAAATCGCCGGCGTGCCGGTCGAATTCGACTGGGGATATTTCCCCCGCACCACGCCATCGTTCCCGCAAGACCTGACCGACAAATTGAAAGCGCTGTCGGGCGTGCCCGGTTTCCTCGGCGACTGCCACGCTTCCGGCACCGACATCATCAACAAGCATGGCGACGAGCACGTCGCCACCGGCAAATTGATCATCTACACCTCGGGCGACTCGGTGATGCAGATCGCCGCGCACGAGGAATCGTTCGGCCTCGAGCGCCTGTACGCAGTGTGCGAAATGGCCTTCAAATTGGTCGAGCCGTACAATATCGGCCGCGTGATCGCGCGCCCGTTTACTGGCAGCAACGGCAACTACACGCGCACCAGTAACCGCCACGATTACGCCGTTGCGCCGCCCGCGCCGACCCTGCTCGACCACGTGAAAAACGCCGGCGGCGAAGTGGTGGGATTGGGCAAGATCAGCGATATTTTCGCCACGAAAGGTATCTCGCGCGTGGTGAAAGGCGTCGACAATATGGCGCTGTTCGAAGCGCTGCTCAAAACCGCCGATGAAGTGCAGGACAAGTCGCTGACGTTCGTGAACTTCGTCGACTTCGACCAGGCCTTCGGCCACCGCCGCAATACCGAAGGCTATGCCGACGCGCTGCGCGAAATGGATGCCCGCCTGCCCGAGTTCATGGCCAAGCTGAAACCGGGCGACCTGGTGGTGATTACCGCCGACCATGGCTGCGATCCGACCTGGCACGGTTCCGACCATACGCGCGAACATATCCCGATGATCTTCTTCGGCCCCGGCGTGGCGCCGCGCGCGCTCGGCATTTCCGAGAGCTTCTCCGATATCGGCCAGACCCTGGCCCATCACTTGGGTGTCGCGCCGCTGGCCAATGGCATCAATGTGCTGTAAACGCGTCTTCATTTTCAGATTGGAATTTCAATGTTTCTAACCCAGGAAATCATCCGCAAGAAGCGCGACAAGGGTGTGCTGAGCGCCGAGGAAATCCAGTTTTTCGTGCGCGGCATTACGGATGGCAGCGTCAGCGAAGGCCAGGTGGCCGCGCTGGGCATGGCGGTGTTTTTCAATGACATGAACATGGATGAGCGCGTGGCGTTCACCCTGGCCATGCGCGACTCCGGCCACGTGCTGGACTGGCGCTCGCTGAACCTGCCGGGCCCGGTGGTCGACAAGCATTCGACCGGCGGCGTGGGCGACGTGGTGTCCTTGCTGCTGGGGCCGATGATCGCCGCTTGCGGCGGCTATGTGCCGATGATCTCGGGCCGCGGCCTGGGCCACACGGGCGGCACGCTGGACAAATTCGACGCCATTCCCGGTTACTGCACCGTGCCGGACAATGAATTGTTCCGCAAGGTGGTGCAGGAGATCGGCGTGGCCATCATCGGCCAGACGGCGCAGCTGGCGCCGGCCGACAAGCGTTTCTACAGCATCCGCGACGTGACCGCCACGGTGGAATCGGTGGCCATGATCACCGGTTCGATCCTGTCTAAAAAACTGTCGGCCGGCCTCGATGCGCTGGTGATGGACGTCAAGGTGGGTACGGGCGCCTTTATGCCGACCTACGACAAATCGGTGGAATTGGCCGAGAGCATCGTTGCCGTCGGCAATGGCGCCGGCATGCAAACCTCGGCCATTTTGACCGACATGAATGAATCGCTGGCGCCGTACGCCGGCAATGCGCTGGAAGTGCGCGGCGCCATGGATTACCTGACGGGCCGTTCGCGCCCGGCGCGCCTGCATGAAGTGACCCTGGCGCTGTGCGCCGAAATGCTGGTGCTCGGCGGCCTGGCCGCGACCGAAGAGGAAGCGCGCGCCCAGCTCGAAGCGGTGCTGGCCTCGGGTGCGGCGGCCGAGCGTTTTGCGCGCATGGTGTCGGCCCTGGGCGGCCCGGCCGATCTGGTCGAGAACCCGGACAAGCACCTGGAGCTGGCGCCGTTCGTGGTGCCGGCGCCGGCGCTGTCGGCCGGCTTTGCCCATGTGCGCGACTGCCGCGCCATCGGCCTGGCCGTGGTGTCGCTGGGCGGTGGCCGCCGCCGTCCGACCGATGCGATCGACTTTGCCGTCGGCCTGAGCGAACTGGTCGGCCTGGGCGAGCAGGTCGCCGCCGGCCAGCCTCTGGCGATGGTGCACGCGCGCACGGAAGCGGCGGCGCAGCAGGCCGTGAAGGAAATCCAGGCGGCGTACGAGATCAGCCCGGTGGCGTTGACGGCCAAGCCGGTGATTTATCGTACCATTCGTCCGTAAAATAAAATCTGGGGCCAGACCCCCTCGGCCGTTAGCGCAAGCCGCTGAGTTTGCGGCATTGAGGGTCTGCCCCCCGCAGTAACGCTTTCAAAGGTAATAAATGAACAATGAAGAACTGATCGCCGAAGCCAACGCTGGCCGCGAACTGGCGTACGCGCCATACTCGCGTTTCAGGGTGGGCGCGGCGCTGCTGTGCAAGGATGGCCGCGTGTTTCGTGGCTGTAACGTGGAAAACGCCGCTTACGGCCTGTGCAACTGCGCCGAGCGCACGGCGTTTTTCAGCGCCATCGCGCATGGCTGCAAACCGGGCGATTTCGCCAAGCTGGCCGTCACCGGCGATACGGCGGAACCGATTTCGCCGTGCGGCGCCTGCCGCCAGGTAATTTTTGAAATGGGCGGCGCCGACCTGCCGGTGATACTGACCAACCTGAACAACGATATCATGGAAGTGACGGCGGGCTGGCTGCTGCCGCATGGTTTCGGCAGTTCCGACCTGGACATGAAATAAGCGCATCCGTTTGAACAAAACCATCGACATCCAGGCCGCCGTGGCGATCGCCGCGGCCGAGGCCCTGGCGGCAAAGACCCAGGGCACTTTCGGTGTCGGCGGCGTGCTGCTCGACGGCTTTGGCAATGTGCTGCAGTCGATGCACAACAATGTGGTGCTGGGCGGCCTGGTGCTGGACCCCACCGCGCATGGCGAACGTCAATTGATCGACTGGTATTTTGCGCAAGTGGCCGCAGGCGCCGCCTTGCCGCCGCCGCAGGAACTGACCCTCGTCACCTCGCTCGACCCCTGCTGCATGTGCACCGGCGCCATCCTGGCGGCCGGCTTCAATGTGGTGGTGGCGGCGCCCGATGGCAATGCGGGCATCAATTACGACAATCAGGCCAGTTTCACGGCCTTGCCGGCGCCGCTGCGGGTCCGGGCCGGCAGCAGTTTTTGTTATCCGGCCGTGCGCGGCGCCACGCCGTATGCGCGCGCCGCCTCGGGCGCGCCACCGAAATCCTTTTTTATCGGCAAGAGCATCAACGAAGCCACGCAGGCGCTGTGCACGCTGGTGTTCGAATCGATGGTCACGCAGGTGATGCAGCTGCTGCATGCCGGTGACGAGAGCCCTGCCTGCGATCCGGCCACCTTGCCGCACGACCATGCGGTGGTGCGCGCCTTGCGCCAGCGCTACCCGGATGCGTTGACATACCGCGGCGCGCCGCATGCGCCCGGCGCCGGCCTGGCGCCGTTCCTGCTCGCCGCGATGGCGCAGGACCGCCGCAATGGCGGCGCGGGCGAGGCGGCCGCCTTGCTCGACTCCTTCGGCAACTTGCTGCTGTGCCTGCCGGGCCAGCAGGCCCTGTCGATCATCCGCACGCCCTTTATGGAATGCACGCGCCAGTATGCGCAGCTGCGCCATGAATTGATGGTGGGAAAGGACAGCGCGCAGCAGGAGGAATGCAAACGCTATCTGGGCCATCCCAAGCACGGCACTTTTGTGTTGTCCGGCGGACTCGACGACAGCGCCGCCAGTTTCATGACCTTGGGCGCCTACGGTTCGACCATGGAAGGCGCGCTGCCGGAAAACAATCCGGCCCAATTCCAGTATGTGCGGCCAGGCATGGCGCACAGCGACTTGCTGGCGCTGTGCCAGGCACTGCCGCCGCTGTACAGCAAGCTGATCCAAATCCAGCCGCGCCAGGTGGCGGACCAGGCCCTGATCGCGGCGCTCGCTTAAGCGTCGTCGTCGGGAAGATTCTTCAGCAGGAAATCGCGCACGTTTTCACCGGCGATGCGCCGTATCTGCGCCGGCGATAATCCCGCGTCCAGCAGCGCCTGCGTCAAGCGCGGCAGGCCGGCCGCATCGATGGCGGTAGTGACGGCGCCGTCGAAGTCCGAGCCGTAGGCCACGTGCTCCACGCCCATCACCGACACCGCATGCTTGATGGCGCGCGCGATGGCTTGCACATCCTTGCCGCAGACGGCCGTGTTCCAGAAGCCGATGCCCACCAGGCCGCCTTGCGCGGCGATGCGTTTCAGTTGCGCGTCGCTCAGGTTGCGCCCGTTGGCGCAGGTGCCGCGCACGCCCGTGTGCGACACCATCACGGGCCGTTTCGCCAATGTCAGTACCTCATCGATGGTGGGGCCCGACGCATGCGCCAGGTCGACGATCATCTTGCGCTGCTCCATGGCGCGCAGCCAGTCGCGCCCCAGAGGCGTCAGGCCGCCCTTTTTCATGCCGTGCTGCGAGCCCGACAGTTCGGTATCGAAAAAATGCGTGGGCGCGGCCATGCGGTAGCCGGCACGGTACAGCATATCAAGATTGCCGAGCTTGCCTTCGAGCGCATGCGCGCCTTCCAGTGTCAGCCAGCCTGCCATCAGGCGCGGCTCCTTGTCGCGCGCGGCGATAAAGTTGCGCAGCTGGGCGCGGCTGCCGATCACGCGCATGCTGCCCTGGCTGGCATCGGCCAGCTGGTGCAGCTCCTTGGCCTGGTACAGCGCGCGTGCCAGCAGGCTGTTCCAGGTGGCCGGTGGCAAGCCCTGCGCCATCACCAGCGCCGTGATGTTGTCGCTGTCGCCGTCGTTGCGGTCGATATTCATCTTGCGCGGGGTTTTCGTCACCACCGAAAACGCCTGCAGCGCCACATTGCCTTGCGCCAGGCGCGGAAAGTCCACGTGGCCGCGTCCGCCAGCCTGGTTCAGGTCGCGCTGCCACAGCAGGCTGTCCGCGTGCAGGTCGGCAATCCACAGGCTGCGGTGCAGCGACTGGGCCTGCTTTGATGGCGCCGGGGCGGTGATGGGGTAGACCTGGTTGATGTTCTTGTCGACCAGCGCGGGGGTGGCCAGGAAGCCGCCGAGCAAGACCAGGCCGGCGGCCGAAATGCTGATGATCATGGTTCTCCGTTTCACCATGGGTCGTAAGTGCCCAGGCTCCAGACATGGCCTTCGGGATCGCGGCAGGTAAAGCCGCGCCCGCCGTATTCTTCATCCTTGATATCGAGCACGATCTCGGCGCCGGCTTCGACGGCGCGCCGGTAGACGCTGTCGGCGTCGTCGACCACCAGGTAGCAGCTTTGCGTATTGGCGCCGTCCAGTTCGCGCGGCTGGCGCATCAGGCGGCCGTATTCGCTGTCGGTGACGGAGCCGAGCATGATCATGCCGTTGCCGAAGCTGAGCTGGGCATGGGCGATGCCGCCGTCGTTGTCGGGCACCACCAGCTGCTTTTCAAAGCCCAGTGCCTGGCACAGCCAGGCGATGGCGGCCGGCGCATCGTGGTAGCGCAGGCAGGGGATGGTGGTGGCCTTGGTGGCTTTTGCGGTGATGCTCATGGGAACACTCCTGTAACGGGGATGGAGTAGCTTCGATCATGGATGGCGCGCGGCGTTCCATGCCACGCGGTCCATTCCACTATAAGCTACCCTTGCCAGCCCGGCAAGAATGATTCCCTTGCCCTTTATTGCGGCGGTTGTTGCGCCGCGGCTTTTTTATTCCAGCCGAAGCCGCCGCTGTTGCTGGCCCATTTGACCAGCAGGAAGATCAGGAACAGGGTCAGCACCAGCGGCAGGATGGTGATGAACAGGGCCAGGCCGATGGCGCAGGCCAGCAACATGGGCCAGGACATGGCGCCCACGGCGTCGACGCCCTGGCGCGCCAGGCCGGACAAGCCTTGCCAGAAACTGTCGAAGCTTGCATTGCCCGGTGCCGAATTGATGTCTTTCATGCCGTTCTCCTGTCGTTGTCGAGTGCCTGTGGCCGTCTGATGGCCTGGCGATGACTGCACTATAGCGGGCAGCTTGTTGGCCAGCATCAAGACTGCGACGAATTGCAGAATCGCCGGCATGAACGACGGCATGACAGGATAAAACGCTTACTCGAAGACCTTCAGTTTCAGCTGGAAGCTCAGTGCGCCGTACAGGCGGTCCTTGTAGGACGGCACGATGGCGATATTCACGCCGACGCGCTGGTATTCATAGCTGACGGTGGGGATAAGGGCCGGGAACCAGCCGCCATCGCGCATCTTCGGATAGCCGTTGAAGCCGCCGATCACGGCGCCCACGCGCAGCGGGCCGACATGGAAGGGCTGGTAGTACACGCCGAGATAGTTCGAATAGGCGCGGTCGCTATTGTAGAAGCGGCCTGCCGTGGCCGACGCCACGGTGGAAAAACGGTATTCGGCGCCCAGGCCCGGATTGCCGTCGTTCAGGTTCTTGTCGCGCTGGAAGTGGTACGAATAAAAACCCGCGTTGAGCCAGGTTTCGCTCAGGGGCTGGTTCTCGATCATGCCCACGGTTTGCGCCTGCGCCGCCGACGCCAGGGTGATAAGCGCCGCGCAGGCCGCCTGGCGCAGCAATGGTAACTGTTTCATGCCTGTCCTCTGTCAGTATTGAGCGCGCCATGCTATCACTGGAATATTGTTCCTTGGGAATTTCATTGAGCGCATTCGCGGCTGGCCTGCTGGTGGCGGATACTGATAGAGTTGCTCTCCGGAAAATATTTGTTGTTTATTTAGTACAAGTAATCTATTTTTGAGACAAGTAAAAAGGCGTAAATATGATATCCTTGAGGTAAGTTAATGTTAATTTTGGAAATAAAATGAAAACCTTGTCGAAATTGCCTGCGCTGTTGATCCTGTCCACCGCCTTGGCAGCAGGCGCGGCCCGGGCGGGTGTTGTCGAGATCAATATCGGTGGCGCCAACCTGTATTCGCTTGGTAACTTCAATCCGACCGGCGCCGAGGTTCAAGGCTCGTTACTGGTCGGCAAGGATATGAACGCTGCCAGTTACACGGTAAATAAAAACAATAAGGATGCATTCGGTAGCTCGGGATACGCGCTGGTGGTCGGTGGCAACCTCAGTTACAACTCCGGCTCGATCCAGAACGGCAGCTATTATGCTGGCGGCACCACGAATATCACGAGCAATACCGGCTTGGATACCGCCACCAAATCGAGCACTTCGCCGGTCTCGTTCTAAAGTGGACCCCACCGTCAAGACAATTCGTACCAGAGTTTAAGCTATGGTCATGCCACTGCTTACAGCGGAACAG
>NZ_JAFCTQ010000048.1:0-36960 GCF_049896105.1 Janthinobacterium sp. PSPC3-1 | reverse complement strand
GCAAGGATCCCGCCCACTATCTGGCGGGACTGGAGAAACTGTGCGATGAGCTAAATGTGCTGACCTAGAAAAAAACCGCGCAGCGAGGCGTGGCGAGCGGTTGCCATCGGGGGGGCTTCGCGCCAGCGCCATACAGGTAGGCCGCACAGCACCGCGACACCAGCCAGCGCCAGCATGGCCGCCTGCTGGCCCACCGTGGCCACCGCCAGCAGCACGGCCGGCCCGCCCAGCAGCATGCCCAGCATGAAGCAGCCCACCTGCAGCGCGTTGGCATGGGTGATGCCGCTGCCGTGCAGCACGTCGGCCGCCAGCCCATCGGTGGCGATATCCTGCGTGGCGCTGGCCAGCGAGGCCACCGCGATCAGCCACAGCAGCGCAGGCGCGTGTTGTGCGTCAAACGGCTGGAAGGCCATCGCGGCCAGACTGGCGGCCAGCAGCAGCTGCATCGGCAGTATCCAGCTGCGGCGCCGGCCCACGCCGGCCAGCCAGCGGTTTTCCACCAGCGGCGACCAGCAGAACTTGAAGGCCCATGGCAGGCTGGCCAAAGGCACCAGGGCGATCATGTCCAGCGGCGCGCCGCCCTGGCGCAGCAACACGGGATAGGCCTGGAAAGCCAGGCCGATCGGCATGCCCTGGGCCAGGTAGAGCAGGGCGATCAGCCACAGGGGACGGCTGCGTGCGGAGGAGGCAGGAAAAAGGAGTGGAGAAAAAGGTGAGTCGGTTTGCTGCGTCACGGCGGCCTTTCATATCGAGCTGAAAGGCCAGCATAGGTGCGTGCGGGCGGCGCCGCTGCCCGCTTCGGTGCGCGCGCCGCCCGTATCCGGATACTATATTAAAAAGCGTACTTCGCCGACAGCAGCACATTGACCGGCGCGCCGAAGTGGTTGTTGTCCTGCGTGCTGCCGACGGCCTGGTAATAATATTTGTCGAACACGTTGTACACATTCAGCTGCAGCGACAGCTGGCGGCTGGCCTGCCACGAGGCCATCAGGTCGAGCAGGCTCATGCCGCCTTGGCGCACCGTCACGCCGCTGACGGTATTGCTGATGGCGCTGCGCGTGCGCAGCGAGCCGCCCAGCTTCCAACCGGACAGGCCGCCCGGCAGGCGGTAGTTGGTCGACAGCTTGAACAGGTGGCGCGGGGTTTGCGTGTCGTAGCGCGCACCGGCCTGGCCGGTGTCCGCATCGTGCACATAGTCGCTGGTGTTCCAGGTATAGCCGGCCAGTACCTGCCAGTCGCGCGACAACGCGCCGGCCAGTTCGAACTCCGCGCCGTGGCTGCGCACTTCGCCGGCCTGCCGGTAGCACGATGTGGCCTGGTTGCGGCAGGTTTGCTGCGCCAGCTGCAGCGGCAGGTTTTTCTGTTCGATCTGGAACAGGGCCGCGCTGGCCGTCAGGGCGCCGCCAAAATATTCGCCCTTGACGCCCGCTTCGGCATTGCTGCCGGTGACAGGGTCCAGCAGCGCGCCGCCGGCGGCTTGGTAATTTTGCGGCTGGAAGACGCTGGTCCAGCTGGCATAGGCCGAGTGCCGTGCGTCGAGCTGGTACACCAGGCCCGCGTAGGGCGTCACTTCACGCCGGACTTCATAGCCGCTGTCGTCTTGCCAGGTGCCCGAGGTCAGGTGCATGCGGTAGTGCCAGGAATCGACGCGCGCGCCCAGCATGGCGGTCAGCGGCTCGGCCAGTTGCAGCCGCGCCGTCGCGTACAGGCCGGTTTCGGCCTGCTTGCCCTTGCGCGACCACAGGTAGTCGATGGCGGGCTGCGGCACGGTGCTGGAATTCCAGTTCAGCGGATCGACCGTGACGTTGTAGTCGGCGGGCCAGCCGCCAGGGCCGTCGTTGTCGCGGTTGCGGCGGTAGCTGCCGCCGACCACCAGTTCATGCGTGCGGCCGAACAGCCGGAAAGGGCCGCTGGCGTAGGCGTCCACGCTCAGCTGGGTTTTTTTGTACGCATACTTGCCCACGCCCTGGCCGAAGTTGCTGGAGTCTTCCAGCGGATACAGATAGGTGCCCAGCATCGCCATCGTCGTTTCCAGCGCGCGCGCCGTGACGCGCGTGCGCCAGCCGCCAGCCAGTTGATGGTCGAGTTCCGCAAAGGCGCTGCGGTTGTCCTTGTTCCAGTATGCCCAGTCGGGCGTCATGCGGGCGGAGCGCGAAAACGGATAAAAGCTGCCGTCGCGGCGCGTGGGCAGGCCATTCCAGTCGGCGCCCGGATTGTCTTCGCGGCTGGCGTAGGCGCCCACGCTGAGCACCGTGCCGGGAGCCAGGTCGATATCGAGGGTGCCGTAAGCGAATCGGCGTTCATGGCGGTAGGCCTTTTTGAAGGTGTCGGCATCCTGCGCCGCCAGCACCGCGCGCCCGCGCACGCTGCCCGACGCATTCAGGGCGCCGCCGGCGTCAAGCTCGGCGCGGTAATTGTCCCAGCTGCCCGCGCTGGCGTTGACCAGCACCTGCGGCGTGGCGCCCGGGCGCTTGCGCACCAGGTTGATGGTGCCGGACGGATTGCCGGTGCCGGTGACGATGCCTGCCGCGCCGCGCAGCACTTCCACATGGTCGACCATGGCCATGGTGGCCAGGCCCATGGTGTCCTGGTCGAAGGCGACCGGCACGCCGTCGAGCATGAAGTTGTTGACCGCGAAGCCGCGCGAAAAAAACTGGGTGCGCTCGCCGCCGCCGATCTGGCGCGTGGTGATGCCGGTGGCGTCCTGCACCGCTTCGTCGAGCGACTGGAAGCCCCGGTCGTCCAGTTGCTGGCGCGTGACCACGCCGACCGACTGCGGCGTTTCGCGCGCCGACAGGGTCAGCTTGCTGGCCGTGCGCATGGCGCGCGTGGTGTACGACCCGCTGCCTTCGGTGCTGGCCGGATGGTCGACACTGGCGGTGACGGCGATGCCGGGCAGGGTCTGCGTGCCGGCAGCGGCAGGTGAAACGCCTGCCTTGCGCAGCGCATATGCGCCATTGCCCACATCGACCGCTTCCAGGCCGCTGCCGGCCAGCAGTTGCGCGAAGCCCGCCGCTACCGTAAAGCTGCCGTGCAGGCCCGCGCTGCGCGCCGCGCCCAGCTGCGCCGGCTCGAACGACAGCGGCACGCCGGCGGTGGCGGCAAAGTCGGCCAGCACGTCGCCGAGCTTGCCGGCGGCGATGGCGTAGGTCTGGATGCTGGCGGCAGGCGCCGGTGCCGCCTGGGCCATATGGAGCGGTGCGCCCGCCAGCAGGCCGGCGATGGCCAGGTGCATGGCGAGAGGTGTCAATCGGGGGAAGCGGCGTTGCGGGTGCGGTGACATGATTTCCTTTGTTCGGTGGGAGGGATGCGGCGCGTTACTGATGCGCTGTCATCCGGTACACCGGACGAGGATGAAAAAGGTGTCACTGCAAAGCAGACTATGTTTCAGGCGGACGCTGGACGGTGATCCAGTACGGCCCCACGCTGCTCGTCTGCAGTCCCAGCGTCTGGCGCAGCAGGCCCAGGCTGCGCTCGAAGTCGTGTACTGGAAACGCGCCCGAGACGCGCAGATTGGCGATCGCAGGGTCGCAACGCACGATGCCGCGCCGGTAGCGCGCCAGTTCATCGAGCAAGGCCGCCAGGCGCATGTCCTTGGCCACCAGCATGCCTTTTTCCCATAGCGCGGCACTCGGCTGCACGGCGTGCGCCTCGCCCACCGCACCGCTGGTGAACTCCAGTTCCTGGCCGGCCCTGGCTGCGCCCGTGACCGGGGTGGCGCGCGCGGGCGTGACGGCCAGCGCGCCGTCGAACACGGACAGCCGCGTGGCACGGGCCAGCAGGCGCACGGCAAAGCGCAACTTGGGCGTATCGCGTGCGCGCATGGCGCCATGCTCTGATTGAACGATCAGGGGCGGCAAGTGACGCTGATCGCGGCCGTTGGTGACGAGGATTTCGCCGGCCAGCAGATGCAGCAGGCGCGCTTCGGCGGCGTAGCGCACGTCGACCGCGCTGGCCGAATTGAGCACCAGCCGCGTGCCGTCGGCAAGCTCGATGGTGCGCTTTTCGCCGGTGGCGGTGCGCAGGTCGGCGGTCCAGGATGGCAGCTCGCGCCAGGCCAGCCAGCTGGCCGGCGCCGCCGCCAGCATCAGGCCCAGTACCTGCATCGCCTGGCGGCGGCGCGGCGCTTTCAGGCGCGACAGGGTCTGGCGCGCGGTGTCCGGTGGCAGCGCGGCGAAGTCGCCCAGCACGGCTTCGGCCCGCTGCCAGGCGGCCGCATGCAGCGGACTGCTGGCGCGCCAGCGCTCGAACCGGGCGCGTTCGCGTTCGGTCATCTCGCCGGACTGGAAGCATACCAGCCAGTCGGCCGCTTCACCGAGCAAGTCCATCGACGGCGCCGAGGTGCTCATGCGGCCGCCATGCAGGCCAGGAAAGCGGCGCGCATATGGCGCTTGACGGTGGCCAGCGACAGGCGGCGCTGGTCGGCGATCTGCTGGTAGCTCAGTTCATCAAGCTGCGCCATGAGGAAAATCTCGCGCGTTTGCGCCGGCATGGCGCGCAGCATGGCTTCCACCCGATACAGCGTTTCCAGCACCAGCAAGCGCGTTTCGGGCGAGGGCGATTGCGCTTCGGGCAGCAGGGCGATGGTGTCGAGGTAGGCGCGCTCGACCTCCTGGCGGCGCCAGTGGTCGATCAGCAGGCCCTTGGCGACATGCGTCAAAAAGGCGCGCGGCTGGGCGCCAAAATCGGCGCGGCGCGACTGCAGCAGCCGCACATAGGTGTCATGCGCCAGGTCGGCCGCCTGGCTGGCGTTGCCCAGCTTGCCCCGCAACCAGCCTTGCAGCCAGCCGTGATGGTCGCTGTAGAGGGTGGCGATGGTGGGAGCAACTGCGGGCATGTGCGATGATTTGTGAATGCGAATTATTCTCAATTATAGTCGCGTGCCCGCTCGCATGGCAAGGCGGCTGTGTCCCGCCTGCCACGCCGTACGATGATTGAAACGACGTGGTTGCACGTCCCGTACCGGGCCAGTTAGAATGCGAATCATTATTGTTTGACCGAGGATACGCCGTGCCGCCAGCCCAGAGCGACGTTCACCAGGAGGTGGGCGGCCTGTACCAGGACCATCATCGCTGGCTGCAGGGCTGGCTGCGCCACAAGATCGGCAATGCTTTCGATGCGGCCGACGTGGCGCACGACACCTTCATGCGCCTGCTCGCGCGCGACGAAGCGGTCGGTGCACGCGAGCCGCGCGCCTTCCTCACCACCGTGGCCAAAGGCGTGCTGGGCAATCTTTACCGGCGGCGCGACCTGGAAGCGGCCTATCTGGAAACGCTGGCGGCCCTGCCGCCGCAGCTGGCGCCCGATCCCGAGGCGCGGGCCATCCTGCTCGAAACCCTGTTCGATATCGACCGCCGTCTCGACGGCCTGCCGGCGCCGGTACGCCGCGCGTTTTTGCTGTCGCAGCTGGACGGCATGCCGCAGGCGGAGATTGCCGTCGCGCTCGACGTGTCGCTGGCCACCGTGCAGCGCTACCTGGTGAAAGCCATGCACCAGTGTTTTTTTGCCGGACCGCCCGCATGAGCGGCGCGCAGGCGTCCGAAGCGGCCAGCCTGGAGGCGGTGGAGTGGCTGGTGCGGCTGCAGGCCGGCGAGGTGCAGCCCGAGGTGGATGCCGCCTGGCGCATGTGGCGCGCGCAAGACCCCGGCAATGAGCTGGCCTGGCAGCATGTGGAGGGCTGCATGGCGCGCCTGCGCTCCTTGCCGGCGCCGCTGGCGCACGGCACTCTGGCGCGCGCGCCGCTGCATGCCCGGGCGCGCGAAGAGGCGCGGGTCACGCGCCGCCAGGCGCTGGCCTTGCTGACGGTGTTTGGCCTGGGCACGGCCGGCTGGCTGGCCGGCGGCGACCGGCAGGCGACGATCTGGCTGGCGGACTACCGCACCGGCACCGGAGAACTGCGCCAGATCGTGCTCGATGACGGCACCCGCGTCACGCTCGGTACCAGCACCGCCATCGACGTGCGGTTCGACGCGCGACAACGGCAGCTCACCGTGCGCGGCGGCGAGATCATGGTGGCCACCGCGCCGGACCGCGCGCAACGCCCCTTCGTGGTACGCACGGCGCAGGGCAGCTTGCGGCCGGTCGGCACGCGCTTTGCGGTACGCCAGGACGAGGGGCACACGCGCCTGGGCGTGTTCGAAGGCGCTGTCGATATCGCCCCAGAACAATTGGCTGGCGCACCGCGCCGCGTGCATGCGGGCGAACAGGCCAGTTTTACCCGCGAGCAGATCGGCGCCATCGAAGCCCTGCCTGCCGGCGCCGACGCCTGGACCACCGGCATGCTGGTGGCGCACGAGATGCCCTTGTCCACTTTTGTGGCGGAGCTGGCGCGCTACCGTCCCGGGCGCCTGGCCTGCGACCCGGCCATCGCGCATTTGCCGGTCTCCGGCATTTATCCGCTGGCCGACACCGGCCAGGTACTCGACATGCTGACCCGCACTTTGCCGGTCGATGTGCGCCAGACCACGCGCTACTGGGTGACGGTGGTGCCGCACCGGCCAGCTTCCTGACAATATTTTTAAAAAGGTGAGGGTTTTTCGATTTTCGCGTGGCACAGGTAGTGAAACCCTTTCATTGCCAGGAAAATCGCTTATGTCCATCACTCAAATACCTTCCATCGGCCGCACGCTGGCGGCCGTCGCCGTCAGCCAGGCCCTGTGGCTGCTGGCCGCAGGCTTTGCACCGGTGGCCCATGCGGCCGGTCCCGTGGCGGCCGCGCGTGCGCCGCTGGCCATTCCGGCCGGTCCCCTGGAACAGGTGCTGGTGCGCTTTGGCCAGGAGACCGGCACCATGATTTCCTACCAGGCCGCCAGCGTGGCGGGCAAGCGCAGCGCCGGCGTGGCCGGCAGCCATGGCACGGCCGAAGCCTTGAGCGCCATCCTTGCTGGCTCCGGCCTGCGCGCCGTGGCGCAAGCCAATGGCGGCTATGTGCTGGCGGCGGCGCCCGCGACGCTGGGCCAGGCCATGCCGGAGACCACCATCACCGCCGTCGCCGATGACAGCGGCGTGACGGAAGGCAGCGGCTCCTACACCACCCGCAGCATGCGTTCGGCCACGCGCCTGGGCCTGTCGGTGCGCGACACGCCGCAAGCCGTCGGCGTGATCACGCGCCAGCAGATGGACGACCAGAACCTGCAAACGGTGGAAGAGGTGCTGCAGAACGCGGCCGGCGTCGCCGTCAACCGCTACGACAGCGACCGCACCTCGTTCTTTGCGCGCGGCTTTTCGATCGCCAGCTACCAGTACGACGGCATTCCCACCACGGTCGACAACGCCTATAACGTCGGCGACAGCACGCTCGACATGACGGCCTATGACCGGGTCGAGATCGTGCGCGGCGCCACCGGCCTGCTGACGGGCGCGGGCGAGCCGTCGGCCACCGTCAACCTGGTGCGCAAGCGCGCCTCGTCGACCGAACTGGCCGGCGTGGCGGCGCTGAGCCTGGGCTCGTGGAACAATGCGCGCGCCAGCGCCGACCTGTCGGCGCCTCTGAGCGCCGACGGGCGCGTGCGCGGCCGCGTGGTGGCCAGCTACCAGGATGCCGAATCGTATGTCGACCTGTACCACGGCAAGAAAGCGATGGCCTACGCCACCGTGGAAGCGGACCTGGCGCCAGGCAGCGTGCTGATCGCCGGCTATGAGTACCAGGACAACCGTCCGCGCGGCGGCATGTATGGCGGCCTGCCGCTGTGGTACGCCGATGGCGAGCGCGCCACCTGGCCGCGTTCGGCCACCACGGCCGCCACCTGGAGCCGCTGGTACAGCGTCAGCCAGACGGCGTTCATGCGCCTGGAGCAGGAGCTGGGCGGCGGCTGGAACCTGACCGCCATGCTCAATCACGGCTGGGGAGATTATGCGGCCGCCGAATCCTTTGCCTATACCTGGCCTGACAAGCTGACGGGCCAGGGCATGCTTGGCAGTCCGGGCCAGTACCGTGGCACGCGACGCCAGGACAGCGTCGACGCCTATGTGCAGGGCCCGTTTGAACTGTTGGGCCGCAGGCACGACCTGGCGCTGGGCGTTTCGGGCAGCAAGCAGTTCGCCAGCAATCCGGGCAACTCGGGCGGCAGCGTCGACTACGGCAATTTTTATCAATGGCAGGGCGTGGCGCCGGAGCCGGACTGGAACGACCCGAATTTTTATCGCTGGAAGCTGCTCGACACGGTGCGGCAGCGCGGTATTTACGGCACCGCGCGCTTTTCGCTGGCCGATCCGGTCAAACTCATACTCGGCGCGCGCTACAGCCGCTACAAGGCCGACCATATCGACGACTGGGGCGGCAACTACGCGTACGCCAAGCACGCCGTCACGCCGTATGCGGGCCTGGTGTGGGAGATCGACCGGCGGCATTCGCTGTACGCCAGCTACAGCAAGATCTTCAAACCGCAGGGCAACCAGGACCGCCTGGGCCGCTACCTCGACCCGGTACAGGGCAAGAACCTGGAAGCGGGCGTGAAAGGCGAATACTTCGGCGGCAGGCTCAATGCGGCGCTGGCCGTGTTCCGCATCGTGCAGGACGGCCTGGCGCAGGAAGACACGGGCCACTTTGTCGGCAACTCGCTAACGCAGGCGTATTACGCGGCCGACGGCGCCACCAGCCGCGGCATCGAGATCGAGCTGTCGGGTGAACTGGCGCGTGGCTGGAACATGTCGGCCAGCGTGTCGCATGCCCAGGCCGAAGACAATGCCGGCGTGCGCCTGAACAGCTATGTGCCGCGGACGCTGGCGCGTGTATTTACCAGCTACCGCCTCGATGGCGCCTGGCAGGCCTTGTCGCTGGGCGGCGGCGTCAACTGGCAAAGCGCGGCCTGGCGCGAAGCGACCGGGCCGAATGGCCTGGAAACGGTGGGCCAGGGCGGCCACGCGGTGGCCAGCCTGATGGCGAAATATGATATCTCGCGCCGCTTGTCGCTGCAGGCGAATATCAACAACCTGTTCGACAAGCGCTATTACAGCCAGGTCGGCATGTATAACCAGGCCTACTGGGGCGCGCCGCGCAACGCCAGCGTCGCGTTGCGTTACGCGTTCTGACGCTGTTTACAGTGCTTGCAGTGGCCAGGGCTGCCTGGTCACGGCCACCGCCACGATATAGGCAAACACCAGCAGCGCGGCGACAAAGGCGGTGGCGCGCACGGCCAGCGTCTTGCCGCGCTTGAGGGCGATGGTGCCCAGCACGATATATGCCACCAGCGCGCACAGCTTGGCCATCAGCCAGGGATGTTTGCCCGGCGACTGTCCGCTCCATACGGCCAGGGTGATGGCGCTGACCAGCAGCGCCGTGTCGATCAGGTGTGGCGCGATTTTTACCCAGCGCTGTTGCAGGGCCGGGGAAGCGCGCAGCATCCAGGCGCCGCGCAGCAGGAACAGGGCGCCGCTGGCGGCGGCGCAGCCCATGTGAAAATGCTTGAGGCTCAGGTAGTCCATGTGCAGGTTTTCAGGATGGTGAAAGAGCGGCCAGCATAGCCTGAATTGCCCCGGCCGGCCATATGTCATGGGAACTAAGCCTGGAAGTTTTTGGGACGCCGAATAAAGCGTGAAAAAAAGCGGCACCGGGCATAGAATGGCCGTTCATTCTGAATGCCGCAGGGAGCAGCGATGCAATTGAAGACGCCGGGTGTGTATGTCGTGGAAGGCAATGCCGTGCCAGATTCGCTGGTGGCCGCCGCCAGCGGCATGGCGCTGTTCCTCGGTTATACGGCAAAGCCGGGCAAGGATACGGCTACCGGGCCGGTCCTGGTCGAGTCGATCAGGCAGTTCGAGCAGCAGTTCGGTGGCCCGCACGCACCGCTATTTTCGCTCCATGTCGAGCAGGGCACGCTGGAACTGCTGCCGGCGCACCACGACCAGGCGCGGTTCTTTCTCTACCATGGCTTGCAGTCCTACTTCGACAATGGCGGCGGCCCGGCCTATGTGCAGTCGACCGGCACGCATGCGCAGGCGATCACGCGCGGCAAGCGGAAAGAAGACTTCCTGGACCTGCTTGATGGCTTGAGCAAGGTGGCTGGCATCGGTCTGATCGTGGCGCCGGATGCCACGCTGCTCGATGGCAGTGACGAGTGTCATGCGGTGTGGCAGGCATTGCTCGATCACTGCGGCGCCATGCAAGACCGGATGGTGCTGATCGACGTCTACGGTGGCGGCCAGCCACGCAGCGGGCACGCGCAAGACGATATCATTTCCGGCAGCCGCCATGGCTTGCGCGCGTCGCTGCACGGCAGTTTTCTCGGCTTTGGCGCTGCCTACTATCCTTGGCTGCATTTCAATCTGGTCGATCCCTTGAGCATCACCTGGGACAATCTCGATGATGCGGCGCTGGCGCTGCTGTCCGAGGCGCTGCTGCAGGAGCTGGCCAAGCTGTCACCACCGCCTTCACCAGATGCCAGCGCGGCGCTCACGGCGCTGTTCCATGCCATTGGACGCCGCATGCCGGCGGACCAGCAACAGCGCGCCACGCTGGTCGCCGACACGCACCGCACGTTGTTGAAAACCAGTCCGTTGTACTATCGCCTGGCGGCGTTGCTGCTGGCGCTGGCCAACCAGTTGCCGCCGGGCGCCGCGATGGCCGGCGTGTACGCGCGTACCGATGCGCAGCAGGGCGTGTGGCGGGCGCCCGCCAATACCTGCATCGTCGGCGCCGTCGCACCGGCCGAAGAGATCTCGCAGCAAGACCACGAAGGACTGAACCTGCCGCCGGACGGCAAGGCCGTCAATGCCATCCGCACCATTGCAGGGGGCGGCCTGCTGATCTGGGGATCGCGCACCATGGACGGCAATAGCGACGACTGGCGCTACATCCCGGTGCGGCGCACCGCCATCATGCTGGGACGGTCGATCAGGGCAGCCATGGCCGCTCATGCATCCCTGCCCAACGATGCCCATACCTGGCAGTCGCTGCGCAGCATGATCGCCGCCTTTCTCACCGCGCAGTGGCAGAACGGCGCCTTGCCGGGCGCCAGCGCAGCCGACGCCTTCCGTGTCGAGGCCGGCCTGGGCAGCACCATGACGGGCGACGATATCGTGCAGGGCATCCTGCGCGTCAGCGTCGCCGTCGCGCTGGTCCACCCGGCAGAATTCATCCACCTGAGTTTCGAGCAGCCGATGCGCTCGTCCTGATTGTTTTTTCCGGGGCCGGGACGCCCTGCGCGCCCGTCCTGTCTTCCTTCTCCTTGCCCGCCTGCATTGCCAGGGTGCCTAGTCACTTCTGCCGACCCCTCTATTCAGATTGCCTTGCCAAAACCACCCTGTGGCCGATAGTGGCGCGGGCGGCGGCCACGTAAGCTGGCCGGGACGGCTGGCCATACGGCCAGTGCATTCATGGAGAAGCATCGTGGCTACCTTAGATGGCACCAACAATAACAGTAGTAACAAGCAGCCCGGCGCGCCCGGCATGCGGCGCAGGCAGCTGTCCGTGCTGGCCGGCAGTACCTTCGCCTTCACCATCTGCTTTGCGGTCTGGATGATGTTTGCCGTGCTGGGCATTCCGATCAAGGCCAGCCTGGGCCTGAGCGAGACCGAATTCGGCCTGCTGGCCGCCATGCCGGTGCTGACCGGCTCCCTGGTGCGTGTGCCGCTCGGGATCTGGACCGACAAATACGGCGGGCGGCGCGTGTTCTTCCTGCTGATGATCGCCAGCGTGGTGCCGATTTATCTGATTTCCTATGCCACCGCCTACTGGCATTTCCTGGTGCTGGGCATGTTCGTCGGCCTGGCCGGCGGCTCGTTCTCGGTCGGCACGCCGTATGTGGCGCGCTGGTATGAAAAGGAGCGGCGCGGGCTGGCGATGGGCATTTTCGGCGCGGGGAACTCGGGTTCGGCGCTGACCAAGTTCGTCGCGCCCGGCATCGTCGCCGCCTTCGGCTGGCAGATGCTGCCCAAGGTGTATGCGGTGGCCATGCTGGCCACGGCCATCATCTTCTGGCTGTTTTCCTTTACCGACAAATCGCACCTGGCGCCGTCGGGCGAAAGCTTTGCGTCGCAGATGCGCGTGCTGAAAGACCCCCGCGTGTGGCGCTACTGCCAGTATTACTCGGTGGTGTTCGGCGGCTATGTGGCGCTGGCGCTGTGGATGACCAAGTACTACGTGGCCGAATACGGCTTTGATTTGAAGCACGCGGCGCTGCTGGCGGCCTGCTTCTCGCTGCCCGGTGGCGTGCTGCGCGCCCTGGGTGGCTGGGTCTCGGACAAATACGGCGCGGCGAAGGTGACGTGGGCCGTGATGTGGGTGTGCTGGGTGTGCTTCTTCCTGCTGTCGTATCCGCAAACCCAGATGGTGATCGAAACCGTCACCGGCCCGCTGGCCTTCCATGTCGGCCTGTCGCCGGTGCTGTTTACCGTGCTGCTGTTCGTGGTCGGCATCGCCATGGCGGTCGGCAAGGCCTCCGTGTTCAAGTTCATCGGCGACGATTTTTCCGACAATATCGGCGCCGTCTCGGGCGTGGTGGGCCTGGCCGGCGGCCTGGGCGGCTTCGTGCTGCCGGTCCTGTTCGGCGCCCTGGTCGATCTCACCGGCGTGCGTTCGAGCGCCTTCATGCTCTTGTACGGCACCGTCTGCGTGTCCCTCGTCTGGATGCATTTCTCGTTCAAGCCGCAACGCGCGGCGCAATCCCCTCAACTCGCTGGAGCATAAGCCATGAGCAAATACATGATCAATACCTGGGAGCCTGAAACGCCCAGCTTCTGGCAACAGACCGGCAAGGCCACCGCCGGGCGCAATCTGTGGATCTCGATCCCCGCGCTGCTGCTGGCCTTTGCCGTGTGGATGGTGTGGAGCGTGGTGGTGGTCAACCTGCCCAATATCGGCTTCACCTACAGTAACAACCAGCTGTTCTGGCTGACCGCCTTGCCCGGCCTGTCCGGCGCCACCTTGCGCATCTTTTACTCGTTCATGGTGCCGATCTTCGGTGGCCGCCGCTGGACGGCGATTTCCACCGGCTCGCTGCTGATCCCCGCGATCGGCATCGGCTTTGCCGTGCAGGACGTGAATACGGGCTACCCGACCATGCTGGTATTGGCGCTGCTGTGCGGCTTCGGCGGCGGCAATTTCGCCTCGTCGATGGCCAATATCAGCTTCTTTTACCCAAAGGCGAGCAAGGGTTTCGCGCTGGGCATGAATGCGGGCCTGGGCAACCTGGGCGTGTCGGTGGTGCAGTTCGTGGTGCCGCTGGTGATCACCATGGCGGTCTTCGGCGCCTGGGGCGGCGAGTCGCTGACGTGGGCCAAGGCCGGCGCCACCAAACAGATGTGGCTGCAGAACGCCGGCTTTATCTGGGTGCCGTTCATTGCGCTGTCGACCTTGCTGGCCTGGTTCGGCATGAATGACCTGGCCTCGGCCAAGGCCTCGTTTTCCGAGCAGGCGGTGATCTTCAAGCGCAAGCACAACTGGCTGATGTGCTGGCTGTACACCGGCACCTTCGGCTCCTTCATCGGTTATTCGGCCGCGTTTCCGCTGCTGATCAAGATCCAGTTCCCGGATGTCAATCCGCTCGACTACGCCTTTCTCGGCCCGCTGGTCGGCGCCTTGTCGCGCGTGGCCGGTGGCGTGATTTCCGACAAACTGGGCGGCGCGCGCGTCACCCTGTGGTCGTTCTTCCTGATGATCGCCGCCGTGCTGGGCGTGCTGCATTTTATGCCGCAAGGCGGTATTGGTGGAAGCTTCGCCGGATTTTTCTGGATGTTCATGCTGCTGTTTGCCGGCACCGGCATCGGCAATGCGTCGACCTTCCGCATGATACCCGTGATCTTTTTGACCGAGCACCAGCGCGCCGCCGCCGGCAAGCCGAAGGCGGTGCAGGAGCAGGCGATTGTCGACGCCAACAAGGAAGGCGCGGCCGTGCTGGGCTTTACTTCCGCCGTGGCCGCGTATGGCGCCTTCTTTATCCCGAAAAGCTACGGCACTTCCATCGCTTTGACAGGCAGCCCCGACGCGGCGCTGTGGGCCTTTATCGGATTCTATGTCAGCTGCATCGCGATCACCTGGTGGTGTTATGCGCGCAAGAATGCGGCGATGCCCTGCTAAGTCGAGACCATGATGGAAGAACTGGAAAAATTCGTCAACGGCTTCAGCCTGTTCCAGCAGCAGTATTTCAGCGAGCCGCAGACTCTCTATGACAGCCTGCGCGACGGCCAGCGGCCGTCGACCCTGCTGATCGGCTGCTGCGATTCGCGGGTCGATCCGATGCTGCTGACGGGCAGCGACCCGGGCGACATGTTCGTGATCCGCAATATCGCCAACCTGGTGCCGCCATGTACGCCGGACGCGCCGCCGGGCGTCAGCTCGGGCATCGAGTTCGCCGTCTGCAAGCTGGAAGTGGCGCGGGTGATCGTATTGGGCCACGCGCGCTGCGGCGGCATCCGCGCGCTGCTGGAACCCCAGCCGCGCGCGCAGGAGCAGGAAACCGACTTCGTGGGCCAGTGGATGCGCATCGCCGAACCGGTGGCGCAGCGCGTGCGGCGCGACCTGGGCCACCGCCCGGCGCACGAACAGCGCCATGCCTGCGAGCTGGCCAGCATCCTGCAGTCGCTCGACAATCTGCTGACCTACCCATGGCTGAAACGCCGGGTGGAGCAGGGGCTGCTGAAACTGCATGGCTGGTACTTCGATATCGACAGCGGCGCGCTGATGGCGTATTCGGCGCGCCAGCAGCAGTTTTTGCCGCTGGTGTGCCCAATTGAACGGGCGCGCCATCTGCATGAGCGGCCGTGGAAGGATGTTTGATCCCGGCGGCGACATGCCGGGGGCAAGCGGCGCAGTGGCTTACAACTTGCCTTCGGCGAGCAAGGCGCGCGTACGTTGCAGCGTCGACAGCAGGGCGGTCCTGTAGCCCTTGTCGCTGTCCATCCAGGCCTGTTCCGCCTGTTCCTCCGGGCCGTTCGGCTGCTTGCCGCGCAAGCCCGTATAGCAGTAGAACTTCAGCCGCAGGGCACCGGCGTCGTCTTCGAACAGCTCGTTGACGATCACCCCTTCGCGCGGTCCCGCCGCCTGGAAGAAGGACACCTTGTGGCCTGCGTCGAAACTGATGATTTCGCGCAGGTCGACGCCGCCGATGGTGGCGTCGCGCACAATATGGCTGGCGCTTTCCTCGATCACCTCGCAGCGGGTGCACAGTCCCGGCGGCAGGAACAAACGGGCGTCGCGCGCCTTCCATGCCAGCCCGGCCCAGGCCTGGGCGCGTGTCAGCGGGACTTCTCCTTCCGGATTGACCGGTACCGTGGCAGTCGAATAGATCATGATGGCTCTCCTTGGTCGTTAAATTGAAACCGCGGCCTGGCCTGCAATGGACGCGACATACTCGCGGTAGGCGTACAGCGGCCGTCCCAGCATGGCCGTCAGGCGCGCCACGTCGCCAGCTTCCGGCAGCATGCCGTCGCTCTGGAAGCGCTCGGCCATCAGGCGCATGTCGTAGGCCATCCAGGCCGGCATGACGTTGCGCAGGTTGCGCTCGAAGCCGGCCGTATCGTCGCCGCCATAGGCGACGGGGCGCCCCAGTACCCCCGACCAGATGGCGGCCGCATCGGCCCCCGTCAGCGTGTCCGGGCCGACCAGGTTGATGCGTTCCAGCGCCAGCGGTCCGGTCGCGCCGGCGCGGCGTATCAGTTCGATGGCGGCGACCTCGCCGATGTCGCGCGGATCGACCATGGCCAGGCCCTTGGCGCCAAGCGGCATCGGATACACGCCGTGGGCCAGCACGGCGTCCCTGATCGTCAGCTCGTTGTTCATGAAGTAGGCGGGTCGAAGGATGGTGGCGGAAAAGTCCATTTGTTCGAGCATGCGTTCGACGCCGAACTTGCCGGCGAAATGCGGCACGTTCACGTAGCGGTCGCTGTGGATGACGGACAGGTAGACGATATGTTGGACACCCGCTTCCCTGGCAAGGTTCAGCGCGATCAGCGCCTGGGTAAATTCGTCGGGCGTGACGGCATTGAGCAGGAACAGGGCGGAAACGCCAGCGAAGGCCGCGCGCAATCCGGCGGGCTCCATCAGGTCGCCCTGGACGACAGCGACGCCGGCCGGGAAATCGGCCCTGGACGGATCGCGCACGAGTGCACGCACGCTGGCGCCGCGCTGGACAAGCTGGTCGATCACGTGGCGGCCGATGGTGCCGGTGGCACCGGTAACGAGGATGGTCATGATAAAACTCCTGGTGGGGTTGAAAAGGTAATTCATCATAATCATTCCACCGTGTGGCCGAAAGACGGTATATTTGGACATACTGTCTCAATGGTGGAACATATGGATATGCTGGCGTTGGTCGATTTCAATCTGGTGGCCCGGCATGGCGGCGTAGGACGGGCCGCGCGCGCCACGGGGCGGCCGAAGGCGACGCTGTCGCGCCGCGTGGCCGAGCTGGAAAGCAGCCTGGGTCTGCGCCTGTTCGAGCGCGGCGCGCGCACGCTGAAACTCACGCAGGAGGGCAAGGCCCTGCATGAACGCACGAGCGTGCTGTTGAACGAGATCGACGAAACGGCCGGCGCGATTGCACAGGGCAGCGCGATAGCGCGCGGCCGCCTGCGCATCAGCGCGCCGCTGCTGTTCTCGCAGGCGGCAATGGGCAAGCTGGCAGCCGGCTTCGCGCTGAAGTATCCCGAGGTCCGGCTGGAGGTGACGACCGAGGACCGGCCGGTCGACATGGTCGAGGAGGGCTACGACCTGGTTATCCGCGTCAATCCCGCGCCTGACGCCAGCCTGGTCGGCCGCATCTTCCTGCGCGACCGGCTGGTGGTGGTGGCGCCGCCTGGCCTGGCGGCGCCCGGCGGCGGGGCTGCCGTGCCGGCCGTCATGCGCGGCACGCGCCGCGAGCGCGAGGCCTGGCATGTCGTGACGCCGGCCGGAACATCGACGATCGAGGTCGAACCGGTGCTGTGCCTGGCGTCGCTGTTCATGGTGCGCGATGCGGTGAGGCTGGGCGTCGGCGCCGCCCAGCTGCCCTTGTCGCTGGTCAGCCATGACCTGGCGGCCGGGACCCTGGCCAGCTGGGGCGACGTCGACGGCACGGAAATCGCGCTGTGGGCGCTGTATCCGTCGCGAAGACTGCTCAGCGCGCGGGTATCGGCCTTCCTCGCCTGCCTGAAGGAGGCCTTTCCGATGGGGACACCGGACGAACTGGCCGCCTATATCGCAAACGCCTAGGCAAACCTGAGCAGATCCCCGCTGCGGTCGAACGCCAGCAGGCTGTCGATGCGTCCTTCCTCGATCGCCTTGACCATGGACCGCAGCGGCGCCTCGCACTGCTGCGGCGCCGGCGGCTGGCCACCGCTACCGGCCAGGCCCGCCACGAACACCACGTCCCAGTGCGCCGGCATCTGTGTCGACTCCTCCATCAACTGCTCGAAACTGCCCAGTTCCCCGGGCAGCTTGTCGGCGCACAGCACCGGCGTGAGCGACTTGCCCTGGCCGCCAGGTTCCGCTTCGGCGCGGGTAAAGGTAAACAGCAGGCGCTGCGGCTGCTCCTGCTGGCGCGCGCTGGCGACGAGGCTGGCGTAATCGGTGATGCTCATGGTGCGAACTCCTGTGTGAATGGTGAAGGCTGACAGGTATACCGCAGCGGCGAGCGTGCGCCCATAGGCATTAGTGCCTATCCCCCTATGCATTCCTGGTGCCGAAAACCGACTTCCTGCCAATACCGCGCAAGGTAGCGGCTCGCTAGACTCATTGCATCGACGCTTGAGCCATTCAGCTTGCAGCGTTTTAATGACCTGGCGCCGCCCCGCGGCGCATGTGTGGAGGTAGCATGAGTCACTTTCTGGACCGTCTTAAATTTTTCAACAAGCGCGCCGAGCCGTTTTCGAACGGTCATGGCACCGTGGTCGATGAAGACCGCACCTGGGAAAACGCGTACCGCCAGCGCTGGCAGCATGACAAGATCGTGCGTTCCACGCACGGTGTCAACTGCACCGGTTCCTGCAGCTGGAAGGTGTATGTCAAGAATGGCCTGATCACCTGGGAAACCCAGCAGACCGACTATCCGCGCACCCGCCCGGACCTGCCCAACCACGAGCCGCGCGGCTGCCCGCGTGGCGCCAGCTATTCCTGGTATGTGTATTCGGCCCAGCGCGTGAAGTATCCGATGATCCGTGGCCGGCTGATGGAAATGTGGCGCGAAGCGCGCAAGACCATGGATCCGGTCACCGCCTGGGACTACATCAGCCAGGACCCCGTGCGCTCGCAGCAGTACAAATCGATACGCGGCCTGGGCGGCTTCGTGCGCGCCACCTGGGATGAATCGAACGAGATGATCGCGGCCGCCAATGCGCTGACGATCAAGAAGTATGGCCCTGACCGCATCGTGGGGTTTTCGCCGATTCCCGCCATGTCGATGGTCAGCTATGCGGCCGGCACGCGCTACCTGTCACTGATCGGCGGCGTGGCGCTGAGCTTTTATGACTGGTACTGCGATTTGCCGCCGGCCAGCCCGCAAGTGTGGGGTGAACAGACCGACGTGCCGGAATCGGCCGACTGGTACAACTCCACCTTTCTGATGGTATGGGGCTCGAACGTGCCGATGACACGCACGCCCGACGCCCACTTTTATACCGAAGTGCGCTACAAGGGCACGAAAACCGTCGCCGTGTCGTCCGACTTCGGCGAAATGGCCAAGTTCGGCGATATCTGGCTGGCGCCGAAGCAGGGCACCGACGCCGCGCTGGCCATGGCCATGGGCCATGTGATCCTCAACGAATACCATAAAGACCATCAATCGGCCTACTTCAAGGAGTACGCCAAGCAGTACACGGATTTCCCGATGCTGGTGCTGTTGAAAGAGCAGAACGGCATCCTGGCGCCCGAATACTTCCTGCGCGCCTCGCACCTGGCCAACAACCTCGACGAAACCAACAACCCGGACTGGAAAACCCTGGTCATCGACGAAGCGTCCGGCCGCATCGTGGCGCCGGCCGGCTCCATCGGTTTTCGCTGGGGCGAAGCGGGCAAGTGGAACCTGGAGATGAAAGAGGGCGGCAACAGCGCGCCCGTCGATCCGCAGCTGTCCTTGCTGGGCAATAGCGACGAGGTGGTGTCCGTCGGCTTCCCGTATTTCGGCGGCAAAGACAGCAGCGACATGTTGATGCGCAATGTGCCGGCCATGCGCCTGGTGCTGGCCGACGGCACGAGCGTGCTGGTGGCCACCGTGTTCGACCTGACACTGGCCAATTATGGCGTGGACCGTGGCCTGGGCGGCGGCAATGTCGCCACCGGCTATGACGACGACGTGCCCTATACGCCAGCCTGGCAGGTCAAGCATACTGGCGTAAAAGCGGCGGACGTGATCACCGTGGCGCGCCAGTTTGCCGAGAACGCCGACCAGACGCGCGGCAAGAGCATGGTCATCGTCGGCGCGGCGCTGAATCACTGGTACCACATGGACATGACCTATCGCGGCATCATCAATATGCTGATGATGTGCGGCTGCGTGGGTCAATCGGGTGGTGGCTGGGCCCATTACGTGGGCCAGGAAAAGCTGCGGCCGCAAACGGGATGGACGCCGCTGGCCTTCGCCCAGGACTGGAACCGCCCCATGCGCCAGATGAACGGCACTTCGTTCTTCTATGCCCATACCAGCCAGTGGCGCCATGAAAAGCTGCACACCGAGGAAATCGCCTCGCCGACGGCCGGCCCCGACGTGGCGCCGATGACGCTGCTGGACTACAACGCCAAGGCCGAGCGCATGGGCTGGCTGCCGTCCGCGCCGCAGCTGCAGACCAATCCGCTGGAAGTGACGCGCGCCGCTTTGGCCGCCGGCGTCAATCCGGTCGATTATGCCGTCAGCCAGATCAAGAACAAACAGCTTGAATTTTCCTGCGACGATCCGGACAATCCGGCCAACTTCCCGCGCAATATGTTTGTCTGGCGCTCGAATATCCTGGGCAGTTCGGGCAAGGGCCACGAGTACTTCCTCAAGTATTTGCTGGGCACGCAGAACGCCCTGATGAGCGACGAGAACAACTGCATCAAGCCGCGCGACGTGAAAGTGCGTCCGGCCGCCGAAGGCAAGCTCGATCTGCTGGTGGTGCTGGACTTCCGCATGTCGACCACTTGCCTGTATGGCGACATCGTGCTGCCGACTGCCACCTGGTATGAAAAGGACGACCTGAACACGTCCGACATGCACCCCTTCATCCACCCGCTGTCGGAAGCCGTGCAGCCGCTGTGGCAATCGAAGTCGGACTGGGATATTTACAAGGGCATCGCCAGGAAATTCGAGGAAATCGGCGGGGCGTATCTGGGCACCCAGCAGGATATCGTCCTCACGCCCCTGATGCACGACACCCCCGGTGAACTGGGCCAGCCCTTCGACCCGAAAGACTGGCGCGCCGGCGAGTGCGAGCCGATACCGGGCAAGACCATGCCCAACTTTACCGTCATCGAACGCGATTACACCAAGATTTACCAGAAGTTCACCTCGATCGGCCCACTGCTGGAAAACATCGGCAATGGCGGCAAGGGCATCAGCTGGAAGACCGGCCATGAAGTCGAGGTCCTGCGCGGCATCAACCGCACCGTGCTGGCCGAGGGCGTGGCGCATGGCCAGCCAAGGCTGGACACGGCCATCGATGCGGCCGAGATGATTTTGTCGCTGGCACCGGAAACCAATGGCCACGTGGCCGTCAAGGCCTGGGCCGCGCTGTCCAAAATCACGGGCCGCGACCATACCCACCTGGCGCTGCCGCGCGAGCACGACACCATCCGCTTCCGCGACGTGCAGGCCCAGCCGCGCAAGATCATCTCGTCGCCGACCTGGTCGGGCCTGGAGTCGGAAGAAGTCAGCTACAACGCCTGCTATACCAATGTGCATGAACTGATCCCCTGGCGCACGCTGACGGGCCGCCAGCAGTTTTACCAGGATCACCGCTGGATGCGTGATTTTGGCGAAGGGTTGTGCGTGTACAAGCCGGCCATCAACACCAAAACCACCACGCAGATGCTCGGTGCCACGCCGAACGGCAACAAGGAAATTGCGCTGAACTTCATTACGCCGCACCAGAAATGGGGCATCCACTCGACGTATTCGGACAATCTGCGCATGCTGACCCTGTCGCGCGGCGGCCCCCATGTGTGGCTGTCCGAGATTGATGCGAAGAACGCCGGCATCGTCGACAACGACTGGATCGAAGTGTTCAACGTGAACGGCACCCTGACGGCGCGCGCCATCGTCAGCCAGCGCGTACCGGAGGGAATGACGTTGATGTACCACGCACAGGAAAAGATCATCAATGTGCCCGGTTCCGAGCAGTCGGGCAAGCGGGGCGGCATCCACAACTCGGTGACGCGCGCCGTCACCAAGCCGACCCACATGATAGGCGGCTACGCGCAGCTGTCGTGGGGTTTCAACTACTACGGCACGGTGGGCTCGAACCGCGATGAATTCGTGTTGGTCCGCAAGATGAACAAGATCGACTGGCTCGAAGGCCCGTTGCTGGAAGAACAAGGGAGCATGGCATGAAAATCAGAGCGCAAATCGGCATGGTGCTGAACCTGGACAAGTGCATCGGCTGCCACACCTGTTCCGTCACCTGCAAGAACGTGTGGACCAGCCGCGATGGCGTGGAATACGCGTGGTTCAACAACGTGGAAACCAAGCCTGGCATCGGCTATCCGAAACAGTGGGAAAACCAGGAGAAGTGGAATGGCGGCTGGCGTCGTACCGCGGCCGGCAAGATCGAGCCGCGCCAGGGCAGCCGTTTGAAAATCCTGGCCAATATCTTCGCCAACCCGAACCTGCCGCAGATCGACGAGTACTACGAGCCGTTCACGTTTGACTACGAGCGCCTGCAGAACGCGCCCTTGTCGGAAACGCCGCCGACGGCGCGGCCGATCTCGGTTTTGACCGGCAAGAAGATGGACAAGATCGAGTGGGGCCCGAATTGGGAGGATGACCTGGGCGGCGAATTTGCCCAGCGCAGCCAGGATGCGCTGTTCGACAATATGCAGAAGGAGATGTACGGCACCTTCGAGAACACCTTCATGATGTATCTGCCGCGCCTGTGCGAGCATTGCCTGAACCCTACTTGCGTCGCATCCTGTCCATCGGGCTCGGTCTACAAGCGCGAGGACGACGGCATCGTGCTGATCGACCAGGACAAGTGCCGCGGTTGGCGCATGTGCATCTCCGGTTGCCCGTATAAGAAGATTTACTACAATTGGTCGTCCGGCAAGGCCGAGAAGTGCACCTTTTGCTTCCCCCGCATCGAGGCGGGCCAGCCCACCGTGTGCTCGGAAACTTGCGTCGGCCGCATCCGTTACCTGGGCGTGCTGCTGTACGACGCCGACAGGATCGAAGCGGCGGCCTCGGTGGCCGATCCGCGCGACCTGTATCCGTCGCAACTGAATCTCTTCCTCGACCCGCACGACCCGGCCGTGATCGACGAGGCGCGCCGCCAGGGCATCCCGGACTCGTGGCTGGAGTCGGCCCAACGTTCGCCGGTCTACAAGATGGCGGTCGAGTGGAAGGTGGCCTTCCCGCTGCATCCCGAATACCGCACCTTGCCGATGGTGTGGTATATCCCGCCGCTGTCGCCGATCCAGGCCGCCGCCGAATCGGGCAAGCTGGGCAAGAACGGCATCCTGCCGGACACGTCCAGCCTGCGCATCCCGGTGCAATACCTGGCCAACCTGCTGACGGCCGGCGACCAGCCGCCCGTGATCCGCGCCCTGGACCGCATGCTGGCCATGCGTGCCTATATGCGCAGCAAGCATGTGGCGCCGACGCCCGACCTGGCGGTGCTGGAGCAGGTGGGCCTGGATGCGGCCACCGTGGAAGACATGTACCACATCATGGCGATCGCCAACTACGAAGACCGTTTCGTGATCCCCAGCAGCCACAAGGAAATGGCCGAAGACAGCTTCAACGACAAGGGCAGCTGCGGCTTCACTTTTGGCAACGGCTGCTCGGACGGCACCAGCGACGCCAGCCTGTTCGGCAAGCGCAAGCACGGCTCGGAGATTTTCATGGCAATGCCGAAGTCGCGTAAAAAAAAGGAGAGCCTCGATGTCTGATCATCTGAATACCATGCAGGGCTACCAGGTGCTGTCGGCATTGCTGTTGTACCCGGAGCCGGAACTGCAGCAGGAGCTGCCCGCACTGAATGGCCTGCTGCTTGACACCCTGCCGGCCTGGCAGGCGACCCTGCGGCCGCTGCTGGCGCACTTGCAGGCCACCGCGCTGATCGACCTGCAGCAGCAATATGTGATGACCTTCGACCGCAACCCGTCGCAGTCGCTGCACCTGTTCGAGCATATCCACGGCGAATCGCGCGACCGGGGCCAGGCCATGGTCGACCTGCTGGCCGAATACAGCCGCCACGGCCTGCAGATGGTGGGCGACGATTTGCCCGACTATGTGCCGCTGTTCCTGGAGTTTTTGTCGCAGCAGGAGCCGCCGGAAGCCGAGCGCCTGCTGGGCGACGCCATCCACGTGCTGGCCTATATCGGCCGCAAGCTGCGCGCCAATGGCAGCAGCTACGCCTGCGTGTTCGACCTGCTGCAGACACTGACGCCGGTCCAGGCCGAGGAACTGAGCGAGCCGCCGGTCCGCGACATGGACGAAGCGCTGGAAACCTTCGGACCCGGCGCGGACGGCATCGAGCCGCTGCTCAAGCCTGGCGGCCTGGCCGGGGCGGGTCCGGGTGGAACCCATCCCGTCAATTTCTATCCCAAGGCGGCAGCACCGCATCACTGAAGGAGAGCGTCATGAACTACCTGCATCAATTTGTGTTCGGGATTTATCCCTATATCGCGCTGGCGATCTTCCTGCTCGGCAGCCTGGCGCGTTTCGACCGCGAGCAATACACTTGGAAATCGGAATCGAGCCAGGTGCTCAATACGGGCATGCTGCGCCTTGGCAGCCCGCTGTTCCACGTCGGCATACTGGGCCTGTTCTTCGGCCATGCGGCCGGCCTGCTGACCCCCGTCTGGGTGTGGGATGCGCTGGGCGTCACCCACGGCGTCAAGCAGACGGTGGCCATGGTGGCCGGCGGCGTCATGGGCACCTTGTGCCTGGTCGGCATCCTGATGCTGCTGGCGCGCCGCTTCGGCAATGACCGCGTGGCCGCCCGCACCACCTTCAAGGACAAGCTGGTGCTGCTGTGGATCTTGCTGACCCTGTTACTGGGACTGTCGTCGATCTTTGTCTCGGCCTCGCACATGGACGGCCACATGATGGTGCTCCTGATGACCTGGGCCCAGCACGTGGTCACTTTCCGTGGCGACGCCGCCGGTTTTATCGTTGACGCGCCGTGGATCTTCAAGCTGCACCTGTTCATGGGCATGTCGCTGTTCGTCATCTTCCCGTTCACCCGCCTGGTGCATGTATGGAGCGGCTTTGGCGCCGTGGCCTATCTGGGCCGCACCTGGCAGCTGGTACGCCGGCGCTAACAAGGAGAAGCATCATGGGTATATCAGTGAATGGCGTCGATATCGACGACACGGAAGTGGAACAGGAGCTGGCGCATCATCAGGGCGCCGGCAATCCCCTGAAACAGGCGGTGCACGAACTGGTGCTGCGCCGGTTGCTGCTCGATGAAGCACGGCGCCTGGGCTTGTGCGCCGCCAGCGATGACGACCTGGTCGAAGCGCTGTTTGCGCAGGAAGTGAAAGTGCCGGTCGCCGACGACGCCGCCTGCCGCACGTTTTATGCGCAGCGCCCGCAGCTGTTCCGCAGCGGCGCATTGGTGGAAGCGCGCCATATCCTGTTCCAGGTGACGCCCGAGGCGCCACTGGACCTGCTGCGCACCACCGCGCAGGCCGTGCTCGACGCCTTGAAAGCCGCGCCGGAGCGTTTCGCGGAGCTGGCGGGCCAGTATTCGAACTGCCCCTCGGGCGCCCTGGGTGGCAACCTGGGCCAGCTGTCGCCGGGCCAGAGCGTGCCGGAGTTCGATGCGCTGGTTTTCCGGCTGGACGAAGGCGAGCTGGCCGGGCGCTTGCTGGAAACGCGCTTCGGCTACCACATCGTGCAGGTGCTGCGCCGTATCGAAGGCAAGGCGATCGCGTACGAGGCGGTGCAGGCGCAGATCGCCGACCGGCTGTCGCGCGCGGCCTGGCAGCGTGCCGTGCACCAGTATCTGCATCTGCTGGTCGGGCGCGCCAAGATCGACGGCGTGGAGCTCGAAGGCACGGACAGTCCGCTGGTGCAATAGGCCAAAGTGACTAGGTGCCTGGCCCTTCCGGGGTACAGCCAAGCGTGGCTTCAACCTTTACAATCAGATGATGAAACAGGAGTAGGGCGATGTCCGGTTCCATGTTGCAGGACCGCTTCGGCAGGTCCATCGACTATTTGCGCTTGTCGGTGACCGACCGCTGCGATTTGCGTTGCAGTTATTGCATGCCCAAGGGTTTTCGCGGTTTCGAAGAGCCGAAGGACTGGCTCACGTTCGACGAGATCGAGCGCCTGCTGGGCATTTTCGTGCGGCTCGGTACGCGCCGCGTGCGCCTGACGGGGGGCGAGCCGCTGTTGCGGCGCCACCTGCCGGAGCTGGCGGGGCGCTTGTCCGCGCTGCCCGGCCTGCGGGATCTGTCGCTGTCGACCAATGCCACGCAACTTGGCCGCCATGCGGTGGCGCTGCGCGCGGCGGGGGTGAGCCGCATCAATGTCAGCCTGGACTCGCTGGACCGCGCCTGCATGCAGACGATTACTGGCCGCGACAGCCTGCAGCCGATACTCGACGGCCTGATGGCGGGCAAGGCGGCCGGTTTCGATCCGATCAAGATCAATATGGTGGCCATGCGCGGCATTAATGACGATCAGATCGAGGCGATGGCGTCATTCTGCATCGAGCAGCACTTCATGTTGCGCCTGATCGAAGCGATGCCGATGGGCAGCACGGGGCGCAATGCGCAGTACATGCCGCTAGGTGCCGTGCGCGAGCGCCTGACGCGAAAATTCGGCCTGGTGCCGCAGGCGCTGGAACTCGGTGGCGGGCCGGCGCGCTATCTGTCGACGGCGGACGGGCAGGCCAGCATCGGCTTTATCACGCCGATGTCGCAGCATTTCTGCGCGACCTGCAACCGCGTGCGCCTGTCCGTCGACGGCACCCTGTACCTGTGCCTGGGGCAGGAAGAAAAATTCGCGTTCGGCCCCATGCTGCGCGGCGGAGCCAGCGACGCGGAACTGGAAGCGGCCATCCGCCTGGCCATCGAACTGAAGCCGCAGCAGCATGATTTCAATACGCGGCCGGACAAGATCATCCGTTTCATGGCGCAAACGGGTGGGTGAAGGGCACGGCATAGACTAGGAACAGCATGAGTTTCAATCAGATGATCTCCTCGTGGCAAAAACTCTCGACCAAGATCGTCGGCGCCTTGCTGGGCATGCTGGCCCTGGCGTTGACGGCCATCGCCTGTACCCTGTTTTTGTCCTGGCAGCTCGAAGGCAGTTCGGCCGCCATCAATGAAACCGGCCGGCTGCGCATGCAGACTTACCGCTTGACCCTGCTGGTGGGGAGCGAGAGCCGTTCCGGCGTGCAGCCGCAAGTGCTGCTGGTCGACGACATGCTGGGCAAGATCGGCCGCGGCGATCCGCAGCGCCCCCTGTTCCTGCCGCCGTCCGCCGCCATCAAGACCGAATTCGAACGCATCGTCCAGGCCTGGCAGCGAGAACTGCGCCCGGCCGCGCTGGCGGTCAGTTCCGCCGCCCAGGCGCGGCTGTTCGAGCAGGAAGCGCAAGGCTTCGCCGGCCAGGTCGATCAGTTGGTGAGATTGATCGAGCGCGACAGCGAGCAGCGCACCTTCTGGCTGCGCGGCTCGCAGCTGATTTTGGTGGGCATGGCGGTGGTGGGCACGGTCAGCATGATCTACCTGATGTTCATGCTGATTATCGAACCGGTGACGCGGCTGCGGCTGGGCATGCAGCGCATGAAGGAGCGCGACTTCAGCGTGCGCCTGGCGGTCGACAGCAATGACGAATTCGGCCAGCTGGCCAGCGGTTTCAACCAGATGGCCGACCGTTTGCAGGCCCTGTACGGCAACCTGGAAGAGGGCGTGCGCAGCAAGACCGCCACCCTGGAATACCGCAACCGCGAGCTGGCCTTGCTGTACGAAAGCGCCGCCTTCTTGCAGCGTCCGCAGCCGCTCGAAGCGCTGTGCGGCGGCTTCATGGAGCGCATCGTCGCCTATTTCGAAGCCGACGGTTCCACCGTGCGCGTGCTGGACGCCGAGCGCGGCAACCTGCACATGGTGGTGCATACGGGCTTGTCGGAGGAACTGGTGGCGTCCGAGCACTGCCTGAAAGTGGGCGACTGCCTGTGCGGCACGGCCGTGCGGGAAAACGTCGCCAGGATCCACGACATGCGCCGCATCGACCGCGCGCACGAACTGAAATGCCACCGCGAAGGCTTTGCCACCGTCTCCGTGTTCCAGATACACGCGCATGAACAGCACATGGGCTTTTTCAACCTGCATTTCCGTCATGCGCGCGTGTTTTCCGAGCGCGAGCTGGCCCTGCTCGAAACCCTGGGCCAGCTGCTGGGCATCGCGCTGGAAAACCTGCGCCTGGCCGCGCGCGAGCGCGAGATGGCGGTGTCGGAAGAGCGCAACCTGGTGGCCCAGGGCCTGCACGACAGCATCGCGCAAAGCCTGAACTTCCTGAACCTGCAGGTACAGATGCTGGACGACTCGGTGCGCAAGGCCCGCTACGACCAGGTGGAAGACATCGTGCCGGCCCTGCAGGCGGGCATCAAGGAAAGCTATGATGACGTGCGCGAGCTGCTGCTGAACTTTCGCAGCCGCCTGATGGAGGACGACCTGATCGGCTCCCTGCGCGCCGCGCTCGACAAATTCCGCCGCCAGACCGGCATCGCCGCCGACCTGCTGGCCGATGTCGACGGCGCGCCGTTCCCGCGTGAGCAGCAATTGCAGTTACTATTCATCGTGCAGGAAGCGCTGTCGAATATCCGCAAGCATGCCCAGGCCAGCCATGTCGAAGTGCGGCTGGCCGACGACCAGGATTTCACGCTGACCGTCAGCGACAACGGCGTCGGTTTCGACGCCGCCGCCGTGCTGGAAAAAGGCGAAAGCCATGTCGGCCTGCACATCATGCGCGAACGGGCGGAGCGTATAGCCGCCACCTTTGACGTGCATGCCTCGCCGGGATGCGGCACCACCATCGAATTGCACCTGCCGCGCGAACAGCGCCGGGCCGCATGAGCACTATACAAAGGATCATCATGGACACTCCCGACAAACCGATTACCGTCATGCTGGTCGACGACCATGCCCTGTTTCGCAGCGGCATACGCTCGCTGCTGCAGCGCCACGATGAATTTGCCGTGGTGGGCGAGGCGGCCGACGGCGTCGAAGGCATCAAGCGCGCGATCCAGCTGCAGCCCGACGTGGTGCTGCTGGACCTGAACATGGCCGGCATGTCGGGCGTGGAAGCACTGCAGCTGATGCAGCACGATTGCCCCGGCACCGCCATCGTCATGCTGACCGTCTCGGAAGACGCCGACGACCTGGCCACGGCGCTGCGCGCGGGCGCCTGCGGCTACCTGATCAAAAATATCGACGCCGACTACCTGGTGCGCGCGATCCGCCGCGCCGCCGCCGGCGAAGTGGTGATCGCCGAAGCGATGACGGGCAAGCTGGTGGCCCAGCTGCAGGCCGGCACGCGGCGCGAGGAACCGGCGTCGGAACTGGACAAGCTGACCCCGCGCGAAAAGGAAATCATCGACTGCCTGTCGCGCGGCGAAAGCAACAAGGGCATCGCCCGCACCCTGGACCTGGCGGAAAGCACGGTCAAGATCCATGTGCAGAACGTGCTGAAAAAGCTGAACCTGAACAGCCGGGTGCAGGCGGCCGTATATGCGGTCGAGCATCGACAGGGGAAGTGAGGCTGCCGGTTTCGACGCCGGCGCAAAATGCTTGACGACGTGTGACAGATGTCGCATGATGTGTGACGCATGTCACATGCCATCATGTCTGCCGTCGTCATTCAGTCGAGGAAACAAGTCTATGTTGAAGCCCATTATTCTGTTCATGGCACTGTGCGCCACGCTCAGCGCCCCGCTGGCCGCCTCCGGCACGCCACCGTATGTTCTCGACCAAACCGAGGTGCGCGATATCCATGCCACGGCATTGAACCGCGATTACCAGGTCTACGTGGCATTGCCCGACTCCTACCGCGACAGCAAGAAGCGCTACCCGGTATTGTTTGTCGTCGACGCCAATTATGCGTTTCCCGTGGTGCGCAATATCGCCCAGCGCCTGGCCAGGCATGCCGGGATGGAGGAAGTGGTGGTGGTCGGCCTGTCGTATGCGAAGGGCGATGACGGCGTGTTCAGCCGCCGCCGCGATTACACGCCGACGGTGCCGCGCAACCATACCTATCGCTCGGATATGCCGGGACGCAAGGCGTTGTTTGGCGAAGCGGCGGCGTATGGCCAGTTCCTGTCTGCCGAAGTGTTGCCCATGATTGCGAGCACCTACCGCGTCAATATGGAGCGCAAGGTGTTTATCGGCCATTCCTACGGCAGCCTGCTGGGCTTGCAAATGCTGTTGACCGAGCCACGCACCTTCAATCATTACATACTCGGCAGCCCGTCGCTGTGGTACGACGCCGGCGTCATGTTCGACCGGGAGCGCGCCTATGCCAGGGCGCACAAGGATTTGCCGGCCTCGGTATTTTTCGGCATCGGCGGCCTGGAACGGCTGGCGCCGGGGAAAAAGCGTTCGCGTTCCGAAGAGGATGCGGACATGGTCGAGGATCTGCGCGAATTCGACGCCAAGTTGAAATCGCACAAATTCGCCAGTCTCAAGACCCGCATGCGCGTGTTTGATGACGAGGATCACGCCAGCGTGTTTCCTCTGGTATTGACGCATGGATTGCGGGCATATCTGAGTTCGTCGAAGTGAGTGGTGCCGGGTTGGCAGATGGGTAATCTTCTGATACTGTCATTTATGAGGCAGAAAAAATGACATATGATTTCAAAAATATTTTATATATTCTTGTGATTGCCACGCTTTGCAGTTCGGCGGCTATGTCGTTTTATTTCCTTACCTTCCTGATGAATACCCGCTTGCTATTTGGCGTTTTGCTCATCAGTTTCGCCTTTGCTGGTGGCGGTGTGTGGCATTATCTGCCGTGGTCCAGAGGCCCGGTTGCCCATGCTTTTTCACTGGGAGTTGGTCTTGGCCTGTTTGCCGCATTGATTGTTTTCTTCATCCCATGACGATACTCGCCGATATAAAAAAATCCCAGTCCGCCATGCACGATCTGGCCTTGCACTTCGACTTCGATCTGGGCCGCGCTGCCCGCGACTACGCCTGGATCAAACTGGCGCCGCAACAGGCGTTTTCAGCGGTTGCCGGTGACAGCAGCGGTGGCGTTTTTCTCGCTTATGGCGACGGCGAGATCGAACGTCGCCCCATTCTTTATGTCAGCTCCGAAGGCCAGGCCGGCCGCATTGCGTCCAATCTTGCCGAGCTGCTTGCCGTGATGATGGCGATCCCTGGCTGGCATGATCTGCTCAAATTTTCAGGCGGCGGCAATCTGGAAGAGATGCGCAGGACCGCCGGGTTGCTTGAGCGGGACGGCCCCGATGACGAGGAAGTTCCGGCCGCCACGCAGCGGATCGTGGCGGCTTTTTCCCTTCCGGCCATTGCCGACCCGGTCAGGCTGCTCCATGATTGCGTGCACGCCAGCGATTGCAACGTCGTTGCCGATGATGGCTGGCCTTGTGAATCGCTGTTTGGACATTTCAAATCAAGCGACAATCCTTTTTGGAAATGAAGGCCATGAAAATGGTTGTCAGGTATTTTTTTGCCAGTGATTATTTAAAAGTGCCGCATGCTTCTGCTACCAGTCCGATATGATTGAAAAATCAGCTTTCGCAAACCAGGAGACGGAAATGCTTGTAGGGTCAGCCAAATATGCAATGCCATGGCGTTCAATATTGATCGCTCCCTTGGCCAGCATCCCCGTCATGACCATCGCCGGAATGGGCAGCTCGGATGCCGGCATGCTGAGTGACCTAGGCATAGGCTTGTTATTCGGCGTTATCCTGGGCGTACCAATGTCATTTTTCGGTATTGTCATGATCGGCTTGCCGCTATATTTTTTGCTGCAAAGATTTGAATCGCTTCGATGGTGGATAGTTTGCATGGCCGGAGCGCTGGTTCCGTTCCTGCTCTTTTTTAATGACGCAGCGATAAGAACGACACTGGCGGCAGTTGTGACGGGTTTGTCCGTTGGCGCACTCGCCTATGCATTGCGTCCGCGAGAAATAATGAAACCGATATTTGAAAAAGACAGAAAGGATGCATCATGAGCGTTTCACCAGCATTTGCATGCTTTATGCAAGAAGCGCCGGCGCATGCTGCGGCGTGGATGCAAGTGGCCCAATCACTCGATGTCGCCAGCGCCCTCGATAAAAAGACCGAAGAGCTGGCCTATATCGCCGTGCTGGCCGCCACCGGCAATACCTCCGGTATTCCATTTCATGTGCTGTCAGCCAAATCGCATGGCGCATCGCGGCAGGAGGTCTTGAGTGCCGTCCTGATCGGCTTGCCTGCAGCCGGGGCGGTGGTGATAGGCGCCGTCCCCGTTGCCGTCGAGGCTTATGATGGGCGAGAGCATCAAGGCGTGCCTTAAGCAGCATCGCATGCCGAATTGAAGGGGCGTTGACGCAAAGAAGCGCTACACCAGCCGTTTTTGCATGAACACGCTGAGCGGATCGTCGCGATAATCGCCAAACGGCCCGCAGCGCTCGAACCCCTGGCGCTCATACAAGGCAATCGCCTCGGGCTGCAACGGTCCCGTCTCCAGCGTCATCAACGGGCAGGCCGCATCGCGCGCCGCCTGTTCCAGCAGCGCCATCAGTTTCTTTGCTGCTCCCAGTCCGCGCACTGCCGGTTTCACATACATGCGTTTGATTTCACCATATCCGGAGTTCAGTACCACGGCGGCGCAACCGACGATGGCCTGGTCCGCATCGCGCGCCACGGCGAATTTCACATGCGGCTGCAATAGTGCCTGCAAGTCCAGCGCATACACGGATTCGGGCGGATACAGGGTCAACTGGTAGGCGTCCAGGTCGGCGATCAGGGCGATGATCTCGGGCTGGTCGGGGGATTCGAAGGCGATCTGTGGCATGGTGGTGGCGATGATGGTGGATGGAAGATTATAGCCCTAGTCATTTTTGCCGATAGCGGAGATTGTCGGTTTAAAGTAGTATATTGAATATATCTTTAAGCGCGAGTCCATCATGGCCCTCAATACCATCAGCGAACCCTCCCGTCCCTTGCCCGCCCGAAGCGCCTTGCCCTGGCAGCCGGGCCACCCCGTCTGGCAGCTCGGTTTTCGCCCGTTTTACCTGCTGGCCGCACTGTTTGCGGCCGTCAGCATTCCGCTGTGGCTGGCCAGTTACCTGGGCGTGACCACCGCGACGCTGCAGGTCAGCATGGGCTGGCATATGCATGAGATGGTGTTCGGCTTTGCGGTGGCGGTGGTGGTGGGGTTTTTGTTCACGGCCGGGCGCAACTGGACCGGGCTGCCGACACCGCACGGCTGGCACCTGATGGCGCTGGCGGCGGTCTGGCTGGCGGGCAGGGTGGCGATGCTGGTGGCGCCGGCGGCGGTGGCGGCCGCCATCGACATGCTGTTCCTGCCCTTGTCGGCCTGGCCCCTGTTCCAGGTGCTGCATCGCTCGGGCAATCACCGTAACCTGTTCCTGGTCGGCCTGCTGGCGCTGCTGACGCTCGCCAACGGCCTGTATCACGCGGCAGCGATGGGCCTGCTGGCGCTGTCGTATTTTATTCCCGTGCAGGCGGCAATTCTTATTATCGTCCTGATCGAATCGGTGATCGGTGCGCGCGTGATTCCCATGTTTACCCGCAATGGCGCGCCTGGCAGCACGCCGGTGGCCAGCCCGAAGCGGGCGCTGGCGGCGGTTGGCTTGATGGCGCTGGCAGGCGTCAGCTGGCTGGCCGGCGCGCCGGGCCTGTTGACGGCGCCGTTGTGCCTGGCGGCGAGCGCCATGTCGCTGGCCAACCTGCTGGCCTGGCAACCGCAGCGCACCCTGCGCGTGCCGCTGCTGTGGATACTGCATCTGTCGTATGCCTGGATAGGCATCGGCTTTGCGCTGCTGGCTTGCGCCAGCCTGCACTGGCTGCCGGCCAGCGCGGCCTTCCATGCGCTGGCGGTGGGCTCGATGGCCGGACTGATCATCGGCATGATGACGCGCACCACCCTGGGTCACACGGGCCGGCCGCTGAAGGCGGGCGCCAGGGAGGCGGCCATGTACTGGCTGGTGCAGCTGGGCGCCGTGGCGCGTTTGCTGGCGGCCGTGGGGCCGGCCTCGCTGGCCATGCCGGCGCTGCTGGCGGCGGGTGTGTGCTGGTCAGTGGCTTTCATCTTGTATGCCGTGACGTATGCGCCGTATCTGTGGCGGCCACGGGTCGATGGCCGGGAAGGATAGGGCGCGCACACGACCCAAGCAGACTTCTGACGACCAAATCATTATCGGGATAGTATGGATATTCCTCTCCATTCTTGACCAGGATCATCATGACTCCCTCTGGCTCTGCTACTGCGCGGCCCGGACCACTGCTGCTGGTGACCGGCATTGTCTTTATATTATTGGGGCTGATACTGGCGGGCGGCGGCATCTGGCTGCTGACCCTGGACGGCTCTTGGTATTACATCCTGGCCGGTCTCGGCATGATCGTCGCCGGCGCGCTGGTGTTCAAGGGCCGCCGCACGGCGCGCTCCTTCCTGGCCTTCTTGCTGGCCGCCACCCTGATCTGGTCGATTTTCGAGGTGAAGTTCGACTGGTGGCAGCTGCTGCCGCGCCTCGATATCTGGTTCGCCGCCGCCGTCTGGCTGCTGCTGCCCTTCGTCGGCCGCCGCCTCGAACGCGCCGACCGCAGCATTGCCAGCAAGGACACGGGCAAGCGCGCCCTGCTGGTGGCCGTGGTGGCGACCCTGGCCGTGGGTATCTTCGCGCTGTTCCAGGATTACCATAATCTGCATGGCGAAGTGTCCGGCGAGAGCATGGCGGCCACGCCGCAGGGCGACTTCGCGCCCGGCGTGGCGCCCAATGACTGGGCGGCCTACGGCCGTTCCGGCTATGGCGACCGCTATGCGCCGGCCACGCAGATCACGCCGGCCAACGCCGCGCAGCTGAAGCAAGCGTGGGTATTCCATACGGGCGACTTCAGGGGACCGACCGATCCGGTGGAAATCGCCAACGAGGTCACGCCGCTGAAAGTGAACGGCATGCTGTACCTGTGCACGCCGCACAATATCGTTATCGCGCTGGACCCGGACACGGGCAAGGAAATCTGGCGCCACGATCCGAAGATCAACCGCGACGCGGCCAGCTACCAGCACATGATCTGCCGTGGCGTATCGTACTGGGACGTCAACGCGGGCCGCGCCAGGGATAATCCGGCACCGGAAGCGGCCGGCATGGAGTGCCCGCGCCGCATCTTCGCACCCACCATGGACGCCACCCTGATCGCCGTCAACGCCGATACGGGCGAAGCGTGCAAGAGCTTTGGCGAGAATGGCGTGATCGGCCTGTACCACGGCATGGCGATGAAAAAGCGCGGCTTCCTGATGCCGACCTCGCCGCCGGCCCTGTCGCAAAAGATGATCGTGATGGCCGCCAGCGTGACGGACAACGATTCGACCGAAGAGCCGTCGGGCGTGATCCGCGGCTACGACCCCGTCACCGGCAAGCTGATGTGGAACTGGGACGCCTCGAAACCGGACGCCACCGAACCCATCGTGGCCGGCCAGACCTATACCAACAATTCGCCCAATTCCTGGGGCGTGTCCAGCGTCGATGAAAAGCTGGGCATGGTGTATATCCCGATGGGCAACGAAACGCCCGATACCTGGGGCGGCAACCGCAATGTGAACGGCGAAAAATACAATAGCGCCATTGTCGCGCTCGATCTGGCCACCGGCAAGGTGCGCTGGGTCTACCAGACCGTGCACCACGATATCTGGGACATGGATATCGGCGGCCAGCCCACCCTGGTCGATATCGACACGCCGAAAGGCAAGGTCCCATCGGTGGTCGCCACCACCAAGCGCGGCGATATCTATGTGATCGACCGCCGCGACGGCAGCCTGGTGGTGCCCGCGCCCGAGAAGCCGGTACCGACCGGCAATGTGGCGGCCGGCGACCGTGTCTCGCCCACGCAGCCGTTTTCGGCATTGACCTTCCTGCCCGAGAAAAACATCAGCGAAACCGATATGTGGGGCACCACGCCGTTCGACCAGCTGGCTTGCCGCATCATCTTCCGCCAGCACCGCTACGAGGGGCCATTCACGCCGCAGACCGTGGCGTCCGGCAAGATCAAGGGCGCCATCATCTCGCCGGGCCCGCTCGGTATCTTCGAGTGGGGCGGCGCGGCCGTCGATCCGGGCCGCCAGCTGCTGCTGCTGAACCCCGATTACATGGGTTTCCTGGAAAAGCTGGTGCCGCGCGCGCAAGCCACGGCCAAGGGCGGCACGGGCACGGAAATGGGCCTGCAGCCGCAGACCGGCACGCCGTTTGCCGTCGAGATCAAGCCGTTTTTGTCGCCGCTGGGTTTCCCCTGCCAGGCGCCGCCTTGGGGCTATGTGGCCGCCGTCGACCTGCGCACCATGAAAAAAGTCTGGATGCATAAAAACGGCACGACCATGGACAGCGCCCCCGTGCCGATTCCGCTGCCGCTGGGCGTACCCAGCCTGGGCGGCATGAGCACCACCGGCGGCGGCGTGGCATTCCTCAGCAGCACGCTCGACTATTACATTCGCGGCTACGACGTGCGCAACGGCAAAGTGGTGTGGAAGGCCCGGCTGCCGTTCGGCGGCCAGGCCACGCCGATGAGCTATGTGTCCGATAAAACCGGCAAGCAGTATGTGGTGGTGATGGCCGGCGGTCACGGCTCGCTGGGAACCAAGATGGGCGATACCTTGATTGCCTATGCGTTGCCGGAGGGGGCTGACAAAACCAAGTAGGACTTGCTTGCGGCACCGCGCAATGCGGTGCCGCCTGTGTGCGTTCAGGCTTTAAAGATCAAGAGCAGCGGGCCGTAGAGACGCGGGCCTGAGAAAATGCCGATGGCGGCGTTGCGGCTCCTTGCCGACCATTCGTACTGTCTGCGTCGCCGCACCTTGCCCTCGATATTTTTCAGGTACGCTTGGCCGGGGGAGCCTGGGCTGCTGGTACGGGTGAATAAGTATTTTGCTGGTTTGCTTATGAGAAATCATTTTGATAAACTCTTCAAGCCTTTATCTCCATCCTTGAAATCATGCTCCTGAAAAAAATAACTGTTCCGGTACTGGCTGCAAGCCTAATGTTGATCAGCGCCTGCAGTCCCAATGCGGAGCTTGATGCAGCGAAAAAGAAAATTGCTTCGTTAGAAGCAGAACTGTCAGCTGAAAAAGCGAAAAATGCACCGGTAGCAGCGGCCGTTTCAGCATCCGTGGCGGTCGCGGCGAGTGCCCCTGAAATCAAGGAAGAAGAGCAGTCTGGCGCGCAATGGTATTACCAGGCGGATGAGGACAAGATGAGCGGTGGCAATACATATTACGCCACCGTTAGCAGTAGCAACACGGTCAATTTTTCTTTTCCCTATAGTGGCGAACAAAATGCCAGGCTGAGCTTGAGGACGAGCCCCAGGCACGGCAAAGACTTGATTTTCTCAATAAAAAAAGGGCAAATATTATGTCGCTCGTATGAGGACTGCAATGTACTCGTGCGTTTCGACGAAGATAAAGCGAGCAATTATGCGGCTGTCGGTGCGGCAGACAATAGTTCTGAGACGATCTTTATTCGGAATTACGACAAGTTTCTTGCGCGCTTGCAAAAGGCAAAAAGAGTCCGTATCTCGACAGATATTTACCAGCAAGGCTCGCCTGTATTTGAATTTGATGTCAGCGGTTTTGACCGCGAAAAATACCTGCCCAAAAAATAGGTTCATCGCACTTTACCGGGGAACGCATCCTTGATTTTCAGAAAGAAGTAGGATGCGTCCCGAAATCC
>NZ_JAFCTQ010000047.1:0-38321 GCF_049896105.1 Janthinobacterium sp. PSPC3-1 | reverse complement strand
TGGCTGCGCGCCTTTCATGGCGTCGCGACGCGCTATCTGCCCAACTACCTGGGCTGGCGCTGGATACTGGACGCCAGAAGAATCTTGTCCCCCGAAAGCTTGCTCAGGGCCACCTTGGGTACATTCCCACATTTGATGGTGACATAGCCTTTTAAAGTCTGCCGGCAAAGCGCAGCCAGCGCCCCGGCGTCAATCCATAGGTTTTCAGGAAGTGCCGGTTCATGTGGCTCTGGTCGGCAAAGCCGGCGGCCGTGGCGGCGTGGGCCAGCGTGCCGCCGGCCAGCAGCAGGCTGCGCACCAGATCGAGGCGGCGCATGGTCAGGTAGCGGTAAGGGCTGGTGCCATAAAACACGCGAAAGTCATGCGACAGGCTCCAGCGATCGCGCCCGGTGGCCGCTTCCAGTTCGCCCAATGTGACGGCGCGCGTGCAGTGCGCCTGCAGGTAATCGCGTGCGCGGCGCGCCGCAAGGTAGTCGCCTTTTTCCCGTTGCGCGGGCGTGCCGGAAACCAGCGCCAGCGCATGTGCCAGTTCGGCCAGCGCCTCGCCCTGTTCCAGCGGTTCAAGCAGCTGGCCGGCCTGCGGCAGCAGGGCGGCGGTCGCCACGGCCAGGCGCGGATCGGTCGAAATGCCGCCTTCGAGAAAGGGTAGGGCACGTCCGCCCAGCACGTCCTGGAACAGCGCCGGTTCGATATACACCATGCGGTAACGAAAGCCCTCCATGGTGCCGGCCTGGCCATCGTGCGCCTCGTCGGGGTGCAGCACCATGGTATTGCCGGGCAGGCTGTTGCGCTGGCTGCGCCGGTAGCTGAACCGCTGCACGCCGGCCAGCGTGCGGCCGATGGCGTAGGTGTCGTGGCGGTGCATGGCATAGGCTTTGCCGCTGAACCACGCTTCGATGCGTGTCATGCCTTCTACCGGTTCGGCGCACCGGACCCAGTCCTGGCGCGCTGGCGCTGCCTGCTTCATGATGGTTTCCTCTCGCTCAGGAAGACTGTACCCGCGCCACACGCGGCTGTCCACGAAAAGCCGGGACTAGGTGCGTGCGCCCACATACGCATGCCCCACCACCGGTTAAGGTAATCCTTCATGGCATGCCATTTCGCGCATGCCCACCAGCAAAGGAGCTCACCATGGCAGCAAACCTACCAGACACCCCCCTCGACGCCAAGCGTATCGCGGTATTGATGACGGACGGCTTTGAACAGGTCGAATTCACGGGACCGCGCGATTTCCTGCAGGAGCATGGCGCGGTGATCACCATCGTCTCGCCCAAGGCCAAGGGCAAGCAGGTGGTCGGCATGCATCACAAGGATGTGGGCGATTCGTTTGATATCGACCTGACCGTGGCCGAAGCGCAGGCGCGAGATTATGATGCGCTGCTGCTGCCGGGCGGCGTGGCCAATCCCGATGAACTGCGCATCGACCCGGTGTCGGTGGCGTTCGTCAAGGAATTTGCCGATGCGGGCAAACCGATTGCGGCGATCTGCCACGGTCCCTGGACCCTGATCGACGCCGAAGCTGTCAAGGGCAAGCAGATGACCAGCTGGCCAAGTTTGCAGGCCGACTTGCGCAACGCCGGCGCCGTGTGGCGCGACGAGAAAGTCGTGGTTGATGGTAATCTGGTCACCAGCCGCAAGCCGGACGATATCCCGGCTTTCAATGAGGCCTTCCTGACCGTGCTGACGCAAGCCAGGGCGGCCAGGACGTCATGAACAACTAGTCTCCGACTTTATCCAGGCAAGCGATTCCATGAGCATCTCTCCCGACATTGAGCGCCCGCGCATCGCGGCATCCCGCAGACTGTGGCCGGTGCTGGCCATTGCGGCGGGCGCCGTGCTGGCGTGCGCCATGGGTGCGCGGGCCTGGAGCCATTGGCTGGCGCAGCCGCTGATGGTAAAAACCTGCAGCACCGCGCGCGGCGAGCAGTCCGAGGTGCAGCTGGACGATGGCAGCCGGCTGTGGCTCGATGGCGCCACCCGGCTCGAAGTGCGTTACTACCCGTATCGCCGTGAAGTGACGCTGTTCGATGGGCAAGCCCTGTTTTCCGTCGAGGACGATGCCACTCGTCCTTTCCAGGTAAGGGCCGGGCCACTGCGCGCCACTGTGACTGGCGCGCGCTTTGCCGTGCGCCATGCGCCGGATGCCGCGCACCATGAACAGGTGCGCGTCGCCGTCGAGCTGGGCAGGGTGCGGGTGGACAATGTGACGGCCAAGTCCGCGGACCATGCCGTGCAGCTGACGGCCGGCCAGCAGGTGTGGGGCACGGCGCACGGCGTGTCGTCCGTATCGCTGCTCGCTGGCGCCGACGTGGCGCCGTGGCGCTGGTGATGCCCAATTGATTGCGCACCGCCTGGCCATGCGCCATCAGTTCCGAGTCGGCTGCCGTGGCGTCGCCGTGTGGTGGGCGGGTTCGACCAGCCGGCGCGACCAGTCCTCCAGCGCGCCCGTCTGCACGCGGCGCGCAAACGTGGCGCGCCAGTTGGCCGTCAATGCGTCGATGGCCGCCGCCTCTTGCCACTCCTGCGCCAGCCCTGGCGCCTGCGGATCGACCGGGAACAGCGCCGCGATCAAGCGCCGCAGCGGCCAGCCGGGGCAGGGCCGTTCCAGCAGGTCGAAGCGGTCGCCGGGCGCCAGCCAGCCTTCCTGCAGCACGCGGTAATACCAGCCGGTGGCGCCAGACATTTGCATCGCCAGCGCGGCGCCGTCCGTGCGCAATAACCGGTTCAGTTTCCAGCAGGGCTGGCGGCCCTGCGACACCTGCACGATGGCCGTGCCCGCGCGGTATATGTCACCGATGTGCACGTTCGCTTCCGTCATGCCGTGCGTCGACACGTTCTCGCCAAACGCGCCCGCCACCAGCGCCACTGGGCTGTCGTGGTGACACGATTGCCACCAGGCGTAGTGTTCGGCGGCGTAATGGTGCACGGCTTTTTCAGGGCCGCCGTGATACACCGCATCGCCCTGTTCATCGCCGGCCAGGCCATTCCTCGACAGCCACAAGGGGCTACTCTGCGCCGTCTTGACGATACCGCTGGCGACAGGCGGATAACCGTCGCGCGCCAGTGGCGCCGCGCGGCCGGTAAACAGCGTGTCGATCACGCTCATGTCGCCAGCTCGCGTAGCCAGTCTTGCAGCACGGCTTGTCCCGCTTGCACCAGGCGTGGGCCGTGCCGGCGCGTGTCGGCGCGCAGCTGCGCCAGGTCGATGCCGGCCAGCCGCAGTTCCACCGCGTGACCCGTCAGCCACTCTTCCAGCATGGCCGGATCGAATTCCACGTGACACTGCAGGCCCAGCGCATGGGTACCGATGCGAAACGCCTGGCAGGGCGTGGGCCCGGTATGCGCCTCGGCCAGCAGGGCGGCGCCGGGCACGATATTGTCGCCATGCCAGTGCAGCACCGGCACGCCGCGCAGGTGTTCCAAAGAACCGGCGCCGGGCGCGATGGCCAATGGCGACCAGCCGATTTCCATGGCGCCGCTGGCAAGCACCTGGCCGCCCAGCGCGACGGCCATCAGTTGCGCGCCCAGGCAGATGCCCAGGGTGGGCTGACGGTGTGCCAGGCGCAGGGCGATGCCGTCGATTTCGGCGGCCAGCCACGGATAGCTGGCCACGTCAGCCACGCCGATCGGGCCGCCAAGGATCACGATCAGGTCCGTGTCGCGCCACTCCTCGATGGTCAAGGGCGCGGCGCCCGCATGGCGGTAGCCGATATCGTAGCCGGCCGTCGCCAGGGGCTGGGCAAAGGCGCCCAGGTCTTCGAAGCGCACGTGGTACAGGGCGATGCATTTCATGCCGATTCCTTTGTAATGAGGCAAGCGCCATCGTCGCAGTTTGACGCAGTTGAAATTGCCGGCGTTTCGGCCACCAGCCGGGCCACCAAGGCGCCGGCCTGCATGTCGTCGACCATGCCGAACAGGCTGTGGCGCAGCACGCCGTGACGGTCGAACAGCAGCAAGGTGGGCGTGCCGCGCAGCCGGTAGTTTGCCATGGTCAGTGGCACAGGTCCCGTTGGCGATGGCTGATCGATGGCGACCGGAAAATCGATCCGGTATTCATGCAGGAAGACCTGCAGCGCCGCCGACGTCATCACCGCATGGTGCTCGAATACCGAGTGCAGGCCCAGCACTTCCACCTCGTCGCGGGCAAACGCCTGGCGCAAGCGCTTCGCTTGCGGCAAGCCGTGCGACACGCAGCCGGGGCACAGCATCTGGAAGGCGTACACCGCCACCACCTTGCCGCGCAGGGCGGCAAGGCTGACGGGACCCTTGGCGTTGAGCCAGGCCGCGACCTCGAATTCGGGCGCGGCGCTGATGCTGCTCAAGGTCCCGGCGCTCATTTGGCGCGCAGCTTGATGTGCGGGAAATCGAGCGGCACGTCGAACGCCACATTCACATAATTGGTGAACAGATTCAGCGCCACATGGGCCATGATTTCCATGATCCCGGCGTCGTCAAAGCCGGCCGCGCGCAGGGCGTCGACATCGGCCGCCGTGATCTTGGCGCGCTGGCGCACCACCGTGACGGCAAAGTGCAATGCGGCGGCGGTTTTCGGGTCGTGCGACTGGCCGGCCTGGGCCGCAGCCATCTCTTCGCTGGAGGCGCCCGCCTTGCGGCCCAGCGCCGTATGGGCAGCCAGGCAGTAGTGGCAGTCGTTCTGGTCGGCGATGGCCACGGCGATCTGTTCTCCCAGCTTGGCGCCCAAGGTGCCGCCGCCCAAGGCGCCAAACGCGCCCCACATGCTGGCCAGCGCCGCCGGGGAATTGGCGACGGCGCGGAACATGTTCGGCGTGGCGCCAAAGGCGGCGTGGATGTGCGCCAGCACGGGTTGCGCCGCGGCGCTGGCGTTCTCAATGGTAACGAGGTCGATACGGGACATGGTCATTCCTTTCAATGGGCCGTGAGAAACATGAAAAGGCTGGCCGCCCTTCCTTTTCAATAGGAGTCCTAAATATAATGCTCAAAAAAAATCAGGCAAAAATTTCCCAGTTGCGCCGCTCGGTGGCCGCATCGGTTGGCTGGTGCTCGGCGCAATCGATGCGTAGGAACGTGATCGGCAGCGGCGCCTTGACCAGCGCGCAATGGTGCGGCGTGGGCTGGCCGGGAAACTTGTTCGCTTCAAAATAACGGCATGACAGGCAGGCGCGCAGGGCGGGAAAACGTTCGCTCTGTTGCAGCTGCGCGATCAGCTTGAACAGGCCCACCAGCAACTGGCCCTGCACCTGCGCTTCCAGCGCGGCGGCGGCGTCGTCGGCAAAGCCCAGCGCCGAACCCATGCGCGTCACCAGTTCCTTACCTTGATCTGTCAGCCACAAGGCGCTGGCGCGGCCGTCGTCCGGAGCACGCGCCTTGCGCACCAGGCCTTTACTCACCAGCGCGGTGACCGAATCGCTGGCGCTGGCCGCCGACACGGACAGCTGCGCCGCCAGCCACGACAGGCGCACGCCTTCGGTGCGGTCGCTGAGCAACTGCAATATCTCGGCCTGGGTGGGATTGAGATGCTCGGCCGTGGCAAACTCCCACATGCCGGCCCGCAACACGCTCGAGACGCGGCTGATCGCGGCGATAATGCGGGCCGAGATGTCCGGAGTGCTGTCCCAAGGGGTTTCAGGTGTGATGTCCATGGAGGAATCATAGCACGGCAAAATAATAAGTAAAGAGTCCTAACTAAATTTGTGGTGAATCCACACAGCGCCTGCGCGCTAGAATATTGCCTTGTCCTTTACCCTGAACGGAGCCACGCCCATGCCCCACAACCTCCACCAGTACTTGACTTCGCTGCCTGACGACGATGGCGATACGCCGCCCGTGGTCGATCTCGATCTCTACTTTGCCGGCAATGCCGATGAAGAGTCGATCGCGCCGAACCAGTGGGGCTATGGCCGCCCGCCGATCGCGCAGCTGTATGCGATGTTCCGCGAGATCGCGGCCAGGCCGGAGGTGGAAAAAGTGCTGGTCGGCCTGCACCAGGACTGGTGCGATTATGACGAGGCGGACGTGGCCGCGAAACGCTTTCCGCCGGCGGAAAACGTGCACATTTTTACGTCCGCCAGCCAGGAAGAAGTCGAGCGCTGGATCGCCGGCATGGAAGCCGACGGCGTGATTCCCGGCTGGCCATATGGCAAGCCGGGCAATGCTGCCGAGCCGTCAACGGGCTACAGCGTGTTGTCGGTCTGCTGGGACTGACCCGGCTCAGAAATTGTGCCGCATGCCCAGCACCACCCCCGACAGGGTGGCCCCCGGCGTATCTGCTGCGCTGCCCAAACTGTTGATGGCAAAGTCGGCCACGCCGTTGCGGCCGTTGTCGAGCCGCGTGTAGTAGGCGAACAGGCTGCTGCGTTTCGACAGCAGGTAGTCGTAGCCGACTGTGGCGTGGGTGGCGCCGGTGCCCGGCCCCGCGCGCACGGTGCCGATGGTATCGACCGCGCTGCCGCTGGCGCTTTGCGCATGTGCCAGGCCGAAGCGCAGGCCGTGGCGGCCGAACTGGCGCGTGGCCGAGACATACACCGTGCGCCGGCGCAGGTCTCCCGTCGCCGTTTCATAGCGCAGGCTTTCCACCGCTGCCGCCAGCTGCGTGGCGCTGTCGACGCGCCAGGCCAGGGCCAGCTTGCTGCCACGGTCGCTCAAGCCCCGCCCCTGGTAGTCGTGATGGTCTTCATGCGCCAGGGTGGCATACCACGCGCCGCTGTCGTACAGCAGGGCGGCGGACATCAATGACGGCCGCGCGCCGCTGGCCGGGCGTTCCTCGCCCATGCCGCGCGCCACCCGCAGCGACCAGCCGGCCCAGGTGGGCGTCCAGTAATGCACGCTGTTCTGCTGGCGCCGGTCGAAGGAATACGTGTTGCTGGTATTGCTTTCGGTCGGCGCCGAGCCGTTGCCCATCAGGCTCATGTAGCCGGCCGTGGTGGGATAGAACGGATCGAGCGCGGAGGTGGCGCTGTTGTAGGGCAGGGTCCAGTTGCCGCCAAACAGCGTGCCCCACGGTCCCTGGATGCCGACGCGGGTATCGCGCGCGGCAATGCTGCCCGCGCCGGTGTCGGGCGACAGCGTGCCCTCGACCTGGAACAGCGCCTGCCAGCCGCCGCCCAGGTCTTCCGTGCCGCGAAAACCGAGCACCGAACGGTTGTTGGACAGCCGCTGTACATTGTCGCCGGTGCCGGACGAGTGCAGCGCTTCGATGCCGACGTTCAGGCGGCCATACAGCTGAACATTTTGCTGTGCGGCGGCCGGGAAAGCCACCGCCAGCGCGCCGGCGGCGAGCAGATACATGCGCATCATGCGGCGGGCCTTAGAAGGCAAAGCAGCTGCAGCCCAGCGCGCCCCAGAAGCCCGAATGGCTGGAGACGGGCACGGAACTCTTGCGCGCCACGTCGTGCGCGTGGGCGTGCACGCCGCAAGCGCCCTGGCACTGGTGCTGCTGCAGCACGCTGGTCTTTTGCGGCGGTGCGTTGCGGTAGTGGCCGGCCACGTTTTTCACCGGCGACCAGTCCGGCAGTACGGGAATCGCTGGCGGCGCCAGGGTCGTGAATTCGGACTGGCCGTAGACGATCTTGCCGCCGACGATGGTCAGCACGGATTCGATCGACTTGATCGCTTCTTCGTCGATGCTGAAGAAGTCCGCGCTCAGTACCGCCAGGTCGGCCAGCATGCCTTCCTGGATGCGGCCTTTTTTGTCCTTCTCGTTCGAGAACCAGGCGCTGCCGGTGGTCCACAGTTCCAGCGCCGTGTCGCGCGACAAACGCGACCCCGCGTCGTACAGCCGCAGGCCGCCCACGGTGCGCCCCGACACCAGCCAGTACAGCGCCGTCCACGGGTTGTAGCTGGCCACGCGGGTGGCGTCGGTACCGGCGCCGACCGGCACGCCCGACTGCAGCATGCGCTGGATCGGTGGCGTCAGCTTGGCCGCTTCCGCGCCGTAGCGGTCGACGAAATATTCGCCCTGGAAGGCCATGCGGTGCTGGATCGCGATGCCGCCGCCCAGCGCCTTGACGCGGTCGATATTACGCGGCGTGATGGTTTCGCAGTGGTCGAACATCCAGGTCAGGCCGTCGAATGGAATCTCGCGGTTGACCTTTTCAAACACGGTCAGCATGCGGTCGATCGACTCGTCGTAGGTGGCGTGCAGGCGGAACGGCCAGCGTTTGCTGACCAGATGGCGCACGACTTTTTCCAGCTCGTCGTCCATGCCGGGCGCCAGGTCGGGGCGCGGCTCCAGGAAGTCTTCGAAGTCGGCCGCCGAGAACACCAGCATTTCGCCGGCGCCGTTGTGGCGGTAGTAATCGTCGCCCTGGCCCGGCGTGACCATCTCGGTCCACTTCTGAAAATCTTCCAGTTCGCGGCCCTTGTTCTGCGTGAACAGGTTGTAGGCGATGCGGATGGTCAGCTGATTATCCTTGGCCAACTGGTCGACCACGGCGTAATCTTCAGGGTAGTTCTGGAAGCCGCCGCCGGCGTCGATGGCGCTGGTCAGGCCCAGGCGGTTCAGTTCGCGCATGAACTGGCGCGTGGAGTTCACCTGCAGTTCGCGCGGCAGGGTCGGGCCCTTGGCCAGCGTGGCGTACAGTATCATCGCGTTCGGGCGGGCGATCAGCATGCCGGTCGGGTTGCCGGAGGCGTCGCGCACGATTTCGCCGCCCGGCGGGTTCGGCGTGTTCTTGTCGTAGCCGACCACGCGCAAGGCGGCGCGGTTGAGCAGGGCGCGGTCGTACAGGTGCAAAATGAAGACCGGGGTGTCGGGCGCGGCCGCATTGATTTCTTCCAGCGTCGGCATGCGTTTTTCGGCGAACTGGAATTCGTTCCAGCCGCCCACCACGCGCACCCATTGCGGGTTCGGCGTGCGCAGCGCCTGCTCCTTCAGCATGCGCAGCGCGTCGGCCAGCGAGGGCACGCCTTCCCAGCGCAGTTCCAGGTTGTAGTTCAAGCCGCCGCGGATCAGGTGCAGGTGCGAGTCGTTCAGGCCCGGAATCACGGTGCGGCCATTCAGGTCGATCACGCGGCTGTCGGGCGTGCGGTGGCGCATGACTTCATCGACGTCGCCGACGGCCAGGAACTTGCCGTCGGCAATCGCCACGGCGCTCGCTTGCGGGCAGCTCTTGTCGACCGTATGGAAGCAGCCGTTGAACAGGATCAGCGGGGCTTCTTTCGACGGCGCGCCGGTGGACGGGATAGTTTGTGCGGTCATGGTGCAGCTCCATGGTAGGTAAAGAGGGGCGGATCCGCGCGCAATACAGGCGCGGCAGGCGATAATCTCGTTACCCAGTGTAGTAGCGCAGCGCGGCTTTTGCACGGGCCAAAAGATCAGTAAGGCGGCAGGAACTGGACTAATGGGTGGTGTGCCGGCGCGCCGCCTGTTTTACCATGCAGGCATGCCGCAGCGGCCTTGCCGGCCGCCGCGTTTTTCACAGTATGTCAGAATGCAGGGAGTTATCACCATGGATCAACCACCACACAGCCGCCTGTTCGGCGCCAGCCTGGGCTTTTTGGCCGGCTACGTCGACACGCTGGGCTTTATCGCCCTGTTCGGCCTGTTTACCGCCCACGTCACGGGCAACTTCGTGCTGATCGGCGCGGCCCTGGCCGACCCGTCGCGCGTCTCGATTCTGCTCAAATTCCTCGCTTTTCCCGCTTTTGTCATCGGCGTGGCCGTCACGCGCCTGATGGTGCTGGCGATCGACCGCCGCGGCGGCCCGTCGCTCACCCTGGCGCTGATCCTGCAATGGGTGCTGCTGGCCGCCTTCATGGTCTTCGGCTGCCTGGCCGAGCCGATCGGCAAGGACGTCAGCGACATGGCGATGATCGCCGGCCTGCTGGGCACGGCCGCGATGGGTGTGCACAGCGCCACCAGCCGCCTGCTGCTGGCGCATCTGGCGCCGACCTCGATGATGACCGGTAACGTCACCCAGATCGTGCTCGACACGGTCGACGTGCTGCGCGGCGCGGCCGACGCCTCCACCAGCGCGCGCTGCGTGAAAACCCTGTGGCCGTTGGCGGCGTTTGCCATCGGCGCGATCGCCGCCGCGTTTGCCTATCTGGCCTACGGCTTTATCGCGCTGGCCGTGCCCCTGATCGTGCTGGGCGCCGTGATCCTGGTGCAACGCAGCGTGCGCCCGGCCTTGCCGGCGGCTTGACCATGTAAGGTGCGCGGCCATGCGTTTGTTCCTGCTGTGCTTGACCCTGATGCTGGCCAGTCCGTTCGGGCTGGCGATCGATGCCGCGCGCGGTATTCATCAGTTGCAGCACAGCAGCTGGACCGCCAGGGACGGCGCACCGGACGACATCACCGTCATGGCCCAGGGCCATGACGGTTTTTTGTGGCTCGGCACCCATGCGGGCCTGATCCGTTTCGACGGCTTGCGTTTCGAACCCCTGGCCGTGCGCCAAGGGCGCTTCCCCGATACGGTGGTGCTGGCCATCAGCCGCGCGCGCGACGGCGGCATGTGGGTCGGCTGGCAGGTGGGCGGCATCAGCCATGTCAGGGATGGCGGGGTGACCAATTACGGCGAGGCGCAGGGCCTGCGCGCCGGCACCATCTGGGGTTTTGCCATCGATGGCGCGGGCGCCGTGTGGGCCGCCGGCGCCAGCGGCGTGGCGCGCTTCGACGGTGCGCGCTGGCAGATGATGGGCCCGGGGCAGGGCTTTACGGCGCAAAAGGCTTCGGCCGTGTTTGCCGGCCGCGATGGCCAACTGGGCGTGTTTTCCGAACAGGGGCTGTTCCTGTGGCGCCCGGAAGAACGCCGCTTCGCGCCGCCCATCGGCAAGCTGGACCTGCGCGCGCCGCCGCAGCAGGGACCGGACGGGCGCCTCTATCTTCTGGAACTGCGCGGCATCCGCATCATCGACTCGCTGGCGCAATACGAACAAATCACCCACCCGTGGATCTACCGCGATACCAGCGGCACCAGCGGCAGCATGCTGGTCGACCGCCAGGGCACCCTGTGGTTCGACAGCCAGCATGGCCTGCACCGCACGCGCAGCAGCGGCACGCTGGCGCCCGGCGCGCTGGGCATCAGCGGCGACACCGAATCGTTCCTGCCGAAAGATGGCCTCGGCAATGAGCTGATCGGCAGTCTGTGCGACGACAATGAAGGCAATCTCTGGGTCGCCACCGCCGCAGGGCTGGACCGTTTTCGCCAGGGCGCGGCGGTGCCCCTGCGCGGGGGCGCCGGGCCGGGCCAGCCCGAAGTCTTTCGCGCCCAGCAGGTGCTGGCCGGGACGGACGGCGCCATGTGGCTGTCGCGGATACAGCCGTCATCGACGCTGATGCTGGTGCGGCCAGACGGCGCCAGGGTGCGCTCCTTCGCGCTGCCGCCGGTATCGAACATGATGGCGGCGCCCGGTGGCCTGTGGCTCAGCCTGTCCAGCGAGCTGCAACTGCTCGACACGGACAGCGGGCGCGTGCTGCGCCGCGTCGCCTATCCGCCGCAGGCGCGGGCGATCGGGCGCACGCGCGCCATCGCCCTGGCGCCGGACGGCGGCATCTGGGTTATTTTCAGCAGCGGCGGCCTGTTTCACTACCGCGATGGCGCATGGCGGCGCGAACCGCTGCTCGATGGCAAACTGAGCTCGCCACTGACGCTGCTGGCGGACACGGCCGGCCGCGTGTGGCTGTCGTATGCCGACGGCAGCGTGGCGATGCTGGACAAGGGCACGCTGCACCGTTACGAGGGGCAAATCGGCAAAGTCCCCGCCTTCTTTGACGATGCCGGCCAGGTGTGGGCGGCCGGCGAACATGGCGTGGCGCTGTGGCGCGCCGGCCGGTTTGTCATGTTGCATGGCCTGGACGCAGCCGCCTTCGAGGGCGTGGTGGGGATCTTGCGGGCGCGCGACGGCAGCCTGTGGCTCAACACGGCCAACGGCGCCGTGCAGGTGGCGGCCAGCGAAGTGGCGCGGGCGCTGCGCGATCCGTCCTACCGCATGCGCACGCGCGTGTACGACGCCACCGATGGCGTGGCGGGCAAGCTCGGCATGCTGCACAGCCAGTCGATCGCCGAAGCGAGCGATGGCAAGCTCTGGTTTTCGCGCCAGAGCGTGACTTTCTGGATCGACCCGCGCCAGCCACCGGCCACCTTGCCGGCGCCGCGCGTGGAGATCGGCCCGCTGTCGGTGGATGGCGTGGCGCTGGACGCCGGCCATGAGCACCTGCCGGCCGGCACGCGCGACCTGCAATTGACGTACAACGCCAGCAGCCTGGGCACGCCGTCGCGGCTGCAATTTCATTATCTGCTCGACGGCTATGACCGCCACTGGCACAGTGCGGGCAGCCGGCGCCAGGCGCAATACACGGGCCTGGGCCCGGGCAGTTATCGTTTCAAGGTGCTCGCGTTCAATGGCGACGGCGTGGCCAGCCCTGTGGCGGAACGGGCGTTCCGGGTGCTGCCCGCGTTCTACCAGACCTGGTGGTTCCGCACACTGTGTGCGCTGGCCTTGCTGGCGGCGCTGCATGCGGCGTTTCGCTGGCGCGTGCGCCGCCATGGCGCGCTGCTGCGGGCGCGGCTGGAGGCGCAGCAGGCCGAACGCGAACGCATTGCGAGGGAATTGCACGACACGTTATTGCAGGGCACGCAAGCGGTGATCCTGCATTTTCATAATGCCAGCATGGCCTTGCCGGCGCACGAACCGGCCAGGGGCGGCATGCTGCGCGCGCTCGACGCGGCCGACCGCATGCTGGCCGAAGGGCGCGACCATGTGCAGGAATTGCGCAGCGGCGACGCTGACGGTGAGCCGTGGCCGGCGGCCCTGCGGCGCGAGGGCGAGCGCCTGGCCGCGCTGCATGGCGTCGCCTTCCACTATCTTGAAAACGGTACGGCAAGCGCGCTGCCGGCGGCCACTCGCCACGAGATCGGCCGCATCGCCGGCGAAGCGCTGCGCAATGCCTTTGTGCATGCGCGCGCCGCGCTGGTGGAGCTGGAGGTGCGCCATGCGCGCGGCATGGCGCAGGTCGATGTGCGCGACGATGGCACCGGCTTGCCGCCGGCGCTGGCGGCGGGCGGACAGGTGGCGGGCCACTGGGGCCTGCCCGGCATGCGCGAGCGCGCCGCGGCAATCGGCGCCAGGCTGGAGTTGATCGAGCGCGAAGGCGGCGGCACCCACTGGCGCTTGCGCCTGCCGCGCAATTGGCTGCAATGCTGGAAGCTGCGCTGGCGCCGCCGAAGCCGATCAGGTATCGAGGATGCCGCGCCGTAGCGCGATGGTGACCGCGTGCGTGCGGTCCTTGGCGCCCAGCTTGGCCAGGATGGTGCTCATGTGAGCCTTGACGGTTTCTTCCTTGATCGAGAGCAGGGCGCCCGTCTCGCGGTTGGAATTGCCTTGCGCAACCAGCCGCAGCACTTCCAGTTCGCGGTTCGACAGCACGTCGGCGCAGGCGTAGCGCGCCATCTCGGCCTCGGCTTCGGGCGCAATATAGCGCCGGCCCGCATGCACGGCCTGTATTGCCGCCAGCAATTCATGGCGCAGCGAACTTTTCAGCAGATAGCCGCACGCGCCTGCCTGCACGGCGCGCCCGACCAGGGTGTCGCCCTTGTAGGTGGTCAGCACGATGATGCGCGCCCGGGGATGCTGCACGCGGATGGCGGCGATCGCGTCGAGACCGGTCATCACCGGCATTTGCAGGTCCATCAGGGTCACATCCGGCTGCAGCGCAAGGAACTGCTGCACCGCCTGCTGGCCATTGCCGGCCTGGCCCACCAGTTCCACCCCCGGAAAGGACTGCAGCAGGGTGGCGATGCCGTCGAGCAGCAATTGATGGTCGTCAGCAATCAACACGCGTATCGCCTGGCTGTCGCTGTGCATCGTGCTGGCCGTCATGGAGGATAAATCGATCAAGAGTCGTCAATAAATAGTGAGTGAAAGGCATTTTACATCAGGGCTTGCCACGCTGCAGCAGCGGCTTCCCGGCGTGGAAAAAATCGCCCGCCTATAACTTTAGATAGTGGTGCGCAAGGCTGGCCAGGCATACGATAGGCAGCAGTAACCCACCCCACATTTTTTATTACGGATGCCATCATGACCAACCCTAAACTCGAAGTCCTTACCCCCGACAACTGCCAGATCATCTTTATCGACCAGCAGCCGCAAATGGCCTTCGGCGTGCAGTCGATGGACCGCCAGGCGCTGAAAAACAATACCGTGGGCCTGGCGAAAGCCGCCAAGGTGTTCAACATTCCGACCATTATCACCACCGTCGAAACCGAAAGTTTTTCCGGCCACACCTACCCGGAACTGCTGGACGTGTTCCCGGGCAAGGATATCCTGGAACGCACGTCGATGAACTCGTGGGACGACCAGAAAGTGCGTGACGCGCTGGCCGCCAACGGCAAGAAAAAGGTCGTCGTCTCGGGCCTGTGGACGGAAGTGTGCAACAACAGCTTCGCCCTGTGCGCGATGCTGGAAGGCGACTATGAAATCTACATGGTGGCCGATGCGTCGGGCGGCACCTCGAAAGAAGCGCACGACTACGCCATGCAGCGCATGATCCAGGCCGGCGTGGTGCCGGTGACCTGGCAGCAAGTGCTGCTGGAATGGCAGCGCGACTGGGCGCACAAGGAAACCTATGACGCCGTCATGAAGATCGTCAAGGAGCACTCGGGTGCCTACGGCATGGGCGTCGACTACGCCTACACCATGGTGCACAAGGCGGCACAGCGCACCACCACCGAGCACACCACCCTGGCGCCGGTTCCTGCCAACAAGTAAGCCTGCAAGCAATACCCCCGCTGTCTTTGCCGCCGCGCCCGATCCCGTGCGCGGCGGTTTTTTTTATCAAGAGGATTCAATCATGAAACTGTATGTGATCTCGCTGGCCGTCGGCCTGCTGGTCGGTATTATTTATGCCGTGTTGCAAGTACGCTCGCCGGCGCCACCGGCGATTGCCCTGATCGGCTTGCTGGGCATGCTGATCGGCGAACAGATCGTGCCGAGCGTCAAGCGCCTGATGGAGGGCGAGAAGATCACCGTATCGTGGCTGCGCAGCGAGTGCGTGCCGAAGATCAGTGGCGTGGAGGCGAAGCCGGTGGTGGTGGCCAAGGCCAAGGCGGAAGATGATATTGCTTGATTAAACCCAAGGGCGTCACTGCCGGGGTCAGACCCTCAATGCCGCAAACTCGGAGGCTTGCGCTGGCGGGGGAGGGGGGCTGACCCCGGATTTTGCTTCTGGGTTGGATGATTAAAACGCCCCCAGCAACCCCCGCTGCGAGGCCACCGTCGCCGCCTCGGTGCGGCTGGAAACGTTGAGTTTCGACAGGATATTGTTGACGTGAAATTTCACCGTGCCGACCTCGATGCCGGCGCTGCGCGCGATCATCTTGTTGCTCTTGCCGGCCGATAAATGCTGCAGGATGTCGAGTTCACGCTTGGACAGGCGGTTGGCGTCGATGCGCTCGGCCAGCTGGGCCGCCAGTTCGGCCGGCAGGTATTGCTTGCCGGCCGCCACGGTGGTGATGCAGTCGGTCAGCTGCTTGAAGCCCGAGGCCTTGAGCAGGTAGCCGCGCGCGCCGGCGCGCAGGCCGCGGTGCACGTTTTCCTCGCCCTGGTAGGTGGTCAGGATGACGATGCGGGCGTCGGCGTCGAAGGCGCAGATATGTTCGATCGCCTGCACGCCGTTCATTTCCGGCATGTTCAGGTCCATCAGCACCACGTCGGGGCGCAGGCGCTGGTACAGCTCGAGCGCCTGCTGGCCGGTGGAGGCCTGGCCCAGCAGGCGAAAGCCCGACATGGAATTGATCAGCGAGGCCAGGCCCGCCAGGATCAAGGGATGGTCGTCGGCGATCAGGATGGAGATCGGAGTATCGCCCGGCGCTTCGGTGTAGTCTGTGTTTTGCATGGTCGTGCTTTCCTTCAGGGTGCGCCCTTGCGGGCGCTGTGCAGCGCGGGGTCAGGGCGACGGCACGGTAAAGTGGAAGATGGCGCCGCGCCCCTTGGCCGCTTCGTGCCACAGGCGGCCACCATGCGCTTCGACGATGGCGCGGCAGATGGCCAGGCCCAGGCCCATGCCGTCCGGCCGGGTCGAATACAGGGCCTCGTAGATGCGCGCCGCCGCCTCGGGCGCGACGCCTTCGCCGCTGTCGGTCACGCTGAACCGCAGCATGGCGCCATCGCGCCGCGACGACAGCACCAGGATGCGCGGATGCTCGCCATTGGCGCGCATGGCGTCGACGGCATTCGTCACCAGGTTCATGATCACCTGCTGCAATTGCACCCGGTCCGCGCGCACGGCCTGCTGGCCCAGGGTCAGTTGTGTGTCGATGGCGATACCCTGCTGTTGCAGCTCGGTGTGCAGCAACAGCAGCACTTCCCTGGCGGGGTCGTCCGCTGGGAAGGTGGCGTGGGCGCCGTTATTCTTGCAAGCCAGGCAGCGCAGGCTGCGTATCATCGCGCTGGCGTGGTTGCCGGCGCTGGCGATAATCGACAACGCGTCGCGCACATGGTCCAGGCGCGGCGGGTCCTGCTCCAGCCAGCGCAGCGCGGCGCTGGCGTTCAGGGCGATGGCGGCCAGCGGCTGGTTCACCTCATGCGCGATCGAGGCCGCGAACTGGCCCATGCTATTGATGCGCGCCGTGCGCGCCTGCTCGGCCTGGGGCGCGCTGGCAGTGGCAGAGCGAGGCGCGGCCTGGTACAGGATGCTGGCCATGGTGTCAGGCGTGGCCAGGGGTGGTGCTGCGGCGGCAGACTGAATGGGCGTTCATCGTGAAGGTCCTGTCGGTCGTTGCGGCCGATGCCGCGATCACACCGAGTATGCATGGACTTGCCGGCAATGCGGTTATACGAATGGGGGAAAGGTTGATGTTTTTGCGGCATATCAGCCGCAAGATGGCATCGCCGGCGGCCGCCAGCGATGCGGTCAAGCAATGATCAGGACTTGATAAAGGCCAGCAGGTCTTCGTTCAGGCGATCCTTGTGGGTGGTTGGCAGGCCGTGTGGCGCGCCTTCATAGATGATCAGCTTGGCGTTCTTGATGATCTTGGCCGACGCCTTGCCGGCGGCGTCGATCGGCACGATCTGGTCGTCGCTGCCGTGCACCACCAGGGTCGGCACGGTGATTTTCTTCAGGTCGGCCGTGTAATCGACTTCCGAGAATTCCTTGATGCAGTCATAGGCGTTCTTGATGCCGCACTGCATGCCTTGCAGCCAGAAGGTGTCGCGCTGGCCTTGCGTGACTTTCGAGCCCGGGCGGTTGGCGCCATAGAACGGGCCCGACAGGTCCTTGAAGAATTGCGAACGGTCGGCCAGCACGCTGGCGCGGATGCCGTCGAAGACCGACATCGGCAGGCCACCCGGATTGCTTGGCGACTGCACCATTTGCGGTGGCACGGCGCCCACCAGCACGGCCTTGGCCACGCGTTTTTCGCCATGGCGGCCGATGTAATGGGCTACTTCGCCGCCACCGGTCGAGTGGCCGACCAAGGTCGCGCCCTTGATGTCGAGCGCGTCGAGCAGGGCGGCCAGGTCGTCGGCGTAGGTGTCCATGTTGTTGCCCTGCCAAGGCTGGCTCGACAGGCCGTGGCCGCGGCGGTCATGCGCGATCACGCGGTAGCCGTGGCTGGCCAGGAACATCATCTGGTCTTCCCAGGCGTCGCCCTGCAGAGGCCAGCCGTGGCTGAAGACCACCGGCGTGCCGGTGCCCCAGTCCTTGAAGTGAATCACGGTGCCGTCCTTGACGGTAATGCTGTTGACGGTCTTGCCAGCGGCGGCGGTGGCGGCAGGCTTGGCAGCGGCGGCAGCGGCGCCACCGGTGGCCAGCAGGCCTGCGCCGGCGGCAACGCCAGCCACGCTCACCAACAGTTTGCGGCGCGAGGTGATTTCTTCGGCTTCGATTTTCCTGGACATGGTGTTTCCTTCTGAGTGGGGTGGGATACTTTGCACAGCGTGAATCAGTGTAGTGGGCCGCCAGGCGAAAAGCTCCTGCCAAAAGGCCAGTCGCCGCGCGCTTTTTCACCCCCCGGCGCTGGCCTTTTGGCAGGGGCAGGACGTGCGGCCGCTGCCTATGATGGACAATCATGGCGCGTGGCGCCTTTCCTGGAGCAAGACGATGAAACCATCCCCCTGGCCGGCAAGACTGATCGGCCCTTTTACGCCTGACGCCGGCCTGCTGTTCGCGCGCGTGACGGGCGCGCTGCTGGTGCTGCACGTGCACGGCCTGCCCAAGCTGCTGCATTTTTCCGACGAGCTGGCGCATATCGACGATCCGCTGCACATGGGCCGCGCACTGACCCTGTATTGCGCGCTGTTCGCCGAACTGGTGTGCCCGGTGCTGGTGGCCGCCGGCCTGTTGACGCGCCTGGCCACCTTGCCCTTTCTGTTCCTGCTGCTGGTGTCGATGCTGCTGGTGCATCCGGACTGGAGCATCGCCGACGGCCAGTTCGGCTGGCTGCTGATCATCGTCTTCGGCACGATTGCCGTCAGCGGCGCGGGCAAGTATTCGGTCGATGCGCACTGGCGCAGGGCCTGAGGCGTCGAGAAGCTGGCCGCCTGTAGCACCGCCTGCCTGGCCGAATCGCTGCCAGGCAGGCGGCCACTACCTCACCGGCACATCGCTATCGTCTTCCTGGTAGCCGTATGCTGCATGAATTCTTTCCAGCACCTTGTCTCGCCGCATTTGGCGCAGTATCTCGCTGAGCCGGCTTGCTTCTTCTTTTGGCATTGCCAAATTGCATGCCAAATACATCGGTTCCCTTTCAATCCGGTAGATCATCTTCAAGCCGCTCAGACCGAGTTTATGGATCTGATACAAGCCTGACATGCGGCCCACCACCCACAGGTCTATCCGTCCCAGCAACAACTTCCTGGGATTGGCGCTGTCGGCACTGGCCTCTTCAACCTGCAAGCCTTTTGCACGCAACTTTTCCACCATCGCATTGCCGAGATAGGAGCCGACGGTATAGCCGCGCACCTGCTCCAGGCCAGTGAGTTTGATCGCCAGGTCCTCGCGCGCGAAAAATACCCATTCCAGCTGGGTAATGGGGCCGATCCAGCGAAACTGTCGTTCGCGCGCCGGATTGCGCACGGTACTGAACAGGCAGGCATCAGGCGTACGCAGGGCAATCGAATAGGCCCGCGCCCAAGGCAATATCTCCGGCGCCGACACCGGAACCTGCGCACGCTGCATCAGCTCGCGGACGATGTCGGTCGATACGCCGCGCAGCGCGCCGCTGTCGCTTTTCCACGCGTAGGGAGCGTAGTCTTCCGTGACAAGCCGCAATGGTGTCCCGGCGCTGGGCTGCGCCATGGCGGTGCAGGGCAGCAGCAAGACCGCCGCGAGTAGCGTGGCGCGGCGCGAGGGGCGCAAGGCAGGGTGGTGGGGTATCGTCATGATCCAATTATCGACCAGAGGGCGGCCAGCGTCCACACCTGCCGGCCTCAATTTTGCATGAAAACATGCGTTTCACCGCATGCAAGCGATGAAATAAAGATTATTTAAAAATACATCATATTCATCAAACATTCAGGCTAGGTGAGACAGCGCACGGTCATCTGCAGCCGATGGCCTTAATGTAGCAACAACAGCTCGCTGCTGATGACGTTGATACGCATCAGCCCGGCAGCGTTTAGTTGCCTCTGTTTGAATAGAGGCGAGGAAAATCATGATTCGGTCAGGCATCGAGCATGGTTGGGATTATTTATCATTAAAAGGAAACCATCATGAACGCAAACGCAATCGACAAAGCCGCCAACGACATCAACAACACCGCCCAGGATGCCCGCAAGGACGTGCATGCCGCCGTCGACAAGGCGGCCGACAAAGCCCAGCCGGTGGTCGACAAAGTCGCTGCCAGCGTACACAGCGGCGTTGACCAGGTCGGCGAAAAAATCAACGCCGTCACCGATTCCGTCAGCTCGGCATCGGAAAAACTGATGGAACGCGGCAAAGAGTGGAGCGCCGCTTGCCAGCGCGCCGGTGAAACCGGCCGCACCTACGTGCGCGAACGTCCCGCTACTTCGCTGCTGGTCGCCCTGGCAGCTGGTTATGGCCTGTCGAAACTGCTCGGTGCGCGCAAGTAAGGCGTAGATAACAACTGACGCAGTCAGACACCAGTCTGCCGTGGGCGCTGGCCCGGTTTGCCCAAGTGGCGTACCGGTCCGGCGCCCATTGTTTTTGAATACAGGATTTGTACGCAGTGAAACTGTTGGCCTTGTTCATTATTTTTGCTTTTATCTAATACCCACAGGAGATATATGGCTACCAAACAAAACGCCCCATCGGTCGATGGCGCAGGTTCCGTCTTGAGCAGCTCGGGCGGCCCGTCCGACACGACGCCGCCGCAAAGCCTGGGCAGCAGCAATGACGCGGCCGACACCCTGCTGCGCAAGGTGGCTGCCAGCCAGGCTCTGGCCGACGCCATGCCCGACAATCCGAATGTCGCCGGCCAGTATGGCGAGGCGGCGCGCAGTCCGGAAGAAGGCGTGCATGTGGACGCCAGCGACCCGGCCGCCACCGGCAGCACCACCGGCGAAACCACGGCCTCGCCGAAAACCGGCAATGGCCAGCCTGCGCTGGGCGCCAATGCCGGCACCGCGCCGCTGGACCGCGCGCGTGCCGACGACAGCGGCCGCGTGCTGACCACCAACCAGGGTGTGCCGGTGGGCGACAACCAGAATTCGCTCAAAGCGGGGTTGCGCGGCCATACCCTGATGGAAGACTTCATCCTGCGTGAAAAGCTCACCCACTTTGATCATGAGCGTATCCCCGAGCGCGTCGTGCATGCGCGCGGTTCGGCCGCCCACGGCTACTTCGAGTGCTACAAGGAACAAAGCGATCTGACGCGCGCCTCGTTGTTTGCCAAGGCCGGCAAGCGCACGCCCGTGTTCGTGCGCTTTTCCACGGTGGCCGGCGAACGCGGTTCGACCGATACGGCGCGCGACGTGCGCGGCTTTGCCGTCAAGTTCTATACGGACGAAGGCAACTGGGATCTGGTCGGCAACAATATCCCCGTCTTCTTTATCCAGGATGCGATGAAGTTTCCCGACCTGGTGCATGCCGTCAAGCCCGAGCCGCACAACGGCATTCCGCAGGCGGCCAGCGCGCATGACACCTTCTGGGATTTCGCCTCGCTGATGCCGGAAATTACGCATATGCTGATGTGGGCCATGTCCGACCGCGCCATACCGCGCAGCTACCGCACCATGCAGGGCTTTGGCGTGCATACCTTCCGCCTGGTCAATGCCGAAGGCCAGTCCGTGTTCTGTAAATTCCACTGGTCGCCGACGGCCGGCACGCATTCGCTGGTCTGGGACGAGGCCGTCAAGATCAGTGGCGCCGACTCCGATTTCCACCGCCGCGACCTGTGGGAAGCCATCGAATGCGGCGAATATCCCGAGTGGGAACTGGCATTCCAGGTCTTCACGGAAGAGCAGGCCGAAGCGTTCGAATTCGACGTGCTGGACCCGACCAAGCTGATTCCCGAGGAAATGATCCCATTGACGCCGGTCGGCAAGATGGTGCTCAACCGTAACCCGGACAATTTCTTTGCCGAAACCGAGCAGGTGGCTTTCTGTACCGCGCACATCGTGCCCGGCATCGATTTCAGTAACGATCCGCTGCTGCAAGGGCGTATCCATTCCTATGTGGACACGCAGATCAGCCGCCTCGGTGGCGCCAATTTCCATGAGATCCCGATCAACTCGGCAATTGCCCCCGTGCATAACAACCAGCGCGACGGCATCCACCGCCAGGCCATCAACCGTGGCCGCGTGGCCTACGAGCCGAACTCGCTGGCCGGCGGCGCGCCGTACCAGGCCGGCAGCCGCGGCTTCAACAGTTTTCCGCAGCCGACCGAAGGCGACAAGGTGCGCGGCAAGCCCGAGAAATTTGCCGAGCATTATGGCCAGGCGCGCCTGTTCTTCATCAGCCAGACGCCGCCCGAGCAGGACCATATCGCCAACGCCTTCCGCTTCGAGCTGAGCAAGGTGCAGACCGTGGCCATCCGCAAGCGCATCGTCTCCATGCTGCGCAATGTCGATGAAACGCTGGCGCAGAAGGTGGCCGATGGCCTTGGCCTGGCCTTGCCGCCGGCCATGCCGACCCTGGACCTGGTGCCGATTCCGGACTATGCGCCGGCGCCGTCCTTGTCGCTGACCTTCCGTCTTGGCAAGACCGGCATCCACACCAAACGCGTGGCCATCCTGGTGGGGCCGGGCAGCGACGCGGCGCAGGTGCGCGCCATCTACGCCTCGCTGCTGGCGGACGGCGCCGTGCCGCGCCTGGTGGGCAGCGCCCTGGGCCAGGTCGATACCAAGGCCGGCGCGCCGCTGGCCGTCGAGGTAACTTTGGAAACGGCGCCGGCGGTGCTGTTCGACGGCGTCGTCATCCCCGATGGCGAAGCGGCGGCCCAGCAACTGAGCCTGGACGCCAACGCGCTCGACTTCGTGCGCCTGCAATACCGCCACTGCAAGCCGCTGCTGGTGATCGACGCCGGCAAGACCCTGCTCGACAAGGCCGGCGTGCCGTTGACCTTGCCGGACGGCAGTGCCGATCCGGCCCTCGTCATCGCCGCCGCAGGCGATGCCAAGGCGGTGGCGGCGTTCAAGAAAGCGCTGGCTGGCCAGCGTGCGTATGCGCGCGAGACGGACCCGCCACGCGTGTAATTAGTTAGCGTAAAGCCAGGGTCAGTTCCTTCGGAATCGGAATGCCTCCCACTGGGAGGCATTCCCCCGACGAGACTCGGCGTCCCCGCCTGACCCTGGTTCTTCGCCGCGTCATAGTTTTACTCAGCAATCCGCACGCCTTTCCATCTTTCTGCAACATAAACAATAAAAATTCCCCGCGGTGATATGCTGCTGACTGTAGCGGTTGGTGCCTTCAGGCACGAATGAACCGCACCAGCAAACACGATCACGACAGCCGCATGGACAAGTACACACCAAGAACCTGGAATCCGGGAGAACGCCCGAACTTGCCCGGTTCGCCATCGACGCCCGAGCACTCGACGCCGAAGCGCGTCGCGTACTTTATCGTCGGCCTGATCGTGGCGCTGACGGGCGGCCTGGGCAATGGCCTGGTGACGGCCAATATCCTCAACCTGCAAGGCTCGCTGGGCGCCTACGCCTACCAGATGCAGTGGTTGCCGGCTGCTTACGTGATGACGATTGTGTCCATGAATCTGCTGCTGGTGAAATTTCGCCAGCAGTTCGGCCTGCGCCTGTTTACGGAAGCATTTTTGATCCTGTATGCGCTGGTCACCTTTGCCCATTTGTATGCGAACACCCTGTCGTCGGCGATCGCCGTGCGCGCCGCGCATGGCATGGTGGGCGGCGCGCTGGGCGTGCTGGGCCTGTATTACACCTTGCAGGCTTTTCCCGCCAAACACCGGCTCAAAGGCGTGGTGCTGGGCCTCGGTTTTGCCCAGCTGGCGCTGCCGCTGGCGCGCATCTTTACCTCCGAACTGCTGGAACTGGGCGAGTGGCACGGCCTGTATCTGTTCGAGCTGGGCCTGTGCCTGCTGGCGCTGGGCTGCGTGCTGGCCCTGAAACTGCCGCCGGGCGACCGCATGCAGACCTTCGAGCCGCTCGACTTCCTCACCTTTATTTTATTTGCACCGGGCGTGGCGCTGCTGTGCGCGGTGCTGGCGCAGGGCCGTACGGCATGGTGGATGGAGTCCGAATGGGTGGGTGTGTGCCTGGCCGCGTCCATCGTGCTGATCACGGCGGCGCTGGCGATCGAGCATAACCGCACGCGCCCGCTGCTCAATACGCGCTGGCTATCGACCGGCAAGATCGCCAAGCTGTTTTTATCCGTGCTGCTGTTTCGCATCGTGCTGTCCGAGTCGACCGGCGCGGTGGGCTTTTTGCAGGCGCTGGGCCTCAATACCGACCAGATGCAGAACCTGTTCGTGGTGGTGTTGCTGGGCAGCGTGGCCGGTTTGCTGGTCAGCGCCATCACCATCAACCCGGCCACCATCCACCGCTCGCTGATGTTCGCGCTGCTGCTGATCGCGGCCGGCGCGCTGATCGACGCGCATGCCACCAGCCAGACGCGCCCGGTCAACATGTACGTGAGCCAGTTCCTGCTGGCGTTTGGCGGCACTTATTTTCTCGGCCCCACCATGGTAGCCGGCATGGGCGCCGTGATCGCCGAGCCGCGCAACCTGGTCAGCTTTTCGGTGATGTTTACCATGACGCAGAATATCGGTGGCCTGCTGGGGTCGGCCATCGTCGGCACCATCCAGACGGCGCGCGAAAAATACCATTCCAGCTACCTGGTCGAGCACCTGACCATGCTCGACCCCAACGTGGCCGCGCGCGTGCAGTCGGGCGCCAACGCCTATGGCAGCGTGCTGACCGACCCGGTGCTGCGCAGCGCCGCCGGCGTGGCGCGCCTGGGCGCGGCCGCCACGCGCGAAGCCAATGTGCTGGCCTATAACGATGTCTTTTTGATGATCGCCGTGGTGGCCATCGTGACCTTGCTGTGGATGTTGATCAGCCAGTGCTGGACCACCATCACCAGCGGCGCGTGGCGCCTGGTCGGCCCCGTGCGCGACGCGCAGACCGCCATGTCCATCGTCCCCATTACCAATTCGGAACCGAGCAATGACAGAAAATAAGAATCCGCCGCCCGTATCGACGCCTGCCCCTGCGCCAGCGGCCACGCCCGCTCCAGCCGCTCCGGCCACCGCGCCGCAGCCTGAACGCCGCTTGCAGTGGCTGTCGACCATCGCCTTTGCCTTTGTCGCCGTGGTGGGCGTGCTGATCGTGCTGTACGCCTGGCGCTTGCCGCCGTTTACCAGCCCCATCGTGACCACCGAAAACGCCACCGTGCGCGGCCAGGTGACGGTGATCGGCACGCAGCTGTCCGGCTATGTGGTGGAAGTCAATGTACAGGATTTCATGGATGTGAAGGCGGGCCAGCTGCTGGTGCGCATCGACGACCGCATTTACCAGCAGCGCCACGAGCAGGCGCTGGCCCAGCTGGCCGCGCAGGAGGCGGCGCTGTCGAACTGGGCGCAGCAGCGCGCCAGTTCCGAGGCCGGCATCGCGGTCAGCCGCGCCGCGCTGGCCAACGCCGAAGCGCAGGCAAGGAAATCGGCCGCCGACCTCAATCGCGTCGAGCAACTGGTGGCCGACGGCTCGCTGTCGCAGCGCGAATTCGACCAGTCGCGCGCGACCCAGGCGCAGATGGCGGCGGCGCTGGCGCAGGCCAGGGCCAATGTCGATATTGCACAGCAAAGCGTGCAGTCGGTGGTGGTCAACAAGCAGGCGCTGGCTGCCGCGGTAGCCAATGCCGAAGCGGCCGTCAAGGCGGCGAAGATCGATCTCGACAACACGCGCATCATCGCGCCGTCCGATGGCCAGCTGGGCCAGGTGACGGTACGCCAGGGCGCTTTCGTCAATTCCGGCTCGCAGCTGATGGCCGTGGTACCGCGCCAGCTGTGGGTGATCGCCAACTTCAAGGAAACGCAAATGAACGGCGTGCAGGAAGGGCAGAGCGCCACGTTCCACGTCGACGCGCTCGATGGCGCCGTGCTGACCGGCCAGGTCGAGCGCATCTCGCCGGCCACCGGTTCCGAGTTTTCCGTGCTGCCGGCCGATAACGCCACCGGCAACTACCTCAAGATTGCCCAGCGCATTCCCGTGCGCATCCGCATCGACGCGGGCCAGGTGAATGCGCGCCGGCTGGTGCCGGGCATGTCGGTGGTGGTCAGCGTCGATACCTCGGCCGTGCTAAATGATTCGGCGGAAAGCCCGGCGCCGCCACCGCCGCCGAAGAAGGCCAAGCCATGAAGCATCGTCCATTGTTGATCGTCGCGGCACTGGCCCTGGCGCTGGCCGGCTGCGCCGCCAAGGCGCCCCAGCAGCCCGCGTCCAGCCTGCAACTGCCGTCCGGCTGGCGCGCGCAGGCCGCCGGCGTGGGCGGCGCCCAGGTCGAGCAGCTGTGGTGGCAGGCTTTTGGCGACCCGGTACTGAGCAATCTGGTGGCCACGGCGCTGACCCATAATGGCGACCTGCGCGTGGCGCGCGCCCGCGTCGAGGAATACCGTGCGCGCCTGGCGCAGGCCGGCGCCAACCACGCGCCCACGCTGTCGTTCGACGGCTCGCCGACGCGCACCCGCACCCTGGCCTCGAACGGCGTGCCGTATGTGACGAATGTGTTCCAGGCCGAGCTGCAGGCCAGCTATGAGATCGATGTATGGGGGCGGCTCGGCAAACTGAGCGACGCGGCCGGCGAGAGCTTTCGCGCCGAGCAGGCCAGCCTCGATGCGGCGGCCCTGTCGATCGCCGCCAGCGTGGCCACGGCCTACCTGAATTTGCGTGGCCTGGACGCCCAGCTGGCGCTGACGCAAGCGACCCTGGAGCTGCGCGTGCAGTCGCGCGAGCTGGCCCGCAAGCAGTACGAAGTGGGCTACAGCTCGCAGCTGGAATGGCAGCAGGCACAATCGGAATACCATGCGGCGGCCGAACTGGTGCCGCAGCTGCAGCGCCAGATCTTCGAACAGGAAAACGCCCTGGCGCTGCTGATCGGCGGCAATCCGGGTCCGATTGCGCGCGGCCTGCCGTTGCAGGCGTTGACGCCGCCTTTGGTGCCGGCCGGCCTGCCGTCGGAGCTGCTGCGCCGCCGCCCGGACATCGCGCGCGCCGAGCATAACCTGGCGGCCGCCAACGCCAGCCTGGCCGCCACGCGCGACCAGCTGCTGCCGTCCTTCAAGCTGACGGCCACCGGCGGCGGCCAGGCCACCACCCTGACCGACTTTTTGCATGCGCCCACGGCGTTGTGGCGCCTGACGGCGCTGGCGGCCGGCCCGCTGTTCGACGGCGGCCGGGTGCAGGCGCAGACCGATGCCGCCGGCGCCCAGCGCGACCAGCTGGCCTACACTTATGAAAACGTGGTGAGGAATGCGTTTGCCGAAACCGAGAACAGCCTGGGCGCCATCTACCGCCTGCGCCAGCAGGCGGTGGAAAACGACGCGCGCCGCGCCACCTCGGCCGAAACGCTGCGCATCGCCCACAACCGCTACCGCAACGGCTATGCCTCCTACCTGGAAGAACTGGACGCCCAGCGCAGCCTGTACAGCGCCGACGTGGGCTTGCTGCAACTGAAGACGCGCATCCTGGTCGCCTCGGTGGATTTATACCGCGCCATGGGCGGCGGCTGGCGGCCGGCGCCTTAAGTCTGCGCGTATGGCGAGAGGCGACTGGCCGGTGTAACATCGGCCATCATGAACATGAATGGAGAAAGAAGGGCATGGAGATTTTTGGCGTAGGCTTGCATATTCTGGTCGCCTTGTTTTTTGCGGTGCATGCGGTGCGCAACGGGCAGCCGCTGTACTGGCTGCTAATACTGTTCATCTTCCCGCTGCTGGGCAGCGTGGTGTATTTCTTCGCCATCTACCTGCCCAATTCGCGCCTGCCGCAAGGGGCGCGCAAGGTCGCGTCCGTGGCGGTGCAGGTGCTGGACCCGAACCGCGAACTGCGCGAAGCGCGCGCCGCCTACGACTACACGCCGACCGCGCAAAACCAGATGCGCCTGGCCAGTGCGCAGCTGGAAGCGGGCGACCCGCAGGCCGCCGCCGGCACCTACGAGGCTTGCCTGCAGGGCGCGTTTGCGTCGGACCTGGAAATTCGCATGGGCGCCGCGCGCGCCTACCTGGAATGCGAGCGCGGTGCGGAAGCGTTGACGCATCTGGAATTCATCCGCCGCAGCGACATCCATTTTCGTCCCGAGATCGTGTCCTTGCTGACGGCGCGCGCGCTGGCGCAAAGCGGGCGACAGGCGGAAGCAAAGGCGCAATTCGACGACGCCCTGACCCGTCACGGCAGCTTCGAAGCGCGCGCCGAATACGCCATCTGGGCGCTGGGCCAGGGCGACACGCTCCTGTCGGAGCGCCTGTGCCAGGACATCGACAGCGCCATGCAGCGCTGGAACCGCCATACGCGCGAGATGTATGCGCCGCTGCTGGCGCGGCTCGATGCCGCACGGAAGTAATATGTTGTCGTGGCGTAGGTCGGACGATCGTAGGTCGGGTCAGGCCAACGGCCGTAACCCGACACCATTGTTGGGGGTAATTGCTTACACCTCCGGCACGATATTTTTTCCCTCGACCAGCTTGTACTTCTTGCCATCGAACGCATAGCGCGCCCGCCCGTTGATCTGGGTGACCAGGCGCGGCGGCTCCTGGTCTTCTTTCACCTGCACGCCGGGCTTGATCTTGCGTGAGGCGCCCGTGAAGTCGATCAGCAGGTCGTCGTAGGCGCCGCCATCGCGCGCGGCCGCGAAGTGCCAGTTGCCGTCGACCAGCCAGCAGTTGTCCGTCTCGGGGCCGCAGGCGCCTTCATTGTCGGAGTGCAGGTCGATGCCGCCATCGAGTTCGGTAACCTTGTCGGCGCCTATCTCGAACAGCGCCAGTTGCGTGATCGTGTAGCCCTGGCCCGTGTAGCCGTGACGGATCGCCAGGCCCTGCTTGCCGGCGCCCAGCATCACCCAGTGCACTTCGCCCAGCTGCCCGGAAGAACCGAGGGTGGCGATATTTTCCAGCCGCGTCACCACTTGCCAGGACTCGTCGCCGGGCTTGCCCTTGGGCGCCAGGTAGAACACATTGAGCAGGCCGGGCGAGGCGTGGGCCGATTCGGCCGTGCCTTCCGTGTTGGCCGTTTCCGCGTTGGCGACCAGGATGGCGCGGCCATCGGGCAGCAGCTTGTGGCTGACGGCGCTGACCACGTAACTGAGCTTGTCGGCCTTGGCTTCCTTGCTGTCCGGGTCCGGCAGGTCGGCCAGCGCATCGTCGCTGTCGGGACGGTAGTTCTTGCCGAAGATGGCCAGCATCATGGCCGCTTCCAGTTTGCTGTCGCGCGCGCGCGCTTCAGGCGTTTTCATCTCGTCGTTTTTTGCGGCGACCGGTCCGTCGGCGGCAGGCGCGGTTTCCGTCGCCGCTTGCGGCACGGCGGGCGCTGGCGGGGTGATGGCGCTTGCCTGTGCGGGAACGGGGGCGGCCTTGTCCGAGCAGGCGCCGAGCAGGGAGCAGCCGAGAAGCAGGGCCAGTGGAATGGAGTGGTTCATGAAAGTGCCGATTGCGTAATGGTCAATGGGCGCAGTATGCCAGATAGACAAAAGCGATGGCGCAGGCTCGGGGCCTGGCCATCGCTTTGCTTGACTTGCGTGGTGTCGATCAGTGCTTGTCGAGCGCCACCTTGCCTTCCATCGCTGGCGCCGGGTGGCGGCGCAGCTTGTCCCTGACACGCTTGAGCAAATGTTCCAGGTCGTCGATATAGGTGAACACGGCCGGCACCACCAGCAGACTCAAAAGCGTCGAGGTGATCAGGCCGCCGATCACCGTGATCGCCATCGGCGAACGGAAACTGGGGTCGGCGCCCCAGCCCAGCGCCAGCGGCATCATGCCGGCGCCCATGGCGATCGTCGTCATCAGGATCGGCCGGCTACGCTTGTGGCAGGCGTCGACCAGGGCGTCGAAACGGTCCATGCCCGCCTCGCGCGCCAGGATCGCATAGTCGACCAGCAGGATCGAGTTCTTGGTGACGATCCCCATCAGCATGATCAGGCCGATCATCGACGGCATCGACAGCGCGCTGCCGGTGATGAGCAAGGCCACGAAGGCGCCGCCGATCGACAGCGGCAGCGCCGCCAAAATCGTCACCGGCTGCATGAAGTCCTTGAACAGCAGCACCAGCACGCAATAGATGCACAGCACGCCGATCAGCATGGCCAGGCCGAAGCTGGCGAACAGGGACGCCATCTCCTGCGCGTCTCCCAGTTCGGCGATCTTCACGGACGCGGGCAGGTTCTTCATCGACGGCAGCGCGCGCGCTTCCTCGTTCAGCTCACCGAGCGTGCGCGAACCGAGTTCCACGTCCAGGGTCACGTTGCGGCTGCGGTTCAGGCGGTCGATCTGGGCCGGGCCGCTTTCCATGGTCACCGTGGCCACGTTCGCCAGCCGCACCGGGCCATTCTTGCCGGGCACGGTCAGGCGTTCGATGGCGGCCAGGTCGGCGCGCACGCTGTTGGGCAGCTTGACGCGGATCGGCACCTGGCGTTCGGGCAGGTTCATCTTCGTCAAATCGGTGTCGTAGTCGCCGGCCGTGGCCACGCGCACCGTTTCGCCGATCGATGCCGCGGTCACGCCCAGGTCCGCCGCCTTGGCAAAGTCGGGCCGCACGATGATTTCCGGGCGCACCAGCGAGGCGCTGGAGTTCACATTGCCGATGCCGTGCAGGCCGCGCAGTTCGCGCTCGACTTTTTGCGCGGCCGCCATCAGCGCGACCGGGTCTTCCGAACGCAGCACCAGCTGCATCTTGACGCCGGTGTCGGGTGGCCCCACCGTAAAGCGCGCGCCGGGAATATTATCGAGCTTGCCGCGCAACTGCGACTCCAGCCCGGCCATCGATTCCTTGCGGTCGGTGCGGTGCACAGTGGTCAATGTCAGCACGGCGCGGCGCGCTTCGGCCGCGGCGCCCGGCGCGAACGCGTCGCCGCTGGAGCCGCCACCGATGGAACTGAACACGCCCTTGATGCCGGGCACCTGCATGGCCGCGTTGCGCGCCTGGGCCGCCACGGCCCGGGTTTCGGCCAGGGTGGAGCCGGGCGGCAGTTCCAGGTTGATCTGCGTCTGCGCGCGGTCGGCGGCCGGCACGAAGCCGGTCGGCAGCAGCGGCACCAGCGCGATCGAGCCGGCAAAGAACACCATCGAGGCGAGCGCCGTGATGCCGCGATGATTCAGGCACCAGCGCATGGTATTGAGGTAGCGCGTCATCAGCCAGCCGTCCTGTTCTTCCTTGTGCGCCAGCGGCTTCAAAATGTACGCCGCCATCATCGGCGTCAGCAGCCGCGCCACCACCAGCGAGGCCAGCACCGCCAGCACGGCGGTCCAGCCGAACTGCTTGAAGAACAGGCCGGGAATACCGCTCATGAAGGCCGTCGGCAGGAACACGGCCACCAGCGCAAAGGTGGTGGCGATCACCGCCATGCCGATTTCATCGGCCGCTTCCATCGCCGCCTCCATCGGCGATTTGCCCATGCGCAGATGGCGCGAGATGTTTTCGATTTCCACGATGGCGTCGTCGACCAGCACGCCGACCACCAGCGCCAGCGACAACAGTGTCACCGTATTGAGCGTATAGCCGAACCAGTAGATGCCGAGGAACGCCGGCATCACCGACAGCGGCAGGGCGGCCGCGGCCACCAGGGTGGCGCGCCAGTCGCGCAGGAACCACCACACCACCAGCACGGCCAGCAGGGCGCCTTCATACAGCAGCTCCATCGAGCCGTCGAAGTTTTCCTCGACCGGGAAGGCGTTGTCGATCGACTGCTGGATCACGATGCTGGGGTTTTCCTTCTGCAGGTCGGCCACCGCTGCGCGCGCGCCATTGGCCACCGCCACTTCGCTGGCGCCCTTGGTGCGGAACACTTCGAATGCCACCACCCGCTTGCCATCCTGCTCGGCCAGCGCGCGCGGTTCTGCGATGGTGTCGCGCACGTTGGCCACCTGGTCGAGGCGCACATGGCGCCCGTCCGGCAGCGGAATGTCGACGCGCGACAGTTCTTCGGCCGTTTTCACGGTGGCGATGGTGCGCACCGACTGCTCGGCGCCGCTGACATCGCCGCGTCCACCGGGCGCCTCGCGCTGCACCAGGCGCAGCTGGCGCGACACGTCCAGCGCGGAGACTTTCAGGGCCGCCATGCGGGCGTCGTCGAGCTCCACCTGGATTTCGCGGTACACGCCGCCCAGGCGCGTGACGGCGCCCACGCCGGGTACCGTCAGCAAGCGCTTGGCGACCGTGTTGTCGACATACCAGGACAGGTCGGGCGCATCGAGCGGATTGTCGACGCCGGCCTTGGGCGAGGCGATAAAGGTCAGCACCACCCGGCCGGCCGTCGAGGCCTTCGTGACGGTCGGGTCGCGCAGTTCGGCCGGCATGTCGGCCTTGACGCGCGCCACCGCATCGCGCACGTCGTTGACGGCTTCGGCGATCTGCTTTTCCAGGATGAATTCGACGGTCACCGTGGCCACGCCGTCGAGCACCTTGGTATAGATGTTCTTGACGCCTTGCAGGGTGGCGACCGAGTCTTCGATCTTGCGCGCCACTTCGGTTTCCAGCTGGGCCGGCGCGGCGCCCGGCAGCGAGGCGCTGACGGTGACGATGGGCAGTTCGATATCCGGGAAATCCTGCACCGGATTGGCTTTATAGGCCAGCAGCCCGGCCAGGGTCAGCAGCGCGAACAGCATGATGGCCGGGATCGGATTCTTGATCGACAGGGAGGAAAAATTCATGATTTTCCTTATTTCTTCGCAGATGCCGGAACCGGCTGTACAACATTGCGCACCAGGTCACCATCATTGAGGAAGCCGGCGCCATTGACGACGATGGTGGTGTCGGCCGTGATGCCCGAGACGATCTCGATGCTGTCGGCCAGGCGGCGGCCTGGCTGTATCTTGATCTGGCTGACGCGCTGGTCGCGGTTCAGGCGGAATACATAGCTGAAGCCGTCGCGCACGGCGATCGCCTGCTGCGGCACGGTCAGCGCGCCCGAAGTGCCCAGTTCAAACGCGCCGCTGGCATACATGCCGGCCTTGAACGGCGCATTGCCTTGGCTGCTTGCCGGCAGGTCCACATACACCAGCGCCGAGCGCGTCTGCGGATCGACCGTCGGCGCGATCATGCGCACCTTGCCGGTCAATACGCTGCCATTGGCCGCCTTCACTTCGGCCAAAGTCCCCGGTTTCAGATTGAGCAGTTCGGCGGCCGTGACTTCGGCGCGCCATTCCAGGCGGCCCTGGCGGATCATGCGGAACAGTTCCGTGCCGGCGGCCACCACCGAGCCGACGGTGGCCGAGCGCGACGAGATCACGCCGCTGTCGGGCGCGAGCACCTGCGTGTATTTCAGGCGCAGTTGCTGCGCCGCCAGCTGCGCCTTGCTTGATGCGATGCGGGCATTGGCCGTCTGTTCGGCCGTCAGGTACTGGCTGATCTGCTGGGCGCTGATGGCGCCCGTGGTTTGCAGCGAGCGGGCGCGGGCGGCGTTGGCCGACGCTTCGGCGGCATTCGCTTCCGCTTCCAGCACTGCCGCCCTGGTCTGCGCCACGTCGGCGTTGACGGTGTCGTTCGAAAACACGGCCAGCACCTGGCCGGCGCGCACCACGTCGCCCACGTTGACGCGCACGTCCGTCAGGCGCAGGCCGTTCGACTCGCTGCCGATAATGGCTTCCTGCCAGGCGGCGACGTTGCCGTTGGCGGACAGCTTGATCGGCAGCCTGCTCGTTTGCGGCCTGGCCGTGGTGACGGTCAGGGCCGGCTTTTGCACGGCGTTCTTGTCTTTTTCATCGGCGGCGGTGGAGGAGGGGGCGTACAGCGCCACGCCGGCGCCGGCCAGCACGCAACAGGCCGCGATGGCCACGGTAATCGGTTTGAATGTCAGTGTTTTCATGTTCTGGTCCGTCAAAAGGGGGGCGCAATATCAGGGTGCGGTGGTGTTCTGCGTGGCGTACTGGCTGGCGTTCCAGCCGCCGCCGGCGGCGCGGTACAGCGCCACCCAGGCGCTGCTGCGGTCGCGCTGCAGCGTGACCACGGTGTTTTCGGCGGCCAGACGCGTGCGGCGCGCGTCCTCCAGTTCGATCAGGCTGGCCAGGCCGTTCTTGTAGCGATCTTCGGTCGCCACGAACGAGACGCGGTAGCCGGCCAAAGCCGTCTGCGCGTGGCTGCTGCGCGCGTCCGTGCTTTGCAGGTTCAGCAGCGCTTCCTCCACTTCGCGCACGGCCTGGCGCACGCCGGCGCGATACTTGACCACGGCTTCGTCATAGCGCGCCACGGCCGCGTCGACCTGGGCGCGGCGGCGCCCGCCGTCGAAGATCGGCAGGCTGACGGCCAGCGGGCCGATGCTCCAGGTGCTGCCGGTGATGCTTTCGCCGCCGGCGCGGATATTGCCCTTGCCAATCGATCCGGCCAGGCTCAGACGCGGGTAGCGCTGGGCTTTTGCGCCACTGACTTCAAAGCTGGCGGCCGCCACTTCGCGCTCGGCGCTGAAGATGTCGGGCCGCTGGGCCAGGGTTTGTGCCGGCAAATTGCCGATGGCCAGCGGGGCGGGGGTGACCAGCGGCGCGGCGGCCAGCCTGGTGCGCAAGGTCTCTTCCGGCATGGCTGACAGGGCCACCAGCGCCTGCACGCCCACGTCGCAGGCGGCGCGCTGTTCGATGGCGCGGCTGGCGCCTTCGGCGGCGCTGGCCCTTGCCAGGGCGGCATTGGCCGGCGCCTGGAAGCCGGCGTCGGCGCTCAATTGCGTCAGGCGTGCCGAATCGCTGCGCGAGGCGGCATCCTGTTCGGCCACGCTTTGCAGCTGGCGGCAGGCGCGCAGGCTGTAGTACTGGTTCGCCACTTCGGCCGCCACCGATACGCGCGCGTCGTGCCAGCCGGCTTGCGCGCTGTCCAGACGCGCTGAGGCGGCGTCGCGCGTGGCGCGGTTGGCGCCGAACACGTCGATTTCCCATGACGCCTGCAGCGCCGCCTGCGAGGTGGTGCCGCCCGGCTGGGCTGACTGCTGGCTGGTGCGCACCACGCTGCCGGTGGCGTCCAGCACGGGACCCAGCGCCGCGCCGCTGGCGACGCGGTCGGCGCGCGACTGCACGATGCGGGTGCGGGCCGTGGCAATCGTCGGGCTCACCTGCTGGGCGTCGGTGATCAGTTCGACCAGCAGGGCGTCGCCCTGCTGCTGCCACCAGCTGGCCAGGTCGACCACATTGCCGTTGTGCGGCAGCGGGGCGATCCAGTTGGCGGGAGCGGGCGCCGCCACGCTGCGTGGCGGCCCCTGCACGGCGCAACCTGCCAGCGCCAGCAGCATGCTGGCGGCCAGGGCGTATTCAGACTTCCTCATGCTGGTCCTTTTGCGGTATCGATGGATAAATCGGAGGGGATGGGATGCAGGCGGGCGCGCTCGACTTCGGCCATCGCCAGCGCATAGTCGACCATGCGCCCCAGCCAGGTCTCGGCGGCCTGCGGCGTGGCCATCAGCTGCGGGCGCAGCGTCTGGATCACTTCGGCGCCCACCATATGCTGCAGTGCCAGCGAGGCGATCGAAAAGGCCAGCCGGTGCATGTCGTCGCTGTCGGCTTCGGCGCCCAAATGGCGCGCCAGCACGCGCGTAAACGCTTCGTGTTCGGGGCGGATATTCTGGTCGATCTCGCGCGCCCACAAGCCGGTGGGCTCGAGCATTTCGCGGCACCACAGGCGCATGGCGTCGCGCGCCATGTCGCCCTGCTGCATCGGCGCGAGCATCTGCGCATAGAAGCCCTGCAAGCTCTGGCGCAAGGTGAAGTGAGGCTGGTCGAACAGCGCGATATTGCTGTGCGGGTCGCTCGACTGCTCGGCAAAGGCGGCGCGGTACAGGCCGGCCTTGTCGCCAAAATAATAACTGATGGCGGCCGCATTGGCGCCGGCCGCCTGCGCCAGCTCGCGCGTGGAGGTTCGGGCATAGCCTTGTTCGGCAAACAGGCGGATGGCGCTGCGCAGCAGCCGCTCGCGCGACTGTTCGCCATCGGAGCGCGGCTTGCGCGCCACGCAGTGGCCGAACAGATTGCGCCAGCCAGGCTGGCACGCCGGCTCGTCGCTGGCAGTGGCTGGCGGTGCCGGCGGGTGTGAAGGTTTTTTCATGCCTGGAATTAAATCACATAACTAAAACAAATGATATAACTTAATCGTTTGATTCACTTACGAAATTCCAGGCAAAAAAAAGCCCGCGGGTTGAATCGCGGGCTGAATCCAAATGTTCGGAGAACGACTTGGAGGAGACAAGTACACTATAGCGCTAAAAATGGTGCAGTGCAATACCGTAGAACTACGGTGACGGTTTGATCATGTTATCCAAACGCTTGTATTGCGTTGCACACATAGCCGTCATCAGCTGCGCAGGGCCAGTGTAAAAGTGCTCCCTTGTCCGTAGTCGCTGTTGAAGAACAGGGCGCCGCCGATGGCGTTGGCCAGGTTCTGGCACAGGTACAGGCCCAGGCCCGCGCCCTCCACGTGGCGGGTGGAGGTCGAATCGAGCTGCGAGAAGGCCTGGAACAGCTTGGCCTGGTCTTCTTCCTTGATACCGGCGCCGCTGTCGGTAATGCTCATTTCGGTCACGAGTGCGCCGTCTTCCTCGCGCTGGGCCAGGCTGATGCGCACGCTGCCCTGTTCCGTGAACTTGATGGCGTTGTTGAGCAGGTTGATCAGGATCTGCGTCAGCGCGCGGCGGTCGGTGTCGATCACCACCTTTTGCTTGCCCGCGTCCACTTCCAGCAGCAGGCCCTTTTGCTGGGCCAGCGGACGCAAGGTTTCGGCCACTTCGGCGATCAGGTCGTGGCAGGACACCGGCTCGATCGACAGGGTCAGCTTGCCCGCCTCGATCTTGGCCACGTCGAGGATGTCGTTGATCAGCGACAGCAGATGGCGCGCGCTGGCGCGGATGGTGGTCAGCTGCTTGTCCTGGTCGGCCGTCAGCGGGCCAGGCAGTTTCATCAGCAACGCGCCGGTAAAACCAATGATGGCGTTCAGCGGCGTGCGCAGCTCGTGCGACATATTGGCGATAAAGGCCGACTTCATGCGGCTCGCTTCGGCCAGCTCCAGGTTCTTCAGGGCGATTTCGCGGTTGGTGGTTTCCAGCTCGGCCGCGTGGTGGGCCAGGCGCATGTTCAGTTCGATCACCTGGCGCTCGCGCGCCTGCAGCTCGCCATTGACCTGCACCGCCTGTTCGTAGGTCGAGATCAGGAGGTCGAGGATCTGCTGGCGCTCGGCATTGATGAAATGCTTCTGGTCGCCCAGGTACAGGGCGATGCCGATCTCGACGTTCTGGTTCTTGCGCAGTTTCTGGTTCATCAGCATGTGGCTGATGCGGTTGAGCAGATAGTCTTCCGCGTACGGCTTGCGGATGAAATTGTCGGCGCCGCACTCGATGCCGCGGATGATGTCCTTCGGGTCGTTGAGCGAGGTGACCAGGATCACCGGGATATCGCGCAGGGTCGGGTCGGCCTTGATGGCGCGGCACAGGTCGTAGCCGTTCATTTCCGGCATGACGATATCGGACAGCACCAGGTGCGGCTTGCGCTCGCGGATGGCGGCCAGGGCCAGCTGGCCGTTGGCGGCCACGCGTGCGTTGTAGTGCAGTGACTGGATCAGGCGGCGCAAGCGCTCGGCCTGGGTCGGGCTGTCTTCGACGATCAGGATTTCGATTTCGTCGGGCTTGATCTGGTTATTGGAGTCCACGGACCTCTCCTAGAATTTCATTGTATTTGGATGCTGGGCACGGTCGGCGCGCAGTATCGACATCGTATGACTATATCGGAATTACCCTGTCAAAAGTAACTTCAGGGTAACTATTTCGGTGGTCCGTGCAGGCTGTGACAGTCTGTTAGTTTTCGCCCTGGAATTGCCCGGCCCGGTAGGTCAGCACCAGCGTGTCGCGATGGCCGGCCGTGCCGATGGGCTGGATCGGCGTCGATTCGTGGATGACGGCCGCGTCGTCGAGCAGCAGCAGCGACCACGGCTCGGTCAGGGTAAAGCGCTTGCCGTTGGGGCCATCCGCTTCGAAGATGCGCGTCTCGCCGCCCTTGATCGACTCGCGGCCAATCAGCAGCACGGCGACGAAATCGACGCCGTCGCGGTGCGCGCCTTCCGGCGTCGGGCGGCCGATGCCGTCGGTGGTATCGATGCGGAACTGGTGCGCCTCGATGAACCACGGTTGGGCGCCCTTCACTTGCGAGCAGATGCCGCCCAGCGCCACGATCAGCTGGCGCCAGGCCGCTTGCGCGGCAATCGCCGGCTCGACCGGCTCGAACAGGCGGTGCATGCCGCCATGCAGAGCGTTGTACTCAACCGGCTGCCAGTGCGCGCGGTGTGGCGTTTGCGCCAGCGTGCCGCCGTCCTGCACGAAGCAGGAGTGGCGCCGGCGGCGGTAGCGGCCGCCATCCTTCAGGTAGTTGTCGAGCGCGAGGTCGTCCCAGCTCGGTTCCAGCGCACGCAGCTCCGGCAGGGTGCAGCCGGCCAGGGCAGCCACATCCTGCGGGCGCAGCACGGCATAGCCATCGTTGCGCAAGGCGCCGGCAAGGTGGGACGGGTCGTTGAAGATCGGTGCGGCAGTGCTCATGTCGGTGCCGGCCGCGGGGCGGCCGCTATCAGGTTGTCCAGGCAGGCATTCTAATACCTGGACGGCCATCGTGTGGCGGGGGGAGGGGATTTCTTGATATGGGAGCTGGCGGTGGTGTCGGATTACGCGCGGCTGCGCCGCGCTAATCCGACCTTGTATTATTCCTCTCATGCGGTTGGTGGTGTTGCGAACAACATCGGCCGCTGTCAAAATTCTTGGTAGGCATATCAAGACCGGGTAACTGGATGCCGTATCCGCCCTTAGGCTCAAAGCCAGC
>NZ_JAFCTQ010000046.1:0-39011 GCF_049896105.1 Janthinobacterium sp. PSPC3-1 | reverse complement strand
CATTCGGTGTGCTCAGGTCTGGAAAAATATTTGATCCGACCTTGCACAACGCTTGACGGGGATAACAGTATCTACGTGCTTCGGCGTATTTTTCACCGTCCCTGAAACACCGGCGCGCGCTTTTCCCTGAACGCCGCCTGCGCCTCTTTCGCGTCTTCCGTCAAGCCGATCGCCGCCGTCATGTCCTGCTCATAGCGATACCCGTCGCGCAAGCTCATGTCTTCGATGACATTCATCGTGTGCTTGCCCATGCGCGTCGAGACGGGGCTCTTGGCGGCGATGGTGGCGGCCAGCGCCAGGGCGGCCGGCAGCAGTTCTTCCGGCGTGGTGCACTCCTCGACGATGCCCAGGCGGTACAGTTCTTCGCCGCCGACGCGATAGCCCGTCAAGGCCATGCGGCGCAGCCGCGAGTGGCTGAACAGCCGCATCGCGTGGCGGCAGCCGCCCAGCAGGCCCACGTCCACTTCCGGCAAGCCCAATGAGGCCTTGGTGGAGGCGATCAAAATATCCGATGAGGCGACCATCGCCAGGCCCGAGCCGAGCGCCGCGCCATTGATGGCGGCGATCACGGGTTTGGTGCATTCGCGGATCGCGTGAAAGCATTCGCGCGTGCGGCGCGAGTGGGCCATCAGGTCGCCCGGATGCTTGATATTTTCCGCGCGGCCTTTCAAATCCGCGCCGGCGCAAAACACCTTGCCGGCGCCGGTCAGCACCACGGCGCGGATCTCGGGCGTTTCCGAGATGATGTCGAGCGCCTGCGTCAGCTCATCGTTCAGGATGCGCGTGAGGGCGTTGACCGGCGGGCTGTCCAGGGTCAGCACGGCCACATGGCCGTCGATGCGCACGTTCAGCTGCGTGTAGTTATCCATGTTGTACATGTCAGTTTCCTTGGTTTAGGTGTCGAAGCCGTACAGCGCGGCCGGATTGTCGACCAGGATGGTGTTGCGCGTGGCCGCATCGGGTACCCATTCATGGAACAGGTCGAGCAGCTGGCCGGCGTCCGGCGACTGCTCGCCCATGCGCACGTAAGGCCAGTCCGAGCCCCACAGCAATCGCTGCGGATTGGCCGCCACCAGGGCGTCGTGGAATGGTTTCAGATCCAGGTAATCGGGCGCCTGTTTCGAGACGCGGCACACTGACAGCTTGATCCAGACAGCGCCATCTTGCAGCGCCTTGAGCACGTATTGAAACGCCGGATCATCGACGCCGCGCTCGGTCTTCAGGCAGGCCATATGGTCGAGCACCAGCGGCACGCCGGTGGCCAGCAGCGGCGGCAGCAAGCGTGCGTAATCGTCGAGCGGCGCCCACAGCTGCGCATGCAGGCCGATGGCTTTCATCTGCGGCGCCATCGCCAGCAGCTGGTCGGCGCCGACGCTGCCGATATAGGGCTGGCCCTGCGGGTCGCGCACTTCCACGAAGCGCAGGCCGCGGATGCCGCCGTCGTAAAGCTGCTGCAAATGCTCGCGCGTGGCATCGCTGCCCGCCACGCCGATGCCGCGCACCCGGCCGCCGCTGGCGGCAATCGCATCGAGCATCGGCTTTGCGTCATTGCCATATGGCGCAGGCTGCACCAGCACGCCGCGCGCGGCGCCCAGCATATCGAGCATGGCCAGGTGCAGGGAGCTTGGCGCCAGCGGCGGCGCGTAGCTCGATGGATGGGCCAGCGGGAACCGGTCGTAGGGGCCGAAGACGTGGGCGTGCGTGTCGCAGGCGCCTGGCGGCAAAGGCTGGCGCGGGGCAGCTGGCATGCGTGGTGTCACGGTGTCGAATGGTGTGCTCATGCCTGCGCCTCCGGCAGCTCCGTCAGCACGCCATCTTCGTTGCCACTCACGGGGTGCAAGGGCAGCGGCGTATCGATGTCGGGCAGTGGAATATGGTGGGCGTTCAAGGTCATCGCCACCATCGAGTAGTAGCCGATAATGGCCGTCAGTTCCACCGTCCCCGCTTCGCCGAACAGCGCCAGCACTTCCTGGTAGGCCGCTTCGCCGACTACGCCGCGCTGCAGCAGCTGGCGCGCGTATTCATACACGGCGCCATCCTTGATATCGTCGAAGCGCGGAGATGCTGCCACCAGCAGCGCGTCGATAATGGCTTGCGGCAGGCCGGCGTCCTGCGCGGCGGCGGCGTGGATATGCCATTCGAGCTGGCTGTTCCAGCGCCGCGCGGCGACCAGGATCGCCAGCTCGCTGGCGCGCGGCGAGATGCTGGTGCCAAAGCGCAGCAGGGCGCCCATTTTCTGCCATCGATCTGCCAGCTCAGGGTTGTGCAGGGCGGCGCGCAGCGGCCCGACCAGGCGCGCGCGCGGGCCCTGGATAATGTCCTGGTAGACCCGCAGCTGTTCTGCGTTCATGGTCTCCGGGGTAGGGAAGGAAATGCGTGTCATAACTCTTGATCCTTGTGTTGGCCTGCGACGTCAGATTACGCCGTCGTTTTTCCATTGCGCGATGCGCTGCCCGTCAAACCCGAGTTCGGCCAGCACTTCGTCCGTGTGCTCGCCCAGCAGCGGCGCGGCGCGCTCGAACACCAGTTCGGCCTGGGTAAAGCGCATCGGGCTGCGGATCTGCGGCACGGTGCCGGCGGTCGGGTGCGGCAGGTCGATGCGCATCTTGCGGTGTTTCACTTGTTCGTCTTCCAGCACCTGGGCGATGGTGTTGATCGGGCTGCACGGCACGCCCGCTGCGTCGAGCAGGGCGACCCACTCTTGCATCGGTTTTTGCAGGAACAGTTCGGCCATCTGCGGCAGCAGGGTGGCCTGGTTGCGCACACGCGCGCCGTTGCTGGCGTAGCGTTCGTCGCTGACCCATGGTTCGCAGCCGGCCACCTGGCAGAACTTGGCGAACTGCGAGTCATTGCCGACCACCAGCACGATATGGCCGTCGGCGCACGCAAACACGTCTTGCGGCTGGATATTCGGATGCTTGTTGCCGGTGCGCCTAGGCGTCTTGCCCGACACCAGGTAGTTCATGCCCTGGTTGGCGATCGAGCCGACCATCACGTCGAGCATGCCGATGTCGATATAGTCGCCCAGGCCCGATTCGCTGCGGCGCGCCAGCGCGGCCAGCACGGCCACCGAGGTGTACATGCCGGTCATCAGGTCGACGATGGGCACGCCCACTTTTTGCGGGCCGCCGCCGGGCAGGTCGTCGCGCTCGCCCGTCACGCTCATCAGGCCGCCCATGGCCTGGATCATGAAGTCGTAGGCGGCGTTGTCGGCCTTCGGTCCATCCTGGCCAAAGCCGGTGACGGAGCAGTAGATCAGGCGCGGGTTGATTTCTTTCAGGCTGGCGTAATCGAGGCCGAACTTGGCCAGCGTGCCCACCTTGTAGTTTTCCAGCAGGATGTCCGATTGCAGCGCCAGCGCGCGCACGATCTGCTGGCCTTCGCTGGTATTCAAGTCGACCGTGACGGAGCGCTTGCCGCGGTTGGCGGACAGGTAGTAGCCCGATTCGCGTGTCTCGTTGCCGTCCTGGTCTTTCAGGAACGGCGGACCCCAGCTGCGCGTGTCGTCGCCGACTTTCGGCCGTTCGACCTTGATCACGTCGGCGCCGAGATCGGCCAGGACCTGGCCCGACCACGGGCCGGCCAGGATGCGGCTCAGATCGAGCACTTTGATATGGGATAGTGGACCAGCCATGGAAAACTCCTGTATTGGGGGAAAAGCGGCGGGCATCAATGCCCGGCCGTTGAAATCAGGTTTGCGCGTCGTCGGGCGCGGTGGCGATCACCGACGGGCGCTGTTCAAATTGCGCGTGCCAGGCGGCCAGCAGGGGGCGCGTGGCGCGCCAGCCCAGGTCCGGAAAACGGTAGTCGATATACGACAGCATGCAGCCCACGCTGACGTGGCCGATATCGAAACCGTCCTGCGCCAGCACTTGCGCTTCCAACTCCAGGCGGTCCAGCGAGCCATTGATTTTCAGCGAGAACGCGGCCAGCCACTCGGGCAGCTGCTGCGCGGCGGTCTTCATGCGTTCCTGGCGCCACAGCAGCAGCACCGCCAGCATGCCGTCGGCCAGCGCCTGGCGGCGCAGGGCCAGCCAGCGGGTGGGGCCGGCCGGCGGGAAGAACGGCGCGCCGTCGTGCAGGCCGTCCAGGTATTCGCAGATCACAGGGGAGTCGTACAGGGGCTGGCCGTCGTCGAGCACCAGCGTGGGGATCTGGCTCAAGGGATTGTCGGCCAGGATGGCGGGGTTCGGCGTGGCCATGGCGGCCACCGAGCGCACGTAATTCACGCGCGCTTCCAGGCCGGTTTCCTTGAGCAGGACGGTAACCTTGCGGACAAACGGCGATCTTGGGGACCAGTGAAGTTTCATGCCATTCCTTTTCAGTGTAGAAAAGCGATGGCCGCAACCATCACTTCAGTTTAATGTCGAGGCGCACCACGTCGCCCCGGTAAATTCCTTGTCCGACAAATACCAGGCAGCCGTCGCGGTCGACCGCCGAGCGGGCCACATGGGCCACCGGCGCGTTCAGCGGCAGCTGCAGCAGCGCGGCCAGGTCCGGATCGGCCGAACCCAGCGTCAGCGTCTGGTGCGCCTCGGCGATTTCCAGTCCCGGCAACTCGCGCAGGATGCGCATCGAGGTCTTGGTCTCGAACGACTCCGGCGCGATGCGCTCGCACAGGCGCTCGTCGATATACACGTCACCCAGGTAATACGGCTTGCCGTTGCGCCAGTGGCGCCGCCGCCAGTGCTGGTAGAACGGCGCCATGCTGCCGACCATCGGATCGGGCGGCGCGGGCGACAGCCGCTCGCGCTGCGTCAGAATCTCGATCGTCACGCCATCGGGCGCGATCAGCTGGCCCGACCAGTCCGACGCCACTTCGCACCAGAACTGTTCCTGCGGCTTGCCGATCACGAACGTGCCCTTGGCGCGGTAGCGGGCGATCAGCTTTTCTTCTTCCAGCAAATCGAGCGCCTGGCGCACCGTGGCGCGGGCCACCTGGCACTCGGCCGCCAGTTCATCGACGGTCGGTATCTGCTGTCCTACCTGCCACTGTCCCGACTCCACGCGGCGCCGGAACAGGCTGGCCAGCTGCACGTAGCGCGATGCCGCGCTGCGGCTGAAATCGATGGCGCCGGCTGCGCTGCCGGTGCCGGGTAATGGGGCTGCTTTCATCAAATTCTCTCTGAGGGAATATCACAATGTTGTTATTATGACCCAATCAGTTGATGAACCAGCTTTTTGACATATATAAGCGTTTTGCCGCTCAGGCTCCCTGGAAGCTTGGCGGCCGTTTTTCCAGGAAGGCGCGCATCCCTTCCTGCTGGTCCTCGGTGTCGAACAGCAGCTGGAAAGCCTTGCGCTCCAACAGCAGCGCGCTTTCCAAAGGCGCGTCCTGGCCCTGCTGCACCACTTCGCGGATCGCGCGCACGGCCAGCGGCGGCATGGCGGCAATCGTCGCCGCCAGCGCCAGCGCGCGGCTCAATGCTTCGCCGTCCGGGCACAGTTCCGACACCATCCCGCACGCAAACGCCTGCGTGGCGGTCACCGCTTCGCCGGTCAGCATCATGCGCAGCGCCTGGTATTTGCCGATGGTGCGCAACAGCCGCTGCGTGCCGCCGGCGCCGGGCATGATGCCGACGCGGATTTCCGGCTGGCCGAAACGCGCGCCCTCGGCGGCCACGATCAGGTCGCAGGCCAGCGCCAGTTCGCAGCCACCGCCCAGCGCATAGCCTTCGACCGCCGCGATCAGCGGTTTGCTGCTGTGGCGCAGGGTGGTGAACACCTGATCGGTGGCGTTCAGGGTATGGCTGGTGGGCGTCATGTCCAGCATTTCATCGATATCGGTGCCGGCCACAAAATAGCTGCCGGCCCCGGTCAGCACGATCACCTTGATGCTGTCGTCCGCGCCCAGTTCCCGCACGAACCCGGTCAACAAGCGTTTGACTTCCAGGTTCAGCGCATTGCGCCGCGCGGGGCGAGCTATGGTGATGACGGCCACGCCAGGCGCCGCGATCGAAAAGCTGACGGGGTGCGATGGTGGGTAAATCAGTCATTGCGCCTGCTCCCGGTAAAACGGCTGGCCGGTCAGTGCGCGGCGCGCCAGCAAGGGCGAACTGCGGTAGCGTTCTTCGCCATAGGTGGCCGCCAGGTGGGCCAGCACGCGCTGGATCACGGCGGGGCCGATCGCGTCGGCCCAGGCCAGCGGCCCGCGCGGATAATTGACGCCATTGACCATCGCCAGATCCGTGTCCTGCACGCTGGCGATGCCTTGCTGGACCACCTCGGCCGCTTCATTGGCCAGCATGGCGACCGTGCGCATCACCACCATGCCGGGTGCGTCGTCGATCGCGATCACCTGCTTGCCCAGCGCCTGGAAAAAGCCGGTGACCGCAAGCAGCGCGCCGGCTGGCGCCTGATCGGCGCAAGCAATCGCAATGGTGGTCGCTTTGGCGTAATCGAGCGCCAGGTCGAACAGCACGGCCACTTCGGCATCGGCGGCAAAGCGGGCGGTGGCGCTGCGGCCATCGCTCAAGGCCACGGCATGGCCGGCGATGCGCAGCAGGCCAGGGCCGGCGATGAAGCTGACCGCGATGCCGGCCGCCTGCGCCAGCGCGGCCAGGGGCGCGGCCACGCCGAGGTCGCCCTCGACCACAATGGCGGTCGGTGCGGCGGCCGGTGCGGCAATTGGTGCGGCAGGGTTGAGCGCGTCAGCGCCATACTGGTAAAAACCGCTGCCGGTTTTCTTGCCCAGCCAGCCCGCGTCGACCAACTCTTTTTGCAGCAGGGACGGCGTGTAGCGCGCATCGCTGTACAGCGCGTCGTAGACGGAGCGGGTGACCGCGTAATTGACGTCGTGGCCGATCAGGTCCATCAGTTCGAAGGCGCCCATGCGAAAGCCGCCGCTGCCGCGCAGGATGGCGTCAATCGCCGCCACGCCGGCTGCGCGTTCGGTCAGCAGGCGCAGCGCTTCGCCGTAGAACGGACGGGCCACGCGGTTGACGATAAAACCCGGCGTCGAGGCGCAGCGCACCGGCACCTTGCCCCAGGCCAGCGCGGTGGCGAACAGGGTGTCGGCCACGGCTTGGTCCGTGACCTTGCCACTGACAATTTCCACCAGCGGCAGCACCGGGGCGGGGTTGAAGAAGTGCAGGCCGGCCACCTGTTGCGGGCGCTGCAGCCGGGCCGCAATCGCGGTGACCGACAGCGACGAGGTATTGCTGGCGATGATGGCGTTCGGCGCCAGCAGCGCCTCGACCTCGGCCAGTACCTTGGCCTTGATATCGATGTTTTCCACGATCGCTTCGATCACCAGCGCCGCTTTCGACAAGTCGGCCAGGTGGGCGCCGCGCTGCAGGCGGCCCAGGCGGTCGAGGCGGGTGGCCTCGTCGATCTTGCCCTTGGCCTGCAGGCGCTGGTAGGCGTCGGCGATCGAGGCGATGCCGCGGTCCAGCGCGGCCGGCGCCGCGTCGTGCAGCACCACGTGGTGGCCGGCGTTCAGCGCCACCTGGACGATGCCGCTGCCCATGGCACCGGCGCCGATCACGCCGATCAAATCAGTTGCTTGTAATGCGCTCATATCTTCTTCGCTTGATGGTGATGAATTATTTCGTGGCAGCGGGCTTGAGCAGGGCTTCCGGCTTGACGCCGATCAGCAGGGTCACGGCGCCGAACAGCATCAGGGCGGCAAAGTAGTACTGCCCCATCGCCAGGCTGCCGGTGGTGGACGACAGCCAGCCCACCAGCATCGGGCTGAATACGCTGCCCAGGCCGGCAAAGGTGCTCAGCAAAGCGATGCCGCCGGCGGCCGCCTTGCCACTCAGGAAGGACGATGGCAGGGTCCAGAATGGTCCCGTCAGACCGAGCGTGCCGGCCGTGGCCAGGGTCAGCATCAGCAGCGACAGCGGCACGTTGCCCTGTACCGAAGGCAGGCTGGCCCAGCCGATGGCGGCGCAGAAGGCAGGGATGGCCACGTGCCAGCGGCGTTCGCCGGTGCGGTCGGAATGGCGGGCGTTCAGGTACTGCACGATCAGGGCGATCAGGAACGGAATCACGGACAGAATACCGATGGTCATCACGTTGTCGATGCCGGACTTGCGGATGATGGTCGGCAGCCAGAAGAACACGCCGCCGGTGCTGACCAGCACCGCGATGCCCATGCCGGACAGCCAGTACAGTTTCGGATCGCGGATGGCGTCCATGTAGGAGTGTTCACCGCCGTTTTTCTTGACGCTGACGCTTTTCGCCAGGTCTTCCGTGATGATGTTTTTCTGCGCCGGCGTCAGCCATTTTGCCGAGGCGGGACCGTCCTGCAGGTAGAAGTACGCGACCAGGCCCAGGGCGCAGGCCGGCAAACCTTCGACGATGAACATCCACTGCCAGCCCTTCATGCCGGCCACGCCTTCGAAGGTGTGCATCAGCCAGCCCGACAGCGGGCCGCCCAGCATGCCGGCCAGCGGAATCGAGGCGGTGAACAGCGCATTGAAACGCGCGCGGCGGTTCAGCGGCACCCAGTAGGTGAGATACAGCAGCATGCCGGGGAACATGCCCGCTTCGGCCGCGCCCAGCAGGAAGCGCATCACATAGAAATGGGTGGAGGTCTGCATGAAGGCCATGCCGGCCGAGAACAGGCCCCACAGCACCATGATGCGCAGCAGCGTCTGGCGCACGCCATTCTTGTGCAGGACCATGTTGCTGGGGACTTCAAACAGGATATAGCCGACATAGAAAATGCCGGCGCCGATGCCGTAGATGGCGTCGTTGAAACCGAGGTCGGTGACGAAATGCAGTTTGGCGAAACCGATATTGGCGCGGTCGATAAAAGCCACGATATAGCACAACATCAGGAAGGGCATGATGCGCCACAGGACCTTGCGGTAGACCGCATTGGCCTCCAGGTCGCGCGCGCTGGTATCGGACACCGGATGCGCGTGCGCGTTCCGGACTGTATCGGCTGTAGTCATTGGTATCTCCAGGGTCTGGTTTTTATTTTTATCATGATGGGGGCGGCCTTGAAAACAAGTTCGTCGGCACGCCGGCAAAAACGCTGAAAGTATTATAGGTCAGTTTTATGACCTTTATGCGGAAAATTTTTGACGTGATGGTTTTTTGCACTCAGCTTGTCTGCGCCAGCTCCGCCAGGTGCTGTTCGATGGCAAACACATGAGGATCAACTTTGCCCAGTTCGCGCAGCGCGCTGGCCAGGTGCAGCAGGTAGTCGCTGTTCGGGCCGCTGGGGCCGCTTGACCTGGCGATCTGGCGCGCGATGTCCAGTTCCGGTGCGGCGCCCAGAAAGGCCGCGTTTTCCTCGTTGGCGATATACACCAGGCCTTCCGTGCTGCTGCCGTCGTCAAAGGTGATGGCGGTGGCCAGGCGCAAATAGCCGTTCTTTTCGCGGTGGTCGAGGTGGGCGAACACTTCCGGCGTGATCAGATAGGCCATGCCGTCGCAGATGGCGCCCGCCTGCGGCACGATGGTGGCCACGCGGCCGGGCGCCAGCGGCGTGCCGCGATGATCGTGCGAGCCTTGCCAGAAACGCCGGGTCCAGCCGGCGATGCTGGCAGGGCGCCGTTCGATAAACGGAAAGTCGGCCTTGTAGATCAGCGAGCCATAGCCGAACAGCCAAACTTCGCTGTGGCCGTCGAAGTGCTTCATGCGCCGGTTGATGGCGATGGTGGCGGCGTCGATCTCCGACAGGTCAGGCGCGGCGGGGGAGGGCTGTGTCATGGAATCAAACGCAATCAATGAACGGCGATTATACCGGCGCCGCCGGCGCGCCGCTGCCGACGTTCCATTCGTGCGTTTCGACGAATTTGAACAGAAAGGCCATGAAGCTTTCGGCCGCCGGCGACAGCGAACGGCCGGTTTTCGTGTACACGAAAAAGCGCCGCGTCAGTTCCGGTTCGTGCAGGGTGCGCATCTGCAGCTTGTACAGTTTCACCATCGGTTCCGCATACGGCAGACAGGCCGTGACGCCCAGGTTGGCGCTGACCATGGCCAGCGCGGTGGTCATGAAGGTCACTTCGTTATACGGGTTCAGCGACTGCTCGCGAAAGGCGCCGTGCATGTCGCGCAGCAGCCGTTCGGTGAACTGGCCCTGCAGAGAAATGAAGGGATAGTCGGCGACGGCGGCCCAGGTGATTTTTTCCTTGTGCCGCAGCGGATGCTGTTCGGGAAATACCAGCACGAACGGCATTTCGAACAGCACTTGCGCCGCGATTTCCGCCGTCGGATCGCGCTCGGGGCCGATGCCGAAATCGACTTCGCCGCTGAACACGCGGCCCGATACGTTCTCCACCGGGCAGTCGACCAGGCGCAGCTGCACGTCCGGGTGGGCCTGGCGGTAGGCGGCGATCACTTCGGGCAGCAGGGTGCACGACATCATCTGCGGCGCGGCGATGCGCACCATGCCGGTTTTCAATGCCTTGCGCTGGGCGATGCCGGCCATGGCGCCGTCGAGGTCCTCGATCATCTTTTCAAACAGCGGATACAGTTCACGGCCGATTTCGGACAACTGTGTCTTGCGCGTGCTGCGCTCGACCACGCGCACCCCCAATATGCTTTCCAGTTCCTTGATCAGGCCGCTCAGGGCCGACTGGGTGACGTGCAGGTATTCGGCGGCCAGGGTAAAGCTGCCGGTCTTGGCAAGGGCGACAAGGGCGCGCATCTGGCGCAGGCTGGGACTCATGAGATAATCCGATAAATCGAGAGATAAATATTGTTTGCATGATAGACGCAAGAAGATTCTAATGGTGAAAAACCTCGCACAAGGACACCACCATGAAACTCGCCACCCTCAAGAACGCCAGCCGTGACGGCGCGCTGGTCCTCGTCAGCCGCGACCTGCGCCAGTACCTGCCGGTACCCGCCATCGCCGCCACCCTGCAAGCGGCGCTCGACGACTGGAACACGATCGCGCCACAGCTCGAAGTTGCCTACGCCGCCCTGAACGCCGGCCAGGCGCAGGACGCGCAGCCGTTCGACGCGGCCCTGTGCCATTCGCCGCTGCCGCGCGCCTACCAGTGGGCCGACGGTTCGGCCTATATCAATCACGTCGAGCTGGTGCGCAAGGCGCGCAACGCCGACGTTCCCGCCTCGTTCTATACCGATCCGCTGATGTACCAGGGCGGTTCGGACAGTTTTATCGGCCCGCGCGATCCCATCTTTGCATTGTCGGAAGAGTGGGGCATCGACCTGGAAGCGGAAGTGGCGGTGGTGACTGGCGACGTGGCGATGGGCGCCAGCGTGGCCGACGCGGCCGCGTCGATACGCCTGGTCATGCTGGTCAACGACGTCTCGCTGCGCAACCTGATCCCCGGCGAACTGGCGAAAGGCTTCGGCTTCTTCCAGTCGAAAGCGGCCAGCGCGTTTTCTCCGGTCGCCGTCACGCCGGACGAACTGGGCACCGACTGGCTGGACAGTAAACTGCACCTGCCGCTGCTGGTGGAACTGAATGGCCAGCCCTTCGGCAAACCGAATGCGGGCGAGGACATGACCTTCAATTTCGCCCAGTTGGTCGCGCATGCGGCCAAGACGCGCGAACTGGCCGCCGGCACCATTCTAGGCTCGGGCACGGTATCGAACAAGCAGGGCAACCTGTTCGGTTCCAGCATCGACAACGGCGGCGTCGGCTACTGCTGCCTGGCCGAGGTGCGCATGTATGAAACCATCGAACACGGCGTGCCGAAAACGGGCTTCCTGAAATTTGGCGACACCGTGAAGATCGAGATGCGCGATGGCGCCGGCGCCAGCATCTTCGGCAGCATCGAGCAGGGCGTCGCGCCGTATGCCGGCAAAACCCGCGGCCGCAACTGAAAGGAACCGCTGCCATGAAGCTGTACACCTACTTTCGCAGCTCGGCCGCCTACCGCGTGCGCATCGCCCTGAACCTGAAGGGACAGGACTACGAAGCGGTACCCGTGCACCTGCTGCGTAGCGGCGGCGAGCAACTGGCCGACGCCTATCGCCAGGTCAATCCGTCGGCGCTGGTGCCCACGCTGGAAGACGATAACGGCGTGGTGATCGGCCAGTCGATGGCGATCCTCGAATACCTGGAAGAGACGCGTCCAAACCCGCCGTTGTTGCCCGGCGACGCGGCCGGCCGCGCCCATGTGCGTGCGCTGGCCTTGACCCTGGTGGCCGACACCCACCCGCTGGGCAACCTGCGCGTGCTCAAATATATCAAAGGGGAGCTGGGGCAGAGCGAAGAAGCCAAGCTGGCCTGGCAGCAGCACTGGCTGCGCGAAGGACTGCTCACGTTCGACGCGATGCTGGCCCGCGCCGGCAGCACGGGCCCATACTGCCATGGCGATACGCCGACCCTGGCCGACTGCTGCCTGGTGCCGCACCTGTTCAGCGCGCGGCGCTTCGAGGTCGACCTGGCACCGTTTCCGGCGCTGGTGCGCATCGATGCCGCGTGCGCGCAGCTGCCTGCGTTCCAGCTCGCGCATCCGTCGCGCCAGCCCGACGCGGAATAGTCAGGTCCACTCGACCCGGTTACGCCCCGCGTGCTTGGCGCGGTACAGGGCCTGGTCGGCGCGGATCAGCAGATCGGTCAGGCTGTCCGGGCCCAGCCGGGTGGTGGCGTCGAGCGGCAGGTCGGAGGTGGCGCCGATGCTGATCGTCAGGCGCGCTGTCTGGCCGTCGCCGCAATCGACCTCCATGCCCTCGATGGCCGCGCGCAGCCGCTCGGCCGCCTCCAGCGCCACCTGCAGCGAGGTTTCCGGCATCAGCAGCACGAACTCCTCGCCGCCGAAACGGGCCGCCGTATCCATGCCGCGCGTCATGCTGCGCAGCACCTGGGCCACGGCGACGATGGCGCGGTCGCCGGCGTCGTGGCCATAATGGTCGTTGATGCGCTTGAAGTGGTCGATATCGATCATCAGCAGCGACAGGGCATGGCCAAAGCGCTGGCCGCGTTCGATTTCCTCGGCGATGCGCAAGGTCATCTTGCGGCGGTTGCCCAGTTCCGTCAGCGGATCGGTGGTGGCCTGTTGCTCCAGCTTCGAATTGGCCACCAGCAGCTCCAGGGTGCGCCGCAAGACCCGTTCTTCGAGCTTGTTGCGCTCTTCATTGAGGATCGCCAGGGTGGCGCGCCGGCCGCGCAGCGCCAGCACCAGCGCCGCGATCAGCGCCGCCTGCAAGGCCAGCAGCGACAGGCCGGCGATGATTTGCGTGTGGTACAAGGTCCACAGTCCCTGCGGCTGGTTCAGGATGCGCGAGCCGGCCGGCAGGTTGCGCAGGCCGAAGTGCTGCACCGCGCCATCGTCGAAAATGGTCGCCTGCATGCCATCCGGATCGGGCGCGCGGCCCTGCAGGATGCGGGCGATGGTGCGCCCGACCTTGTCGGCGCTGATCACATGGCCGCCCGCCACGCCGGGCAGTATCAGCGATTCCACGCTGGTAAAGATCGGCACGGCGCTGCGGGCCGCCAGGTCGCGCGCGACATCGGGCGGCGTCACCCTGGTGCCCTGCATGTCGCGGTAGACGGGCAGCAGGTACAGCACGCTGCCGGCGCCCAGCGTTTCGGTGCGGTGGCGCAGTTCGTCGAGCGTCAGCTTGTCCCAGTAGTCGAACACGATGCGCCCCTGGTAGCGGGCTGCCGCCGCGCGGAAGGCGGCGATCCAGTCGCGCCCGCGCGCGGTGGTGTCGCCGACCACGGCGATATGGCGCAGTTCGGGCGTTACCTGGGCGATCACGGCCAGCGCGCGCGGGAAATCATGGATCACGTCGAGATTGATGCCATCGCCGGGCTCCCAGCCCTGGCGGCCCTGGTTGACATAAAAGCGCGGCACGCCGGGGAACAGGTTCGGATGTTCGCTGAGGAAACGCGCCGCCAGGTAGTTTTCCGTGATGATGGCGTCGAGCCGCACATTTGCGTACTTGGTGCGCAGATGGGTGTCCAGGCCGGCCACCGCCTGGCGTTCGCCGACGCGTATCGAGTCGAGGCGCTCTTCGAACATGCCGGGCGTACTGTTCCAGTTCGGCGTGGCCAGTTCGGCGTTCATGCCGCGGCGTATCAGGGTCTGCCACAGCGACGAGGCGTCGCTGCCCAGCGAATACAGCACCAGCACCTGGCGCGGCTTCGGTCGCGCAAACTGGCTTTGCGTTTCGGCCGCCAGGCCCTGCGCCTGCGCGCACGGCGTCAGCGCCCAGCACAGCCACAGCAGCAAGGCCATGCGGCAGCGGTGGACGGCGCCAGTGGGCAAGAGGGAAGTCGGGCTGGGCATGGGTGTCGTGGCGCAATGCGGCTGGTAGATTGAAGTCCGCCTGGTTGATTGTCTGCTTGGAAGCGGAGTCTAGCATTCTTGGCTTGCCAGCGGACATTAAAGGTACATATTTTGTCAAGTTGATTGCATTATTGACATGATTGGAGGCGCAGATAACTTTGGGTATTCTGCAAGCTTTGTGACGGCTTCAGTTACAATTTCGCTTTTATCTTGCGCGGTCACAAGCGCCAGCCGGGACCTGCCTGGCAGAAGTTCGAGGAGTATGCAAATCAATAACGTTGAAGAATTGAAGGCCTGGATCGCCGCCGGCGGCGTGCCCGATTATCTGCACTTCTGGGGCCATACGCCGGCCCAGGCGCAACTGGCCGACAAGAGCTGCCTGAGCCAGTGGTTTCCGTCGCCGTTCAGCCTGGCCGGCGTGCGCTATGCCACGGCCGAGCATTACATGATGGCGCAAAAGGCCGCCCTGTTCGGCGATACCAAGGTGCAGGCGCGTATCGTGGCGGCCGAGCGGCCGTCGGAAGTGAAAAAGCTGGGCCGCGAAGTGGCCAATTTCGACGCCAGGGCGTGGGAAGCGGCGCGCGCCGGCATTGTCTTCGACGGCAACTACGCCAAGTTTTCGCAAAAGCCCGCGCTGCGCAAGTTTTTGCTGGCCACCGGCGAGCGCATCATCGTCGAGGCCAGCCCGGTCGACCGCATCTGGGGCGTGGGCCTGGCGTCGGACAATGCGCGCATCCTCGACCCGGCGACCTGGGACGGCCTGAATCTGCTGGGGTTCGAGTTGATGAAAGTGCGGGCCGCTCTGCGCGCCTAAGTAATTCTCAGGAAATTATTGTGAAGTTATGACGAACAGAACCGGATGCTATGCAAGGCGGCCGCTGCGACGCAGTGCGAGCACTGCTAGCAGTGGGCAACGCCGCAGAGCGCCGGTTATGGAAGTCAGAAATCACAAGAATTTATTGGGCGTTACTTAGGTCTACGGTCAGCTGTTGTTTTCCTGCCGGCCGCAACGCCTGTTGCGGCCGGCACGGCCCTGTCCATCCCCTGGAAATGAGGGGCTCTCTGACAAACCTCTGCGGATTTGTTATACTTGACTAAATCATTCAACTACTCAGGGTTTGAGGAGTTGAAAAGCCGCAATATTTTAACCCAGTTATTGAATAGTCGAACCGAGGATGTATGCGTCTGACCACAAAAGGCCGTTTTGCCGTGACCGCGATGATCGATCTTGCCCTGCGCCAGGGCAAGGGACCGGTCACGCTGTCGGGCATCAGCCAGCGCCAGTCGATTTCCCTGTCCTACCTGGAGCAGCTGTTCGGCAAGCTGCGCCGCCATGAGATCGTCGAATCGATCCGTGGCCCGGGCGGCGGCTACAGCCTGGCGCGCCGCGCCGACAAGGTGACGGTGGCCGATATCATCATCGCCGTCGACGAGCCGCTGGACGCCACCCAGTGCGGCGGCAAGGAGCATTGCCACGGCGCCGACGCGGCCACCGGCGCGCGCTGCATGACGCACGAGCTGTGGTCCACGCTGAATGAAAAAATGGTCGACTACCTGGATTCTGTGTCGCTGCAGGACCTGGTCGACCAGCAGAGACAAAAGAACGCCGAGCAAAGCGTGATGGTGATGCACCGTAATCACGCCACCCTCGGATAAGAATACCAAAAATACTAGTTGCTGATCGCATGGAGTTATTGATGAACGCCCCAGAAAAAAACGCAGGCCAGGTGCACTTTGAAACGGCACCGCATTTCCCGATCTACATGGATTATTCGGCCACCACGCCGATCGATCCACGCGTCGCCGACAAGATGATTCCCTACCTGCGCGAGCAGTTCGGCAATCCGGCCTCGCGCAGCCACATGTATGGCTGGACCGCGGAAAAAGCCGTGGAAGAAGCACGCGGCCACGTCGCCGCACTGGTCAATGCCGACCCACGCGAAATCATCTGGACCTCGGGCGCCACGGAAAGCAACAACCTGGCCATCAAGGGCGCGGCGCAGTTCTACAAGACCAAAGGCAAGCACATCATCACCGTCAAGACCGAGCACAAATCGGTCCTCGACACGGTTCGCGAACTGGAACGCATCGGCTTCGAAGCGACCTACCTGGAGCCGCAGGACAACGGTCTGATCACGGTCGAGCAGCTGGCCGCCGCCGTGCGTCCGGACACCATCCTGGTCTCCGTCATGCTGGTCAATAACGAAATCGGCGTGATCCAGCCGATCGACGAAATCGGCGTGTTCTGCCGCTCGAAAGGCATCATCTTCCATTGCGACGCCGCGCAAGCGACGGGCAAGGTGGTGATCGACCTGCAGAAGACCAAGGTCGACCTGATGACCTTCACGGCCCATAAAACCTATGGCCCGAAAGGCGTGGGCGCCCTGTACGTATGCCGCAAGCCGCGCGTGCGCCTGGAAGCGCAGATGCACGGTGGCGGCCATGAGCGCGGCCTGCGTTCGGGCACCTTGCCGACCCACCAGATCGTCGGCATGGGCGAATCGTTCCGCATCGCCAAGGAAGAAATGGATGTCGAAATCGGCCGCATCAAGGCCTTGCGCGACCGCCTGGCCACCGGCCTGCAGGAAATCGAAGAAGTCTATATCAACGGCGACATGGATCACCGTGTGCCGCACAACCTGAACGTCAGCTTCAACTACGTCGAAGGCGAGTCGCTGATCATGGCGATCAAGGATATCGCCGTGTCGTCCGGTTCGGCCTGCACCTCGGCCAGCCTGGAACCATCGTACGTGCTGCGCGCCCTGGGCCGCAGCGACGAACTGGCGCACAGCTCGATCCGTTTCACCATCGGCCGTTTCTCGACCGAAGCCGACATCGACTTCGCCGTCAACCTGCTGAAATCGAAAGTGCACAAGCTGCGCGAACTGTCGCCGCTGTGGGACATGTTCAAGGATGGCATCGATATCAATTCGATTCAGTGGGCCGCACATTAATCACCGCAGCATCGCGGCCCTGACCGGGGCCGGCAAGAATATTTAAGGAGCATCAAAATGGCTTACTCGGACAAAGTACTCGATCATTACGAAAATCCACGCAACGTGGGCGCCTTCGACAAGGGCGATGAAACCATCGGCACCGGCATGGTGGGCGCGCCTGCCTGCGGCGACGTGATGAAACTGCAGATCAAGGTCGGCGCCGATGGCCTGATCGAAGATGCGAAATTCAAGACCTATGGCTGCGGTTCGGCCATCGCCTCGAGCTCGCTGGTGACCGAATGGGTGAAAGGCAAGACCCTGGACCAGGCGCTGTCGATCAAGAACACGCAGATCGCCGAAGAACTGGCCTTGCCACCGGTGAAAATCCACTGCTCGATCCTGGCGGAAGACGCCATCAAGGCGGCGGTACTGGACTACAAGACCCGTCACCCAGCGGCAGCTTAAATACGTTGGCATCCCGCCCGCGCCGTCAAGGCCGGGCGGCTGCGGAGACCCAGATGATTACACTGACCGAAAAAGCGGCAAAGCACATCACCCGTTATATCGAGCGTCGCGGCAAGGGCATGGGCCTGCGCTTTGGCGTGCGCACCACCGGCTGCTCGGGCCTGGCCTACAAGCTCGAATATGTCGATGAAGTGGCGGAAGAAGACAGCGTGTTCGAATCGCACGGCGTGAAAGTGTTTGTCGATCCGAAAAGCCTGCCGTATATCGACGGCACGGAACTCGATTTCGCGCGCGAAGGCCTGAACGAAGGCTTCAAGTTCCACAATCCGAACGAAAAAGACGCCTGCGGCTGCGGCGAGAGTTTCCGCATCTAAGAAGCAAGCATGATCCCCGGTCGGTGCGCTGTACTCATCGATTGAGGTACAGCGACCACCGACACACTATGCAAAACCACTTCGAATTATTCCAGTTGCCGCCGCAGTTCGCACTCGACCAGGCAGCGCTCGACAGCGCCTACCGCGACGTGCAGGGCAAGGTTCATCCCGACCGTTTCATCAACGCCAGCAGCGCCGAAAAGCGCGTGGCGATGCAGTGGGCCACGCGCGCCAACGAAGCCTACCAGACCCTGAAAAGCCCGCAGAAGCGCGCCCAATACCTGTGCGAACTCAATGGCGTCGACCTGCAGACGGAGTCCAACACGGCCATGCCGGTCAGCTTTCTGATGCAGCAGATGGAGTGGCGCGAGGAACTCGGCGAGGCGCGCGCCGGCAAGGACGCCGATGCGCTCGACGCGCTCGACCGCCAGCTGCGCGGCGAACGCAAGACCTTGCTGGCCCAGGTCGGCGCGCAGCTCGATGCGGGCGACTATGTGAACGCCGCGCAAAGCGTGCGCGCGCTGATGTTCCTCGATAAATTCGGCGAAGAAGTGCGTTTTGCCTTCGAGGCAATCGAAGCCTGAACAGCGTGAGTTTTGCGCGCGCTTTATAATGCGCGCTACAGTTTCTGCGGCACCACGCAATCCATCATCGAGGCACGAATACCATGGCACTTCTGCAAATTTCCGAACCAGGCATGTCGACCGCGCCGCACCAGCACCGGCTGGCCGTCGGCATCGACCTGGGCACCACCAATTCCCTGGTCGCCACCGTGCGCAACAGCATTCCTGAAGTGCTGAACGACGAAGACGGTCACGCGCTGCTGCCGTCCGTGGTGCGCTACCTGCCGAACGGCCACGCCAATATCGGCTACAAGGCCATGGCCGCGCAGACCACCGATCCGAAGAACACCATCGTCTCCGTCAAGCGCTTCATGGGCCGCGGCCTGGCTGACATCGCCTATGCGGAAAACCTGCCCTACGATTTCCAGGACACGCCTGGCATGGTGCAGCTGAAAACCGTGGCCGGCGTGAAAAGCCCGGTCGAGATCTCGGCGCAGATCCTGGCCACCCTGCGCCAGCGCGCGGAAGATTCGCTCGGCGACGACCTGGTCGGCGCCGTGATCACCGTCCCGGCCTACTTCGACGACGCCCAGCGCCAGGCTACCAAGGATGCGGCCCAGCTGGCCGGCATCAATGTGCTGCGCCTGCTGAGCGAGCCAACCGCCGCCGCCATCGCGTATGGCCTCGACAGCGCCTCCGAAGGCGTATACGCCGTGTATGACCTCGGTGGCGGCACCTTCGACATCTCGATCCTGAAACTCTCCAAGGGCGTGTTCGAAGTGCTGTCCACCGGCGGCGATTCGGCCCTCGGCGGCGACGACTTCGACCGCCGCCTGTTCTGCTGGATCAGCGAGCAGGCCAAGCTGGCGCCGCTGTCGGACGAAGACACGGCGATCCTGATGGTCAAGGCGCGCGAGGTCAAGGAACTGCTGTCGACCAAGGCCGAAACGAGCATCGATGCGGTGCTGAACTCGGGCGAGGAAGTCCACCTGCGCATCACGGCCGCCGACTTTACCGCCATGACGCAGCATCTGGTGGCCAAGACCATGAACGCCATCAAGAAGGCCTTGCGCGACGCGAACGTGGATGCCGACGACGTCGACGGCGTGGTGATGGTCGGTGGCGCCACGCGCATGCCGCATGTGCAGCGCGCCGTCAGTGAATTCTTCCATACGATTCCGCACGCCAATATCGACCCGGACAAAGTGGTGGCGCTGGGCGCCGCCATCCAGGCCAATCTGCTGGCCGGCAACCGCGCCGCCGGCGACGACTGGCTGCTGCTGGACGTGATCCCGCTGTCGCTGGGCATCGAGACCATGGGCGGCCTGGTGGAAAAAATCATCCCGCGCAATTCGACGATTCCGTGCGCTCGGGCCCAGGAATTCACGACATTTAAAGATGGCCAGACGGCGCTGGCGGTGCACGTGCTGCAGGGCGAGCGCGAACTGGTCAGCGACTGCCGTTCGCTGGCGCGGTTCGAGCTGCGCGGCATTCCGCCCATGGTGGCGGGCGCCGCGCGCATCCGCATCACCTACCAGGTCGACGCGGACGGCTTGCTGTCGGTGTCGGCGCGCGAACTGCGCTCCGGCGTGGAAGCATCGATCAGCGTCAAGCCGGCGTATGGCCTGGCCGACGACGAGATCGCGCGCATGCTGCAGGATTCCTACACCTCGGCCGACGTCGACATGGTGGCGCGCGCGCTGCGCGAAGAGCAGGTGGAAGCCGAACGCATCGTGCTGGCCACGCAATCGGCCCTGGACGAAGACGGAGGCCTGCTGGACGAGGCCGAACGCGTCACGGTCGATGGCCTGATCGCGCAGGTGCGCACGGCGATTGCGGACTCGCAGGCGGGCACGGTCGACCACCAGACCCTGAAGCGCGTGATCGAGGCATTGGCTGACGGAACCGAAGACTTCGCCGCGCGCCGCATGGACCGCAGCGTGCGCACGGCGCTTACGGGCAAATCGCTCGACCAGGTCGCGTAAAAAATTGAATCGCGCGGCCGTATGCGCCGCGCCCTGAATGACAGACTGAAAGAAGAAAACCATGCCACAAATCGTTATCCTGCCGCACGCCAAACTTTGCCCGGACGGCGCCGTGATCGAAGCTCCTGCCGGCAAGTCCATCTGCGACATCCTGCTGGAAAACGATATCGATATCGAGCACGCCTGCGAGAAATCGTGCGCCTGCACCACCTGCCACGTGCTGGTGCGCGAAGGGATCGAGTCGCTGAACGAAGCGACCGAACTGGAAGAGGACATGCTGGACAAGGCCTGGGGCCTGGAAGCCGTGTCGCGCCTGTCGTGCCAGTCCATCGTGGCCGAGGCCGACCTCGTCGTCGAGATCCCGAAATACACCATCAACCAGGTCAGCGAAGGTAGCCACTAAATGAAATGGTCCGACATCACGGCGATCGCCGAGGCGTTGTACGACACGCATCCGGACGTCGATCCCCTGACCGTGCGCTTCACCGACCTGCATAACTGGGTGGTGGAACTGGACGGCTTTGACGATGACCACACGCGCGGCGGCGAAAAAGTGCTCGAAGCGATACAGATGGCGTGGATCGATGAAGCGCGCTAAGGGCGCGGCGCAAGCCGCCAGGGGCGCTGACGCCCCCGCCGTGTCGAAGGATGTGATCACGGCCGCCAGCAATATGCCCGAGATCAAGGACGGCCAGTCGATCGCGCTGCTGCAGGAGCTGCATATTCTCACGCGCGACGGCAAGATGAACCAGGACAGCCGCCGCAAGCTCAAGCAGGTGTATCACCTGACGCAGTTCATCGAGCCGCTGCTGCGCGAAGTGCAGCTGGACCACCCTGGCGTCTCGCTGGTCGACCATGGCGCCGGCAAGTCGTATCTCGGCTTTATCCTGTACGACCTGTTCTTCAAGAACGGAAACGACGGCTCGCATATCTACGGCATCGAAACGCGCGAGGAACTGGTGCAGCGTTCGCAGGAACTGGCGAGCAAGTTCAAGTTCCCCGGCATGTCGTTTTTGCCGCTGTCGGTGGCCGAGTCGACCGAGTCGAGCCTGCTGCCGAAGCAGATCGATATCGTCACGGCCCTGCATGCCTGCAATACCGCCACCGATGACGCGATTCACTTCGCCTTGAAGAAGAAGGCGAAATTCATGGTGCTGGTGCCGTGCTGCCAGGCCGAAGTGGCGTCCGTGTTGAAGAAGAACAAGGGCAAGACCCTGGGCAAGAACGTGCTGACGGAGCTGTGGCGCCACCCGCTGCACACGCGCGAATTCGGCAGCCAGATCACTAACGTGCTGCGCTGTTTGCAGCTCGAAGCGCACGGCTACCAGGTCAGCGTGACGGAGCTGGTGGGCTGGGAGCATTCGATGAAAAACGAGCTGATCATCGCCAGCTACAAAAACCTGCCGCGCCAGCGTCCGACCGAACGGCTGCAGGAAGTGCTGCAGACGCTGGGCCTGGAAGAGATGGGGCATCGTTTCTTTGCCGAGGAATTGGCCAAGGCGACGGCGTAAGGTCCTGCACATCGCGAGACAATCGGCAAAAGGGGAGGAGCGGGTCGGTTACAATACCGGCTTCTCCTCCCCTTTGCTTTTTGCGCCTCACATGACCACACCAATCGATATGCCCACCGTCCGCCTGGCCAAGCGCCTGGCCGAAGACTTGCCCTGTTCGCGCCGCGAGGCCGAACTGTATATCGAGGGCGGCTGGGTCACGGTCGATGGCGAGCTGGTCGAAGAGGCCGGCGCGCGCGTGGCCGACAAGCAGGAAGTGGTGCTGCTGCCGAACGCCACCCTGGATGAAATGCCGCCCGTGACCATCCTGCTGCACAAGCCGGCCGGGATCAATGGCGGCGTCGGCAGCGACGGCAAGCCCGCCTTGAGCTGCCTGCGTCCCGAAGAAATCTTTACGCCCGATAACGTCGCACCGAGCTCCATCACGCGTTTTCTGAAGCGCCATCTGATTGGCCTGACAGTCACCAATCCGCTGGAAACCATGGCCTCGGGCCTGCTGGTGTTCACCCAGGATTTCCGCGTCGCCCGCAAACTGGTCGACGAAGCGAAAACGGTGGAGCAGGAATTCATCGTCGAAGTAGCGGGCCAGATCGCCGAGGGTGGCCTGGCGCTGCTCAATCACGGCCTGCCGTTCAATGGCAAGCCGCTGCCGCCGATGAAGGTCAGCTGGCAGAATGAAACCAGGCTGCGTTTTGCGCTGAAAAACGTGCAGCCGGGCCAGCTGGCCCATATGTGCCGCATGGTGGGCCTGGAGGTGGTGGCCATCAAGCGCCTGCGTATCGGCCGCATCTCGATGGGCGCCATGCCCGCAAGCCAGTGGCGCTATCTGCAGGGTTACGAGCGCTTTTAAGCCGGGTGCTGCGGCAGATGGCTCTCGGCAAAGCTTTTCCAGAGCCGCTCGGCGATGCGCAGGGCGATGGCGTCGGCCTTTTCCTGCAAGGCCGGATTGCCCATGCTTTCGGTGGTGGCGAAGAACAGGGTCAGCCAGCGGCGGAACATGCACGGCGTCAGGTTTTCCATCTGTGCGTGCTGCGCCAGCGGCTTGCCGTGGTAGCGCATGGTGCCGCGCAGCAGGCCTGACCAGAAGTCGACCAGGGTCGCCAGGTGCTCGTCCCAATTCTTGACTTCGCGGCCGAATACGGGCCCGAGCATGGCGTCTTCGCGGGCCGCCGCATAAAAGGTGTGGACGAGTCGCGCGACTTCTTCTTCGGTACAGATTTCCGTGCGCGATGTGAGGATATGAACGTGGGGTGGGGGAGCGGTTTTCATGGCATGCCATGATGGCAGAGCCGCCCCCTGTGCTTCAATGACGCAGGTCAAGCGGCTGCAAATTGCGGCTCAGGCGGCAACCTTTTTGCTCTTCTTGGCGGGCGCCGGCAATTGCACGATCTGCGTGCCCAGCAGCTTGTCGTGCAGAAACTGGCCGTTGCCGGTGAACAGCGCCGTGGTTGACCATGCCAGCATGCCGATGCCGATCGCCGACAGGGCCTGCCAGTGCTGCAAGTCCAGCACATACGACACCAGGATGCCGGGCAGCAGCCACATCCACGCCAGCACGTAGCGGCATGCGGCCAGGCGCAGCGGCACGTGGGCCTGGCCGGGCAGCACCACCTTCAGGCGCCAGGTCTTCATGGCCAGGGTTTGCCCCTCGCGGCTCCATTGGTGGATGAAATAGGCGCCCATCACCAGGAAGGCCAGGCATTGGCGCATGTGTTCGGTGAGCGGCGTATGCGCACCCTGCACGGCCAGTTCAAAGATCAAAAAGGGCAGGAACAGCACGGCCAGCGCCAGCAAGGACTCATACACGATGGAAATCAGGCGCCGCTTGATGGTGGGCACGGTGGTCGATGCAACGGTGTTATCTGGCATAGTCGGGCAAGGAGCTGGGGGTGGCAGGCGTTACCACGGGCGCTGCCGGGACCGTGACCGGGACGGCAGGCGCGGGCACCGGCACAGTGGGTGCCGGCGGCACGGTAATCACGGCGGGCGGGCGGATGTCCGGCCTGGTGACCGGGACTTTTTTCGGCACGGCTTCGGCCGCCAGTTTTTTCTTTTGTTCTTCCGGCAATTGCTGGTATTGCTCCCACTGCGCCGACTTTTGACTTGGGTCAATCTTCTTGGCGCGCGCATAGTTTTCGCGCACCGTGCGGCGCTGTTCGGGCGTCAGCTTGATCCAGTCGCGCATGCGTTCGTGCACGCGCGCCTGTTCATCGGGTTTCATCGAGGCAAAACGGTTCGCGATATCGAGCCACTTCTGCTTGCGCGGCGCATCGAGCTTGTTCCACTCGCCGGCCAGCGGCTGCAGGGCAGCTTGCTGGGCCCGCGACAGGCTGGCCCACTGCAACTTGCCGGCATTTTTCACCGGCACGGCCGGCGCGGCGGGCTTGAGCGCCGGCACTGGCGTGGCGGCGGGGGCGGCCGGCGGTGCATCCTGGTTGGCGTACACCCAGGAGGCGCCCGCCAGCGCGCATGCGCCCAGCACGGCGCCGCCGGCCATCCAGCTTTTGCGTGCCTTGCTTGCGGTGGCGTCGGCCATTATTGCGCGCTTTTCGTCAGGTAGGCGTTGAAGCCATGGTCCATATAGGCCGACAGCGGCAGCTCGTCCGACAGTACGGCAGCGTCAAGTTCGGCCAGTTCGGCGATCTGCTGCTCCTGCTCAAACTGGTAGATGCCGGCGCCGCCGGCCACCAGCAGCAACAGCGGAACGATCACGCTCATGCGGCTCAGCCACGACAGCGGCTCGGCAAACAGGTGGGTAGCGATGCCGGCGAGCACGTTCTGGCGTGCCGCCACGCGCGCGGGCGCGTCGGCCTTCTTGCGCGCCATGGCCGCCTTGCGCGCGGCCGCCAGGCGGTCGGTGGTCGAGGCCGGCAGGTCGTCGAGCTTTTCGTTCAGCGCATGCCGCACTTTGTAGGCGAAATTGAGGTCGTCGGTATTCATAGTTGTATTCCCTTGGCTTTCAGCGATTCGGCGAGCGTGTGGGTAGCTCTTGAGCAATGTGTTTTCACGCTGCCTTCCGAGCAGCCCATCGCCAGCGCCGTTTCAGCCACGTCCATATCCTGCCAATAACGCATGAGGAAGGCTTCGCGTTGACGCGCGGGCAGTTTTTGTACCTCTTCATCAATCAAATCAAGGATCTGTGCGCGTTCGACCTGGTCGGCCGACGATTCGGCGGCGTTGGATCCCTGCTCCGATTGATAGGTGTCGAGTATATCAAAGTCCTCATGCTCGTCACCCGATGGTTTCATGCCCGAAAACAGGCTGACCCAGGTGTTGCGCACCTTTTCGCGGCGGAAGTAATCGAGGATGGTCGTTTGCAGGATGCGCTGGAACAGCATCGGCAGTTCGGCCGCCGGTTTGTCGCCGTATTTTTCGGCCAGCTTGATCATCGCGTCCTGCACGATGTCGAGCGCGGATTCTTCCTTGCGTACGGCATAGGCGGCCTGCTTGAAAGCGCGCCGCTCCACATGTTCGAGAAAATCGGATAGTTCTTTGTCTGTTGCCATGCGGTAAGGAGCGAGCCGGTGGCTGCGTGGGCTGTGGGCGGGAGGTGGCCTGCATTGTGCAAACTGAGCGCATGCTAGCAAAAAATGTGCAATTCCGCATGATTTTTGCACCTTGAGCGCGCAAAAAGCCGGTTTGGAATACATTTTCCTTGACCATCATGGTGCGACGCGATAACGTATGGGACGCTTTGAACACCCCAAAGCTCTATGGTCAAGTTGCAACTGGCACACAACGCCACCAGCGACAAGACGCGCTTTCATTTGTAGGCAGTTTGTTCTAACCCGCGCCACAAGCGCGAGCGGTTCGTACAGTCGCCACAGAAACTCCGGCCAAACGAGTTGCGTTAAGCGTTGTTTTGCAAGGTATCTATGGGTGCCCGAAGAAATTGCGTGACCGCATGAAAAGGGAAGCAGGAAGACTGTAGCGTCAGGCGTACCTCGTCAGGAAAGAACATCCGATCAATCTCCAATGGACCTTGAAAGGAATGTTTCATGAATACCGAAGCAAGAGGATCTGCCTCGGGACCGGCCATCGGTCCCATTACCGGCGCGGAAATCGTCGTGCGCTGTCTGGCTGAAGAAGGCGTCGAGCACGTCTTTGGTTACCCGGGCGGAGCCGTACTGTATATCTACGACGCCATCTTCCAGCAAAACAAATTCCAGCATATCCTGGTACGCCATGAGCAGGCCGCCGTGCACGCCGCCGACGCCTATTCGCGCAGCTCCAACAAAGTCGGTGTGGCCATTGTCACGTCCGGCCCCGGAGTCACCAATGCCGTGACCGGTCTGTCGACCGCTTACATGGACTCCATCCCGATGGTCGTCATTTCCGGCCAGGTGCCGAGCCATGCGATCGGCCAGGATGCGTTCCAGGAATGCGACACCGTGGGCATCACCCGCCCCGTCGTCAAGCACAACTTCCTCGTCAAGGACGTGAAAGACCTGGCCGCGACGATCAAGAAAGCGTTCTTTATTGCCCGCACCGGCCGTCCCGGTCCCGTGCTGGTCGATATCCCCAAGGATATCAGCATGCACAAGTGCAATTTCGACTATCCGAAGGAAGTCGAGATGCGCTCCTACCGTCCGGTCGACAAGGGCCATTCGGGCCAGATCCGCAAGGCCGTGCAGCTGCTGCTGCAAGCCGAACGTCCGATGATCTACACGGGCGGCGGCGTGATCCTGGCGCATGCGGCCCCCGAGCTGAACAAGCTGGTCGACCGCCTTGGTTTCCCGTGCACCAACACCTTGATGGGTTTGGGCGGCTACCGCGCCTCGAGTGAACAGTTTGTCGGCATGCCCGGCATGCACGGCACCTACGAAGCGAACATGGCGATGCAGAACTGCGACGTGCTGATCGCCATCGGCGCCCGTTTCGATGACCGCGTGATCGGCAACCCGAAACACTTCGCCTCGCATCCGCGCAAGATCATTCACGTCGACATCGATCCATCGTCGATCTCGAAGCGCGTGAAAGTCGATATTCCCATCGTCGGCAACGTCAAGGATGTGCTGATCGAGTTCCTGGCGCAACTGGACGCGGCCGAAGCGAAACCAAACGTCAATGCATTGAGCAACTGGTGGAAGCAGATCGCCGAATGGCGTGGCCGCGACTGCCTGAAGTATCCGAGCTCGGACCTGGTCATCAAGCCGCAATCGGTGGTGGAAAAAGTATTCCAGATCACCAAGGGCGATGCCTTCATCACGTCCGACGTGGGCCAGCACCAGATGTGGGCCGCGCAATACTACCGCTTCGACAAGCCGCGCCGCTGGATCAATTCCGGTGGCCTGGGCACCATGGGGGTCGGCTTGCCGTACGCCATGGGCGTGCAGATGGCCAATCCGGACGCGACGGTTGCCTGCATCACCGGCGAAGGTTCGATCCAGATGTGCATCCAGGAGCTCGCCACGTGCAAGCAGTATCACCTGACGCCGAAAATCATCATGCTCAACAACCGTTTCCTCGGCATGGTGCGCCAGTGGCAGGAAATCGATTACGGCTCGCGCTATTCCGAGTCCTACATGGATTCGCTGCCCGACTTTGAAAAGCTGGCCGAGGCCTATGGCCACGTCGGTATGAAAATTGAAAAACCGGGCGACGTCGACGGCGCCCTGAAAGAGGCGTTCGGCATGAAAGACAGGCTGGTATTCATGAACTTTATTACCGACCAGTCCGAAAACGTGTGGCCGATGGTGAAAGCCGGCAAAGGCTTGTCCGAAATGATGCTCGGCTCGGAGGACCTGTAACCATGCGCCATATTATTTCTGTCTTGCTGGAAAACGAAGCCGGTGCCCTGTCGCGCGTGGTGGGCCTGTTCTCTGCCCGCGGCTATAACATCGAAACCCTGACCGTGGCGCCGACCGAAGATGCAACCCTGTCGCGCATGACCATCGTCACCAGCGGTTCGGACGACATCATCGAGCAGATCACCAAGCACCTGAACCGTCTCATTGAAGTGGTGAAGGTGGTGGACCTGACCGAAGGCCAGCATATCGAACGCGAGTTGATGCTGATCAAGGTGCGCGCCGTGGGCAAGGAACGCGAAGAAATGAAGCGCACCGCCGATATCTTCCGCGGCCGCATCATCGACGTGACCGAAAAGACCTACACGATCGAGCTGACGGGCAACAAGGTCAAGCTCGACGCGTTCATCGATTCGATCGACCGCGCCTCGATCCTGGAAACCGTCCGCACGGGCGGTTCGGGCATCGGCCGCGGCGAACGCATCCTCAAAGTATAAAAAAACGCAGCACGCGGCTCTGGCCGCACTCCCATACAACGCAGTTACTTAAAATATATAGGAAATACCATGAAAGTTTTTTACGACAAAGACGCCGACCTGTCCCTGATCAAAGGTAAAAACGTTGCCATCATCGGCTACGGTTCGCAAGGCCATGCCCACGCACAAAACCTGAACGATTCGGGCGTCAACGTCACCGTCGGCCTGCGCAAGGGCGGCGCTTCGTGGAACAAGGTCGAGCAAGCCGGCCTGAAAGTAGCGGAAGTCAATGATGCCGTGAAAGCGGCCGACGTCATCATGATCTTGCTGCCGGACGAAAACATCGCCCAGGTCTACAACGAAAACATCGCCCCGTTCGCCAAGGAAGGCGCGGTACTGGCCTTCGCCCACGGCTTCAACGTGCATTACGGCCAAGTCGTGCCGCGCGCCGACCTGGACGTGATCATGATCGCCCCGAAAGCGCCAGGCCACACCGTGCGCGCCACCTACACCCAGGGTGGCGGCGTGCCGCACCTGATCGCCGTGTACCAGGACAAATCGGGCGTGGCCCGCGATATCGCCCTGTCGTACGCTTCGGCCAACGGCGGCGGCCGTGCCGGCATCATCGAAACGAACTTCCGCGAAGAAACCGAAACCGATCTGTTCGGTGAGCAGGCAGTGCTGTGCGGCGGCGCCGTGGAACTGATCAAGGCCGGTTTCGAAACCCTGACCGAAGCGGGTTACGCTCCGGAAATGGCCTACTTCGAGTGCCTGCACGAACTGAAACTGATCGTCGACCTGATCTATGAAGGCGGCATCGCCAACATGAACTACTCGATCTCGAACAACGCCGAATACGGTGAATACGTGACCGGCCCGAAAGTCGTTACCTCGGCCACCAAGGACGCCATGCGCCAGTGCCTGAAAGACATCCAGACCGGCGAATACGCGAAGAGCTTCATCCTGGAAAACAAGGCCGGCGCACCGACCCTGATCTCGCGCCGCCGTTTGACGTCCGAGCACCAGATCGAAGAAGTCGGCGCCAAGCTGCGCGCCATGATGCCTTGGATCGCGAAAAACAAGATGGTCGACCAGTCGAAGAACTAAGCAGTTTTTTGCATGACGAAGCCGGCGCAAGCCGGCTTTTTTCATGGCCGCCTTTGGTACATTGATATACTTTCATTCTGTTGTAAATGATGCACGACGCTGGCGCCCGCCGGTGTTACTCTGAGCGATGCCGGTTTCCGGCCATATCTTGATCAGGAGGCACACGTGCACACGATAGCCCTGGCTACGCTCCCAACTCGTTTGTTGGGCCTGTTTCTGACCACCGTTCTGACATTCTTTCCCTTCACCAGCACCCAGGCGGCGGTTCCTGCCTATCCCGCAAGCTTCAAGACCATGACGATCGCCACCGCCGATGGCACGCTGCATGTACGCGTGGGCGGTTCCGGCCCGGCCGTGTTGCTGATACACGGCTTTGGCGATACCGGCGACATGTGGGCGCCGCTGGCGGCCGCATTGGCAGCGGAACATACCGTGGTGGCACCCGACCTGCGCGGCATGGGGCTGTCCTCGCGCCCGGCGGGCGGTTACGACAAGCGTACCCAGGCTGCCGACATGCGGGCCGTGCTCGACAAGCTGGGCATAGCTCATGCCGACGTGGTCGGACACGATATCGGCACCATGGTGGCCTACGCTTATGCGGCCCGCTACCCCGACCAGACCGACCGGCTGGTGGTGATGGATGCACCGGTGCCCGGCATTCCGCCGTGGGAACAGATCGTGCGCAGTCCGCAGCTGTGGCATTTCTCGTTTGGCGGCCCCGACGCCGAGCGCCTGGTGGCCGGGCGCGAGCGCATCTATCTGGACCGTTTCTGGAATGAATTTGCCGGCACGCCGTCCAAAATAGACGAGGAAACGCGGCGCCATTATGCGAAGCTGTATGCGCGCAAGGGCGCGATGCATGCGGCCTTCGCGCAGTTCCTGGCCATACCGCAAGACGCCGAAGACAATCTGCGCTCGATGGCCACCAAACTGACCATGCCGGTGCTGGCGATCGGCGGCGCCAAGTCCTTCGGCGCCAACGAAGCCGTCGTCATGCGCAATGCGGCCGTGAACGTGACGGAACTGGTGGTACCCGACGCCGGCCACTGGCTGATGGAAGAGCAGCCGGTGGTGACGGTGGACGCCATCAAGGCCTTCCTCAAACGCGATAAATAAAGGCCGTGTTCATGCCGCATGCGGTGCATCGGCCAACATCCGGTAGTATCCGTGTCTTCATAGTCGTTGAAGCGCCGGTTGAACCATGCTTGTTTATTCAAAAGTTATCGTTGGAAATTTGAACTCGCTCAAGCGCCCGGTCGCGGTTGCCATCAGTTGCTGGTTCCTGATGCTGGGATCGCTGTCATCGCTGGCCTCGGCTTACCTGGGCCGCAACGATCCCGTGATGATGGCGTGGATGGCGCGCGGCCCGGTTCCAGCCGAGGCGCAATATGCGATCCTGCTCGGTGGCCTGGGCATCACGCTGGCAACCGCGGTGGCCATGCTGCAAGGGCATCGTGGCGCGCGCACGGTGTACGTGGCGTGGAGCGTGATCGATATCGCCGTCAGCCTGGCCACCGTGCCCGTCAAGACCGGCGTCCTGCCTGGTGCAATCACGTTTGCCGTCATCTGCGCGTTCCTGTTCAGTCCGAAATCAAATGCCTGGTTTTCGCCGCGCAAGGCGGCCAATGATGCGAGCATGACGGCCGCTTGAGCCCGGATGTTTTTCGTGTGCACGCTTTTGGTGCGTTTGCGCTACAATTCCGCCCTTCCTTTGCCGTTGCGCCCGCAACGGCATCTGTTTCGGTTTCTGCCGACCGCAACGCGCATTACCGCTAGATAATAGCACGCCAGGCTTTTGCAACATCGCCTGCGCAACCCGAGGTACCCACATGACTGACCGTTTGACCGCCACAGTGCCTGTTCCAGGCCCTGCCGCTATCGCCATTTCCCGACGCTTTCCGCTGGCCGCTTTATTGGCGCTGGCGATGACCAGCTTTATCGCCATCCTGGCCGAAACCTTGCCCGCCGGCTTGTTGCCGCAGATTTCACAGGGTCTCGGCATTTCCGAAGTGATGACGGGCCAGCTGGTGACCGTGTTTGCGATCGGCTCGATCCTGACCGCGATCCCCCTGACCGCCATGACCAGCGGCTGGCGCCGCCGCAAGGTACTGCTGCTGGCCGTCGGCGGCTTCCTGGTATTCAATACCATCACCGCGCTGGCGCCCAATTACATGGTGGCGCTGGCCTCGCGCTTCCTGGCCGGCATGGCCGCCGGGCTGGCCTGGGGCCTGATGGCCGGCTATGCGCGGCGCATGGTCGGCGTGGCGCAGCAGGGCAGGGCGATGGCGGTCGCCATGATAGGCACGCCGCTGGCCTTGTCGCTGGGCGTGCCGCTCGGGACCCTGATGGGTGGCGTGCTGGGCTGGCGCAGCATCTTTGGCGTCATGTCCGGCTTGGCGATTATCCTGGTGGCGTGGATACTGGTGGCCGTGCCCGATTATCCGGGCCAGAAGCACGGCGAACGCCTGAGCATCCGCCAGGTGTTCATCACACCGGGCGTGCGGCCCATCCTGGCGGTGATCGTGGCATGGATGCTGGCGCATAACATTCTCTACACCTATATCGCGCCGTTCCTGGCGCCCTCGGGCTTGCGCGCGCGGATCGACCTGGTGCTGCTGGTGTATGGCGTCGGTTCCCTGGCCGGCATCTGGCTGATCAGCCGCCTGATCGACCGCTGGCTGCGCAAACTGGTGCTGGGCAGTATCGCCGCGTTTGCCTTGATCGCCATTGCGCTGGGCCTGGGCATGGACAGCCCTTTGGTGATCTATCTCGGCATGGCGGTCTGGGGCGTGACCTTTGGCGGCGCCGGCACCTTGCTGCAAACGGCCTCGGCTGACGCTGCTGGCGACGGCATGGACGTGGCGCAATCGATGGTGGCCACCATCTGGAACGTGGCGATTGCCGGTGGCGGCGTGGTCGGTGGCGTGCTGCTCGACGGCTACGGCGTGGCGGCGTTTCCCTGGACCGTGCTGGCCTTGCTGCTGGTCGCCTTGGGCATCGCGTGGTGCGCGCGCAGCAGTTTCAAGCCGGGCCGGCGCACGGGCGGCGTGGTTGCTAGGCATTAAATGTGTCCGGATGTGAGCGAACAGGGCAAAGTGTGACGATTTGTTAATTTGCGCCACAGCAAACTTCTGGCCGTTAGAATCAGGTCAGTCTGACCAATTCAATAAGCGGCAGGGCGTACAACGACCCTGTCTGCATTCAACCACCGAGGAGTCGTATCCATGATCAAATCCGTACTGGTTGCCGCCGCAGCCACCGTTGCTCTTTCCGCGCAAGCGCAAACCTTGCCGACCACCGGCACCCTGGTGGTCGTGCCCGCCTTTGGCGAAGTCAAGCATGCCAATGACCAGGTGGTCGCCACCCTGGCCATCGAAGAACAGGACAAGGACAAGGCCGCGGCTGCGTCGCGCGTGAACCAGAAAATGAACAAGGGCGTCGCCATCGTCAAGCAGGCCGACCCGTCGGCCGTGCTGAAATCGTATGGCTATTACACCTACCCCGTGTATCCGGAAGACCGTCCGCTGCCGGCTGGCGCCGTCGCCAAGCCGCGAGTGCCGACGGCCTGGCGCGTGGGCCAGTACCTGGAAGTGACCACCGCCAACCTGGCCAGCCTGCCGAAAACCGTTTCGGCGGCCCAGGGCGTGCTGACCCTGAACGGCCTGAACTTCGGCCTGAAGCCGGAAACCATCCGCCTGCTGGACGACCAGCGCATCGCCGCCACCTATAAAAACCTGAACGAGCGCATCGCCTCGATCGCGCGCGCCATGGGCCGCAATGTATCGGACGCCGTGCTCGACACGGTGGACTTCGAAGGTTCGGGCAATTACGCTGGCGAAAGCCGCGCCGCCGCCCCCGCGCCGATGATGATGCGCAGCAAGATGGCCGACGATGGCCAGGTTGCCGAGCCCAGCTTCGAGCCGGGCGAGACCACCCTGGACATGCGCCTGGTGGGCAAGGTCAAGTTCAAATAAATTTGGTGTGGCGATATTTGCGACAAAGTAAATATTTCCGCGCTAGAATGACTTACCAAAAAATCATGGGGCTATGCGGCCCCATGATTGTTTTTATCGCCACCCTTTGAAAGGCTAGTCATGACTGTTTTGCAATCGATGCTGTTCGTTACTGCCCTCGCCACCGCTGCGACTTCCCAGGCGCAAGGCCTGCCGACTGTCGGCACGCTGGTGGTGATACCTGCCAGTGGCGAAGTGATTCATGCGAATGACCAGGTTACCGTCATGCTGGCCATCGAAGAGCAGGACGCGGACAAGGCGGCAGCCGCCTCGCGCGTCAACCAGAAGATGAACCAGGGCGTGGCCATCGTGAAAAAGGCCGACCCGCAGGCCGTGCTGAAAACCCAGGGCTACTACACCTATGCCGTGTATCCCGAAGTGGCGCCCTTGCCGGCCGGCAGCGTGGCCAAGCCGCGCGTGCCGACCAGTTGGCGCGTGGGACAATTCCTGCAGGTAAAGACGATGAACCTGGCCGCCTTGCCGAAAACCGTGTCGGCGGCGCAAGCCGTACTGACCCTGAACCGCCTGAACTTCAGCCTGTCGTCCGATACCGTACGAAAAATGGATAATGAACGCATCGTGGCCACCTATAAAAACCTCAACGAGCGCGTAGCGGCGATTGCCGGCGCCATGGGGCGCAGCGTCAATGACGCCGTGATCGACACGCTCGACTTCGAAGGCGCGGGCTACATCCAGGGCAATTATGCCCCGCCGGCCCCGCCCGCACCCTTGCGCGCGATAAAGAACGAGGCCACTCAGGTCGCCGAGCCTAATTTCGAACCCGGCGAGACGGCCATCAACCTGCGCGTGGTGGCCAAGGTCAGGTTCAAATAACAGGCCTGCCATGCGGGACTGATGGCGGTGCCACGCTTTTCTTTGGCCTTGTCTCCTCTATAATGGCGTTACCGGCGCGCGCAGGCAGCAGGGCGCGCGCCTGTCAGTTCCGATTACCCTGTAGCACACAAGAAATGGATCAACATGGCAAACTTCCCCCGTCGTCGAGGCAAGAACGGCAACCCGGCAACGCCCAAGGCATCGCGCTTCAGTAAATTCGTGCGGCTGCCGGCGGCCGATGCGGCAGGCAAGAAAACCTTGCGGCGCCGTGGCATTTACCTGTTGCCGAATGCCTTCACGACGGCGGCCCTGTTCTGCGGTTTCTACGCCATCGTGATGGCCATGAACCAGAAATTCGAACATGCGGCCTGGGCCATCTTTATCGCCATGATCCTCGACGGCCTCGACGGTCGCATCGCGCGCCTGACCAATACCCAGAGCGAATTCGGCGCCCAGTACGACAGCCTGTCCGACATGGTGTCGTTCGGCGCCGCGCCGGCGCTGGTGATCTATGAATGGTCGCTGCGCGGCATGGGCAAGCTGGGCTGGCTGGCCGCCTTCGTGTATTGCGCCGGCGCCGCGCTGCGGCTGGCGCGCTTCAACACGAATATCGCGGTGGTCGACAAGCGCTTCTTCCAGGGCTTGCCCAGCCCGGCGGCGGCAGCCATGGTGGCCGGCTTTATCCTGATGATGAACGACCTGCAGTTTGCCGGCAACCAATTGGCCTGGGTCTCGTGGGCGATCGCCCTGTTTGCCGGCCTGACCATGGTCACCAATGTGCCGTTCTACAGCTTCAAGGACGTCAACTTCCGCAAGTCGGTGCCGTTTATCGTCGTGTTCCTGCTGGCATTGTTCTTCGCGCTGATCTCGATCGACCCGCCGAAAGTACTGTTCCCGATCTTTGTCGCGTATGGCCTGTCCGGCTACGCCGTGTTCTTCTGGCGCATGGCCAAGGGCAAGCCGGTCAGCATCGTGCAGACCGATCACGAGCATTGATGTTGCCAGGGCCAGACTTGCCGCTCTGGTCCTGGCATTTTCCCGTCACCAGAAAAACCGCCGTTCTTCCTTGTCCGGGTCCGGCCCGTTCATCATCTGGCGCACGATGCCGGCCTGGTCGAAATGCACGTGCATCATCGAATCCCACACGCCTGATTCCTTGTAGCGGTAGGACCAGACGTACAGTTTCGGCAGCGCCAGGTAGGAGGTTTCCGTCGGCCGGCCCAGCAGGTGCAGCACGTCCTGCCGGGTCGACATCCCGATCCTGACCTTGGCAAAGCCTTGTGTGTCGAGTACCTGCTCGAACGACATCAAACGCTGGTCGGGACCGAAGCGGGCCATGTAGGTGACCTGGCCGTAGGGACCGTGCGCATATTCCAGTTCCGGGCCTTCGGGCAACTGGTAGACATTGGTCGGCGCACCGAGCCGCGCTTCGATGGCGGCGCGGGTGTCGCCCGGCTGCGGTGGCGGACCGCCCATGTTGGCGCAGGCGGCCAGCAGCAGAGGGAGCAGAGGCAGCAGAAGCGTTGCTATTTTGAATGCTTTTTTCATGGCGTGACTCCCGAAAGACAGGAAAATCCTATCATGCACCGAGAAAAGAGCGCACGACTGGATACAGGCAGGCATTTTTCCGATATACTTGCGCGTCTGGTTTGAGCTCAAGCCAGTTTTTTTAATCGTAGTTCACGGTGGATAGGGTTCAGACTCTGTGCACCGCATGTGAAAGGTTTATCATGACAGTAGAGAACATCAACAAAGCCGCTATCATCGCGGACAACGCACGTGGTCAAAATGACACCGGCTCCCCTGAAGTGCAAGTTGCACTGCTGACCGCTCGTATCAACGAACTGAACGGCCACTTCAAAGCCCACTCGAAAGATCACCACTCCCGCCGCGGCCTGATCATGATGGTCAACCGTCGCAAGAGCCTGTTGTCCTACCTGAAGGCCAAAGACGCTACCCGTTATCGCGACCTGATCGCTAAACTTGGTCTGCGCAAGTAATTTTTGCCGTACAAGGTTTATACAGAAATGCCTGCGCCAGTTCGCTGTCGCGGGCATTTTGTCATTTGAAATTCCGAATTTATTCCCGTAGATACAGTATTCTATGCGGATGACCATGTTTTAAAAGCAAAATAGCAAAGGCGGCAAGTGTGACTCCGCCGCCTGTGGTGAGGTGAACGACAGCCCCTGAAAATCTGTCGGCAAATAGAAAAGGGATACCCCAATGTTTAATAAAGTTACGAAAACCTTCCAGTACGGTCAACATCAAGTGACCCTGGAAACCGGCGAGATCGCACGTCAGGCATCCGGCGCAGTGCTGGTGTCGATCGAAGATACCGTCGTGCTGGCAACCGTGGTGGCACGCAAAGATGCCAAGCCAGGCCAGGATTTCTTCCCTTTGACAGTAGATTATGTTGAAAAAACTTACGCTGCCGGTAAAATTCCGGGCGGTTTTTTCAAGCGTGAAGGCCGTCCTTCCGAAAAAGAAACCCTGACGTCGCGTCTGATCGACCGTCCTATCCGTCCTTTGTTCCCTGAAGGCTACCTGAATGAAGTGCAAGTCATCATTCACGTGCTGTCGGTCAATCCTGAAATCGATCCGGACATCGCCGCCATGATCGGCGCATCGGCCGCTTTGTGCGTGTCGGGCGTGCCATTCAACGGCCCGATCGGCGCCGCGCGCGTCGGTTACGCCAATGGCCAGTACATCCTGAACCCGACCGTCCAGCAGCTGAAAACCTCGGAAATGGACCTGGTTGTCGCCGGTACCGAAACGGCCGTGCTGATGGTCGAATCGGAAGCGAAGCAGCTGTCCGAAGAAATCATGCTGGGCGCCGTGGTGTTTGGCCATGACCAGATGAAAGTCGTCATCGACGCGATCCACGACCTGGTGCGTGACGGCGGCAAGCCGGAAGTCGAATGGGCGCCTGCGCCGAAAAACGAAGCGCTGATCGCGCGCGTGGCCCATTTCGCCAACGCCAAGATCAATGATGCGTATCAAACCAAGGACAAGCAGGAACGTACGGCCAAGCTGAAATCGGCCACCTCCGAAGTGATCGCCGACCTGTCGGCCGAAGCGGCTGCCAACGGCGGCGCGGCTATCGACAGCGCTGAAGTGAACAACATCCTGTTCGACATCGAAGCGAAAATCGTCCGCACCCAGATCCTGGACGGCGAGCCACGCATCGACGGCCGCGACACGCGCACCGTGCGTCCGATCTCGATCCGCACCAGCGTGCTGCCACGCACCCACGGTTCGGCCCTGTTTACGCGCGGCGAAACCCAGGCGCTGGTCGTGGCAACTTTGGGCACCGCCCGCGACAGCCAGAAGATCGATGCGCTGATGGGCGAGTTCACCGATTCGTTCATGCTGCATTACAACATGCCTCCGTTCGCCACCGGCGAAACGGGCCGTGTCGGTACCCCGAAACGCCGCGAAATCGGCCACGGCCGCCTGGCCAAGCGCGCGCTGATCGCCGCCCTGCCAGCCGCCGAAGAGTTCAGCTACTCGGTGCGCCTGGTGTCGGAAATCACCGAATCGAACGGTTCCTCGTCGATGGCTTCCGTGTGCGGCGGCTGCCTGGCGCTGATGGACGCCGGCGTGCCGATGAAAGAACATGTGGCCGGTATCGCCATGGGCCTGATCAAGGAAGGCGGCAAGTTTGCCGTGCTGTCCGACATCCTGGGCGACGAAGATCACCTGGGCGACATGGACTTCAAGGTAGCCGGTACCCGCAACGGTATCACCGCGCTGCAGATGGACATCAAGATCATGGGCATCACCAAGGAAATCATGCAAGTGGCGCTGGCGCAAGCCAAGGAAGGCCGCGAGCACATCCTGGGCGAAATGCAAAAAGCCATGCCGCACGTGAAAACCGAACTGTCCGATTTCGCACCGCGCCTGATCACCATCAAGATCAACCCGGAAAAAATCCGTGACGTGATCGGCAAGGGCGGCGCCGTGATTCGCGCGCTGACCGAAGAAACGGGCACCCAGATCGACATCAGCGACGAAGGCGTGGTCACCATCGCTTCCGTCGACGCTGCCGCCGGCCAGGAAGCCAAGCGCCGCATCGAAGAGCTGACCGCCTCGGTCGAAGTGGGCAAGACCTACGAAGGCACCGTGCTGAAACTGCTGGACTTCGGCGCCATCGTGCAAGTCATGCCAGGCAAGGACGGCCTGCTGCACATCTCGCAGATCGCCAACGAGCGCGTCAACGCCGTCGCCGACTACCTGAAAGAAGGCCAGCTGGTACGCGTCAAAGTACTGGAAACGGACGACCGCGGCCGTCTGAAGCTGTCGATGAAAGCGGCCGAAGGCGAAGCGCCAGCCGCCTAATCAGGCACTGCCGGATTCAGTCCGGCAAGTATTAGAAAACCGCCAGCGCGCAAGCCTGGCGGTTTTTTTACGTCGGTTGATACAGCGCAGGATGCCCGCGCTGCCTCCTTGTAGATTCGTACGGTTCGTTGCCATTCGATACCATCAAGGAGATTGCGCCATGCTGAAACAATTGTTGCTGACAGCGGCGATGCTGCTCGCCGTCCTTCCCGTCACCCGGGCCCGGACCGGGGCCAGTCCTGACGCGCTGCCGATTCCCATTGCGCCACCTTCGGTCATCATGTCCGGCGAAGACATGGCGGCCCTGCGCCTGGTGCATGCGCGCGCCATCGAGCAGCCGGCGTCCGGTGCCGCCTTGCCGGCCGCGACGCCGATGGCCTTGCCTTTGCTCAAGATCGTGCCGCACGGGCAAAGCGTGTCGTAAGCGCTCCATAAACCACAGCCTTGTGGCGTAATCCCGATTTCCGCATGCTTGCCGTTTCAATTTGAACGGG
>NZ_JAFCTQ010000045.1:0-40041 GCF_049896105.1 Janthinobacterium sp. PSPC3-1 | reverse complement strand
CGCATGGCGAGCCATGCAACGACGAGCAACGCAGTCCCCGCTTCTGAGGGGCGCCAGCAGGGGGCGTATTCATCTACCGGGATAGGCTCTAAGCACGGTTCCTTCGAAAAGATATCGCTCGGGTCCGGTTCTAACCGCATATCGTAAAGTTTTATTGGCCTGGATCGATATATTTGCAGGCATGTGCGCTTGGTTACGTTACCCAGTTGTAGTCATGCTACTTCAGGAGCCAGTTCCATCGCTCAATCCAGCGTCCTTTCAGCATCGCGCTCGCGGCAACTCAAGGTCGCGTAGCGCCCCGGCGCCAGCTTGCGGCGGATGCCCAGGCTGGCCAGCTCGCCTTGCACGTCTGCGTTGTCGTTCAGGCTGCAGCGATGGGCACGGGCAAATTGCTCCAGAGGCTTGAGGCTGCCGCTGACCTTCACGCTCAGGCCGGCGCCGGGACTGACACAGCAGCCGATATAGCGCGCCATATATTCTTCTTCGATCATCACCAGTTCATGGCCCATGAAGCGGGCCGGTTTGTTGAGCAGGTAGTAATCGGTATAGTCGGCGCGCTGGTTCGGTTTGCTGTCGATCAGGCCGGCGTGCATATAGGCCTGGATCGCCTGGCCGGAAGTGCCCACGCGTTCACTGGTTCCTTTTTTCAGATGCATGGCCTGGGCCAGGCCGGTTTCCAGCTCGGCACCGAGGCCCGGACCGGGACCGGCGGCGGCAGCCAGGGAAGATACAAAAACGAGTAAAGCGGCCGAACACTGTCTGGCGCGATAAGAATAATGCATGTTTTTTCCCTTGTCATCATCGGTAGATTCAGCCACGCGGCCCGTCGCGCAGCAGTTCGGCCAGCCTGGTGGTCAGCCACTGGCAGGTGGCGCTCAGTTTCTTGCCGTGCAAGGCCAGTCGCCGCACGGGCAGGCGCGACAGTGCCAGGGTGGGGCAGGGTACTTCTTGCAGAAAACCTTTGTAGTTGTCGTAGTGGGCGATATTGAGCGGCAAGATTGCCCAGCCCAGTTCGTCGGCCACCATTTCCGCGATGCTGTAGAAACTGTCGGAATACCAGACGGTGGGACTAAAGGCCTGTTCGCGGTTCAGCTCGGAATCCATGATCAGCTGGCGGTGGCGCGTCAGTTCGTTGCGGCTGACTTCTTGCCCATGCGCCATGGCGTGGCCTTTGGCGACAAACACGCCTTGCGCCACGCTGCCGATATGCTGCTGCTCCAGGATCGATGACACGGCTCCACGGTCAAAGTGGAAGGCCACGTCGGCCTGCTGCTGCTCCACGTAGTGGGCCACCTCGGAGGCGGTGGCGTTGAGCATCACCAGTTCCAGCGCCGGGTAGCGCGCCGCCAGTTCCTTGACCAGCGTGCCGATCGCCAGATAGGGCAGGGCTTCGTCGAGCGCCAGGGTCAGCCGTGCTTCCGGCGCCACGCTCAGCAATTGCGCGCGCAGCTGCAGCCGTTCGGCCTGGCGCAGCAGTTCGCACGCTTCCAGGTGCATCACCTTGCCCGCTTCCGTCAGCACGGCATTGCGCCGCGAGCGGTCGAACAGTTCCACGCCCAGCTCCGCTTCCAGCAGGCCGATGGCCGTGCTGACCACCGACTGCGCGCGGCCCAGCTTGCGCGCGGCGCCCGAAAACGAGCCGGCGGCCACCGCCGCTTCCAGGTAGCGCATTTGTTCCAACGTCCATTGCATGATCATCATCCATCTGATTTACAGATGGATTTTAACTTGAATGCCGTTCCAGGGCGACATAAACTCGGTGCAAGTTTATTAACCGGAGTATCCCATGCAAGATGCAACCACCTTCAACTGGTGCCATGACGCCACCCTGGAAGACACGCTGTGCCAGCTTTACCTGGACAATGTCAGCCCCGACTATATTTCCCATTCCGAACTGCAAGGCGAGCGTGCCGAGTCGCCCGGCAACTGGCGCGCCGACTTGCCGGACGTCATACGCGGCGAAATCCGCGCCGCCCTGTCCCACGACTGGGCCCATGGCGACTCCAGCCTGCTGGCGGTCGCCACCGCGAATGACGCCATCGTCGGCATGGCGCTGGTCTCCATCGATACGCGCCAGCGCGCCGCCAGATCGTTTGCCGCGCTGGACGACCTGGTGCTGCACCCGGATGCGCGCGGCCATGGCATCGGCACGCAGCTGGTCGAGTGGGTGGCGCAAGAGCTGCGCAGCCACGGCATCGCCCGCTTGTTCCTCGAATGCGGTGCGCACAACCTGAACGCCCAGCAATTTTTCAAGGGCCGCGGCTTCCAGCAAGTATCGGTCGTGATGCTGCGTGAACTGGACGGCGAGGGCGCGCATCGTGGCTGACGACCGACGCCGACGTGCTTACATCAAACTTTTTATCCACTCGAATAGCTATTCCTGAGTTACAAACATGCACCCAATAAAAAAATGGCTGACGTTGGCTATCGTTTCCAGCGCCCTGTTCCTGATCGTGGTCGACATGACCGTGCTCTATACCGCCTTGCCCGCGCTGACGCGCGAACTGCAGGCCTCCTCCTCGCAAAAGCTGTGGATCATCAACGTCTATTCCCTGGTCGTCTGCGCCTTGCTGCCCAGCCTCGGCACCCTGGGCGACCGCCTGGGCCATAAACCCGTCTTCCTGGCTGGCCTGGCGGTGTTCGGCATCGCCTCGCTGTGTGCCGCGTTTTCGCCCGCGCCGGCCTGGCTGATTTGCGCGCGCATCCTGCTGGCCCTGGGCGCCGCCATGATGATGCCGGCCACCTTGTCGCTGATACGCCTGACATTTGCCGACGCGCGCGAGCGCTCGTTTGCCATCGGCGTGTGGGCCGCCATCGCCTCGGGCGGCGCCGCTTTCGGCCCCGTGCTGGGCGGCTTTCTGCTGGAACACTACTGGTGGGGCTCCGTGTTCCTGATCAATGTGCCGGTGGTGCTGCTGACCCTGGTCATGGCCGCCACCATCCTGCCCAGGCGCGAGGGCAACCGCGACAAACCGTGGGACCTGCTCGGCTCGCTGCAAATCATGCTGGGCCTGCTGGGTGGCGTATATGCCATCAAGGAACTGGGCAAGACCGCGCCGTCGTATGCCGTCGCGCTGGCCGCGATGCTGATCGCCACCGTCTTCATGACCGCCTTTGTGCGCCGCCAACACCGGCAAGCGCAGCCGCTGATCGATTTCACGCTGTTCCGCGCCTTGCCGTTTTCCAGCGCCGTGGCCGCCGCCATGGTCGCCTCGGCCGCGCTGATCGGCATGGAACTGGCGCTGAGCCAGCATCTGCAGCTGGTGCGCGCGCTGTCGCCGCTGGACGCCGGCCTGTTGCTGCTGCCTTTGCCGCTGGCTTCCGTGATTGCCGGGCCGCTGACGGGCTACCTGCTGCCGCGCGCCGACAAGGCGCAAGTATTGTGGGGCTCCTTGCTGGTGTCGGGCATCGGCATGGCCAGCTACCTGCTGTTGCATGACGCTTCGATCCCCCTGCAAGTGGCCAGCCTGGTGCTGCTGGGACTCGGTCTGGGGGCCGTGATGACGGCCGCGTCCAGCGCCGTGATGCTCAATGTGTCGCCGCAGCAGGCCGGCATGGCCGCTTCGATCGAGGAAGTGTCGTTTGAACTGGGCGGCGTGCTGGGCGTGACGATACTCGGCACCATCATGACGGCCGTCTACAGCGCCACCCTGGTACTGCCAGGCAGCGCCGGCCTGTTGCCGAACGCCCACGACACCCTGGACGCGGCGCTGCAGGCGGCCGAGCAACTGCCGGGCGCGCTGAGCCTGCAAGTGGCGCAACTGGCGCGTGACGCTTTCGACCAGGCATTTGTCGCCGTGCTGGCGACGGCTGCCGCCATCCTGCTGGCGGCCGGCGTCACCATACGCCAGCTGCACCTGCGCCAGCGCAGGGCCGCATTGGCTATTTGAGCAGCGGCACCACTTTATCGCGCAGCAAAGTGAATTGTGCGTCGAGCACGGCCTGGTTCGGGTCGTGTCCGGCGCGCTCGACCAGCACGAAGTCCTTGTGCGGCGCGCTGATGCTGTCAAAGTACTGGCGCGCGATCACTGGCGAGGTCAGCAGGTCTTGCGTGCCCATCACGAAATAGACGGGCAGCTTGAACTGCGTGCCCATCGCAGGCAAGTTGACCTTGGAAAACATGCCATCGCCGTGCATGCCCATGAACTGGATGTACGAATAGTCGTCGGCGGCCTCGGCGTCCGCCAGCGCCTCCGGCGTGGCGTACAGCGGTGCCGGCAACCACCAGTTTTTCGGCGGCGCATCGGTACTCAAAGCTTCGTACTTGCGGTCGAAGCGGCGCAGGATGCCGAAATTGCGCGGATCCGTCCACGGCGGACTGCCCAGCGCCGCCAGTTTTTCCACTGTGGCGGTATCCCCGGCGGCTTGCGCCAGCGCCATCACCTCGCGGTACATGCCGGCCACATTGGCGCGCGCGTCGACCACCTGCGCCGTGCCGACATACGCGTGGAACAGCTCGGGCCTGGCCTTGGCCATATAGACGCCCAGAATCGATCCCCAGGAACTGCCCATCAAGATCATTTTCTGCTGGCCCAGCCGCTGGCGCACATGATTGGCCACGGCAATGCCGTCGTCGCGCATCAGCTCCAGGGTCAAGGTATCGTTGTCGGAAGGGCGATTCCTGCTGTAGGTCCGGCCGGCACCGCGCTGGTCCCACTGCACCAGCGTATATTGCTGTTCCCAGCCACGGAACATGGCGTCGGCAAACGGCGACAAGGGGTTGCCGGGACCGCCATGGATCACCAGGATCACCGGATTGCCGCAGCGCGCACCGGTGATGGTGATCCATTGCTCGATGCCATTGATGGGGATATAGCCCTGTTCGCGGATACTCTGGGCAGGCGAAGCGCAGGCCGGGGCCGGTATGGCAGCGTCAGCCGCCACGGCGGCGCCCATACAAGACAGCAACATTGCAACGGCAGCGATTTTTCGCATATGTTTGCCACTCCTTATAAAGGTAACGCGCAATCCAGGACTGGCTTGCCGGCAATAAAGCGCTGCACCGACTGCTCGAAGCAGGCCGGCGCCGCCCACAAAATGAAATGGGGCGCCTGCACTATGGTCGCCAGCGTGATATTGCCGGCGCCCGCTTGCCGCAAGGCCGCCACTTGCGCCTGCGCGCCCGCATACGGTGTTTTCGGGTCCCAGGTACCCTGCAATACCAGCACCGGCGGCACGCTGGCCGGCAACTGGCCGAAATGGCGATCCTGGAAATAAGTGGGCAGGCCGCCGCCGAGCAAGATGCGCGGCAGGGGGCTGGTCATCAGCAGCGCTGCTTCCTCGCGGTCGACATCGGCCGTTGTCAGGCCCGGGCGCAGATTGTTTTCCGAATTGCTGATCATGCTGACCAGCGGTATCGAAATGGACGACTGGGGGTAGCTGCCCAAGCTGCTTGCGGCCTGGTTCAGCAGGCCACGCACGGCGGCCAGTTCGGTGCCGCCACCATGGTCGAGGTCTTGCAACAAATAAGGGATGCGCTCCCGCGCGGCCGGCACGTCGAGCATGCCGCCGATAAACTGCTTCAGGTTCTTGCCGGGAATGGTGGCCAGCAGCGCAGGCTCTTGGCGCAGCTTGTCCAGCACGCGCCGGTGCAGCGTTTGCGCCGGCTCGCCCAGCAATGCCTGGCAGGCCGCGTCCGCATCGCACTGCGCCAGCACCTGCAGGCCGACGTCGTTGACCACCTGCGAGCGCTGGCTCAGGTCCCAGCGCAGGTCGTTTTGCGGCGGCACCAGTGAATCGAGTATCACGCCCCGTACCGGCAAGGCGCCCAGTTGCAGGCTGCGCAGCACCAGTTGGGTGCCGTAGGAAACGCCGTAGACATACACGGGGCTCTTGCCCTGCGTGGTGCCGACCAGGGATCGCAAGTCCCGGGCGGCATTGCTGATGGAATACTGGCGCGCGCGTGCCGGCGCCGTATTCAGTTCCTTGAAACAGCTGGCCCATTCGGCGCCGGCCAGCGCCATGCCGCCGGGGCTGCCCGCCGCTTCCTCGGCCGGACACAGCCGCGAGGAGTAACCGGTGCCGCGATGGTCGGGTATCAGCAAGTCAAAACCGGGAAAGCTGCGCCGAAAGGTGGGCAGCAGGGCGTAGAACGAGGCACCCGATTCGCCGGGGCCGCCCGCCACCAGCCAGACGCTGCCTTTGGAGGAGCCCTCGGCGGGAATCTTGCGCACGAACAATTGCAGCGTTTCCACGTCCTGGCCTTGCGCCTCGTGGCTGGTGGGCACGCCATGCATGGCGCACAAGCTGCCTGGCAGAATGTTGTCCGTGCATGCGGCGTAGTCCAGCGGCGCGGCATGCAGTCCGGTGCTGGCCACCAGCGTACACAACAGGGTCCAGCGGTATGGTATGGTCATCAGCGACTCTTGCAATTAAAAGTAGCCGCTAATGTAACGTTTATGTATGGCAACTGTCCAGAATGTTTGACAGGATGCACAGCCTCAGGCTGGCAGGCGAGGCGCATTGCCGCCATCGACACGCAGAAAATCGATCAGCGCGCGCAGGGCGGCCGACATCTGGCGCTGGCTGGGGTAATACAGGTGAAAGCCGGCAAACGGTGGACGCCATTCGTCCAGCACGCGCATCAGCTGGCCGCTCTCCAGGTGGGTGCTGACAGTGCTTTCCAGCGCCGACGCCAGGCCGACGCCAGCCAGTGCCGCGTCGACCATCAGGCCTGGCGTGCCCAGCACCATGACCACGTTCGGCTGCACGTCCAGTTCCTGTCCATCGCGTGCAAATTGCCAGCGGCACAGCGCACCACCCGTCAGCTGGCGGTAGCCTATGCAGCGGTGCGCCTGCAGTTCATGCGGCGTACGGGGCGCGGCGTGCGCGGCGAAATAGTCGGGAGAACCGACGATGGCGAGGCGCTGGTTGCCATCGACGCGCACGGCGCGCATGTCCAGCTCCACGCTTTCGCCAAGGCGGATGCCCGCGTCATGCCGCTCGCGCACGATATCGACCAGGCCATCATTGACGGCCACTTCCAGCACGATGTCGGGATAGGCGGCGTGAAATTGCCCCAGGCGTGGCGCCAGCACCAGCTGCGCCGCCAGCAGCGAGACGTTCAGGCGCACCGTGCCGCGTGGCTGCTGGCGAAACAGATTGACTCCTTCGACGGCGGTGGCGATGGCGACAAAAGCGGGTGCGACCTCCGCCAGCAAGGCCGCGCCCGCATCGGTAAGCGAGACGGCGCGCGTCGTGCGCTGCAGCAGGCGTACGTCCAGCCGCTGCTCGAGCGCGCGCAAGGAGTGGCTGAGAGTCGATGGCGTGAGGTTCAGCCTGGAAGCGGCCCGCCGGAAGCTGCGCTCTTCGGCAATCGTGATAAAGGCCGACAACTCGGCAAATTCATGGGGGCGCATGAGGGCATTCTAACGCAGGCGCGCGCATGATTGATGAATCAAGGCCAATGAACCCATGGCTGTTTGATGGCTTATCAATAGCAATGGCTGGACCTACACTGGATTCTTTCCATCTTTCGAAGGATGATACATGACGATCCAGCAATCAATTTCCCCGGCCATCCCGCGTTTGACGGGCAAGGTCGCTCTCGTCACCGGCGGTGGCAGCGGCATCGGCCGTGCGGCCGCGCTCGCATGCGCCAGCTTGCGCCATTGCAGGAAACCGTCACCATGATCGGCGAACTCGGTGGCGCGGCCAGCGCCGTCATCACCGACGTGGCGCGCGCCGACCAGGTACAGGCGATGGTGGCGCATGCGGTCAGCCAATTTGGCAAGCTCGACATGGTGTTCAATAATGCGGGCACGGAAGGCGTGTTTGCGCCCATCGGCGAATTGAGCGAAGCCGACTACGACGCGGTACTGGGGATTAACCTGAAAGGCGCCTGGCTGTGCGCCAAGTACGCGGCGCAAGCCATGCTGGTCCAAGGGCAGGGTGGCGCCATCGTCAATACGGCATCATGGTTGACGCAACTGGGCGTGGGCGGCAGTTCGGCGTATGCGGCCAGCAAGGGCGGCCTGCTGGCGATGAGCCAGGCGCTGGCGGTGGAACTGGGGCCGCAGGGCATCCGGGTCAACACCGTGTCGCCTGGCATTATCGCCACGCCCATGTTCGATCGGCTCGGTGGCAGCGATGCCCTGGCCGCCACCTTTGCCGCGGCCACGCCGCTGCGCCGCGTGGGGCTGGCCGGCGATGTGGGCGACGTGGCCGTCTGGCTGTGCAGCGACGAGGCGCGCTTTGTGACGGGGCAAAATATTGTCGTCGACGGCGGCTACACGATTGCCGGCCTGTAAACCGGCAGGTGTCAAGCTTGCATCAGGCCGTCGATGGCGTAGGGAATCTTATCGACATCGGTAACGGCCATGGCGGGCAAGCTCGCCACTTTTTGCAGCAGGAATTCATAGCCGCAGGCGCGGTTTTCAAGGTCGCTGTCTTGCCGGGCCATGAATTTGACCACCCGCACCGCATGGTTGCCCGCTTCCAGCCGGACGTCGGCATCCAGGCCCAGGCGTTCTTCGGGCGGCGGGAAATGCAGATAGTAATCGAGGTCGAATTCCATGATGCCGAACAGATCCGTCACGATCAGGGTGCCGCTGCTGATTGTCAGTGGCAAAACCACGTCCAGCACGGCATCGATCAGGTGCGCTGGCGTGCTGATGGTGTCCGTATCGTTGAACACCAGCTGGTAATCCCACGCCGGGATGGTGTAGATGGGCAGCAAGCAGCCCTGCCGGATGGCGGCGTCGCCCACTTGCGGATGATCGTTGAAGTACTGCAGCAGATCCGTGGCCTTGATCTGTTGCTCATCGATAAAGGCGGCCAGGGTGGCCGGGTCGAACAGCACCATGCCCGGCGTTTCCAGGGTGATCTTTTGATGTTGCAGCATGCTCAAGCCTTGTGGGCGCGCAGCAGGCGCAAGCCATTGGCCACCACCAGCAGGCTGGCGCCCACGTCGGCGAACACGGCCATCCATAAAGTCGCCAGGCCACCGAGCGCCAGGCCGAAGAAAATGACCTTGATGCCGATGGCAAAGCTGATATTTTGCACCAGGATGCGGCGCGTACGGCGGGAGAGACTGATAAATTCCGGCAGCTTGCCCAGTTCATCGTCCATCAGCGCCACGTCGGCCGTTTCGATCGCCGTATCGCTGCCGGCGGCGCCCATGGCAAAGCCGATCTGCGCCTGCGCCAGGGCCGGCGCATCGTTGACGCCGTCGCCCAGCATGGCCACCACGCCGAATTGCCGCTGCAGGGCCACGATTTCATCGAGCTTGTTTTCCGGCAGCAGTTCCGCCTTGACCAGGGTCACGCCGACTTCATCGGCAATCCGCTGCGCCGTCAGGGCATTGTCGCCGGTCAGCATGACGGTGGTCACGCCCATGGCATTCAGGCGGGCAATGGCGGCCGCGGCCGTCGGGCGCAGCACATCGGCCACGGCGATCACGCCCAGCGCCTGGCGATCGTCAGCCAGGACCATCCCCGTATAGGCTTGCTGTTCCAGGCGGGCAAGAACCGCCTGCAATGCCGGCGTCAGCACCTTCAATTCCTGCATCAGCCGCGCATTGCCCAGGTAATGGGTCCGGCCGGCCAGCGTGCCTTGTACGCCACGGCCATGCAGCGCGGAAAATTGCGCCACCGCTTGCAACTGGGCAGCCGGCGGCCCCGCCTTGACGATGGCGGCGGCCAGGGGATGGGCGGAACCTGCCTCCAGGCTGGCGGCCAGCAGCAGGATGTCTTCGCGGCTGTGGCCATCGAAGGCCACCACCTCCGTCACGGCCGGTTTGCCCATGGTCAGGGTGCCGGTCTTGTCGACGGCGATCGCCTTGATCTGATGGCCGGTTTCCAGGAATTGCCCGCCTTTTACCAGGATACCGCGCCGCGCCGCCGCTGTCAGGCCGCTGACCACGGTAACCGGCGTGGAAATGACCAGGGCGCAGGGGCAGGCGATCACCAGCATCACCAGCGCCTTATAGACCCAGTCCATCAGCGGCTGGCCTAGCAGCAAGGGCGGCAATACCGCCACCAGAATGGCGCAGACCACCACCACCGGCGTGTAATAGCGGGCGAACTGGTCGACAAAGCGCTGGGTGGGCGCCTGCTTGCCCTGCGTCTCCTCAATCACCCTGACGATTTTCGCCAGGGTGCTGTTGCCGCTGTTGGCGGTCACGCTAATATCGAGCAAGCCCAGTTCGTTGATGGTGCCCGCATACACCACATCGCCGGCAGCCTTGTCCACCGGCATGCTTTCGCCCGTGATCGGCGCCTGGTTGACGGCGGACTGGCCGCTTTGGACGATGCCGTCCAGGGCGATGCGTTCGCCCGGTTTCACACGCACCAGGCTGCCCACAAGCACCTGCGCCACCGGCACGCTGCGCCAGTCATCGCCAAACTGCACGGTGGCCACGTCCGGCGCCAGCTGCATCAGGCTGTGCACGGCATTGCGCGCGCGGTTCAGCGACAGGCCTTCGATCAGCTCGGCAATCGCAAACAGGAAGATCACCATCGCCGCTTCCGGCCACTGGCCGATGGCGATGGCGCCGATAACTGCCAGGCTCATCAGGAAATTGATATTCAGCGTAAAACTTTTCAGGGCGATCCAGCCCTTTTTCAGGGTCGGCCAGCCGCCGCTGGCGATCGACAGCAGGGCCAGCGCGATCACCAGCGGCGAGTTGTCCTGGTGTGTCGTCCACGCCAGCGCTTCGGCTGCCACGGCGGATATGCCGGAAACAAACAGCAGGCTTTTCTGCATGCCGGACAGCTTGCCTTCATCGGGATCTTTCACGCTGGTCACGCCGGCTTGCACCGGCACGGCCTGCATGCCGATACCGTGCAGCGCCGCTTCCACGCTCGCCAACGAAGGCAAAACGTGATGCACGTCCAGCACCCGGTTCATCAGGTTGAAGTCGAGGCCGACCACGCCGTCCATGCCGGACAGCTTGTTGCGGATCAAGCGCTCTTCCACCGGGCAATCCATATTGGCGATGCGGTATTTGGCTGTCTGCGCACCGGCAAGCGGCGAGCTGGGCAGCTCGAACGCCGGCGCTGGCGCAGCCACCTCGGCATGGCTGTGGGAACAGCAGCCGCCATGGGCATGTGCAGGTGCAGGTGGCTTGTCGTGGCCATGATCGTGCGGCGGCTCGTTCGACGGCGCGGGCGAGGGCGTATGGAGGTGGTGGTGATCGTGCGGCATCGCATCATCCTTCAGGGATTCGTGTATGCTTGCATTAGAAACCCTGTAGCCGCTACAGGGTCAAGCGAAATTTACACGATACAAGAAAAGGACTACGATGCGTATCGGAGAACTGGCCAGGCGCACCCATTGCGATGTCGAAACGGTGCGCTACTATGAAAAGGCGGGCTTGCTGCAGGAACCGGGCCGCAGCAGTGCCGGCTACCGCGAATACAAGGCGGAACACCAGGAGCGGCTGCAATTCATCCGCCATTGCCGTTCATTGCAGATCGGTCTGAGCGATATCCGCGCCTTGCTGGAATTTAAGAACAATCCGGCCGAGGGCTGCCAGAGCGTCAATCAGTTGCTGGACCACCATATCGAACGGATCGCCGAGCAGATGGCCAACCTGCAAACCTTGCAGCAGCAACTGGTCAGCCTGCGCCACCAGTGCGACCAGCCGACGCCGTCGCAAGACTGCGCCATCCTGCAAAACCTGTCCGAAGCGGCCAGCGGCAACGATTGCGCCTGCCATACGGAGTTGCATTAAGCGTCAGGATCAGGCGCATTGCGGCAGGGTCCAGCCCTCATAGCCCATGTCGGTGGGGTAAATCGCGCGCTCCTTGCCCCAGCGCGCATAGTCCTGCAAGCCATCTTCATGCAGGTCCAGCACCCATTCGGTACTCTCAAGCATGTCTCCCTGTTTGTCATAGACGCGGAAGAATGATTGCGTGCTCAGCGAGCGCACGATATTGGACACCGTGCCGCTGCCATAGGCGGGCGCATAGGTATTGATCACGCACTTGCCGCTGGGACTCCAGGCTTGGGCGTACAGTTTGGCGTGCTCGGCGGCATTGATCTTGACGGACAGCCAGACGGCAATCAGCATGGCTATCAGCAGGCCGGCCACGATCAGCAGGCTTTTCTTGAGGAGTGGAGACATGAAAGGCAGTGAAAACGAGATGGCCGCATTGTAAGCCATGCGGACACCGGCCGCTTATCTGATAGCCGGTGCCGCTTGTCGATTTACTTGCTTTTTCACTTGCCCAGGCTGGCATGCAGGGCATTCGCCATGTCCAGGTGATGCTGCAAGGCGGGCAAGGTCTTGGCGGCGAACGCCTTGATTTCCGGGTCGGTGGCCTTCTGGCTCGCTTCCGTAAACAACTTGACGGCATCCTTGTGCGCCGCCACGCCTATCCTGGCCGCGTATTCCTGGTCGAATTTCTTGCCTTCCAGGCTGCTCAGCTTGGCGATATCGGCCTTGTGGCGGGCGCCCGGCTGGTCGCTGACCGTGATCTGCCTGGCTGCCGCCAGCTGTTTCAGTTCATCGGCCACTTTGGCGTGGTCGGCCACCATGGAGTCGGCGAATTGCTTGACTTCCGCATTGCTGCTCTTGCTTTGGGCAACTTTGCTGGCGGCAATTTCCGTGCTACCGGCATCGGCCGCCTTGGTGAGAAATTGCTTGTCATAGGCGCCAGGCGCATTGGCGGCGATGCTGTTGATCGCCATGCCGCTCAACAGGGCAACGGCGGCGCCGATGGCGATGCTTTTCATGGAGGGCGTACGGGAACTGGTGGTGGTCAGGCGCATGGGAATTCCTTTCGGTATGGTTTTTACAAACTGGCTAAAATATTAAGCCAGAGGCATAGCCACACACATAGGACGCACGCGATCATTCCGGTAGGACTAGTCCTGTACGTTACCGCACAATTCAATCTCCAGGCGCCGGAACAGTGGACCGATGTCCGGGTCGTCGCGCCAGCCGGGCAAGCCGATATCGAGGTATTCCGCAGTGGCCGCCAGGTGCGAGGGCAGGCTCGCATATTGCTCGAGATCCCTGATCACTTCGTTCTTGTCCAGATACAGGCTCGCGATATAGGCATCGAACGAGGGCGCCAGCACCATCAGCCCGGCCGGCGCACGTGGGCCGGTCCACGCCGGCAGCTCGCGGATATATGCCAGCACCCGGCCCTGGCCCTCGTCGCTGAGGTCCAGGAACAGCATGGAATCGCCGCCATCGCGGGCAAACGGCAGGATTTTTTCCGGCATGTCCATGTGCTGGCGCGCCGCGCGCAGCTCGTCGATCAGGGTTTCATCGCAAAAATCGCCTTCGTCGGCATTGAACAGACCGGGGAACGACATCTGTTCAAAGCCGCCGCGGCCGTCGGGCACGTCGCAGTAATAATCGATCTCGCCGCCATTGGCGACCTGCAAAAATTCCAGGAAGCTGGCCGGCAGGGAAGCCTGCAGCTCGGTTTCGATGGCGGCGATCTGGGCCGGCGTGGGTGCCGGCCTGGCTTCGTCGATGGCGATATGGCGATAGCGGGTGTAGTAAGTCATGCGGTTCCTGGCGGGAAGTAAAACCGCCAGTGTAAGCAAACCCGCCGATGGGGCGCGTTCCGTTAAGCGATTGGCAAGTCTTCGACGCCGCGCGGTTCGCGCGCTTCCACGCCCGTGCGCTCGAAGCGGAAACGCGAGGACATGGCATAGGCGGCCTTGCGCACGCGCATGATGGAGCCCAGCGGACGATGTTCCACGATGCCATGCCACGGTGTAAACGACATGCCGTCATCGATGGCGCGCGACAGGGCCTCGCTCCAGCCCGTCTGTGGCGGCGCCGTGATGCGGGCCACCGGCAGGAAGGGGCTGTCTTCCTGTTTCCATTCGACAGAGGCGTCTTCCAGCGGCATCGTGTCGATATCGCGGCATAGCTGCACGCGCACTTCCCAGATGGCCGTATGGCTGGCAAAAAACGCGGTGACCGCCTCACGCAGGCCGTTCGGCTTGCCGTCGAGATCCACCGGCGCGTCTTTCAGCGCCGCCAGTTCCGGCGAGACGGGCACCAGTTGCACTTTGGCCATATAAGCACCGTACAGGATGGGCACCTGGCTGAAATACGTTTCGCCCAGCACATTGGTTTCCGGGTGGCCACCCATGCCTTTCAGCAGCGCGCTTTCGCCACCGACCGCTTCCAGCGCTTTTTCCGCGCCTTGCAGCACGGTCGACAACGCTTTTTTCAGGCCAGGCGCCTTGTCGGTGGTGCTGGCCAGCAGTTTCAGGCTGCCGAGGAACTTCTTCGCCGTCGGTGCCTGGAACACGGGGCCGTTGACCATCACGAAATCCTGGGTGGCGGCCGGCGCGCTGGCCGTGCTGTCTTCGCCATCGAGCGTGGATAACTGCGTGCCTGGCACGCCGACCACCTTGACGGCCATGCCGCGCGGCACGGAGACATTGTCGTCCAGCATATCGCCGGGAATGGTGGAGATGCGCATTACCACCGGATAGCTGCCCGGCCGGGCAAACAGGCCTTGCGCCAGCTCGGGCGCCAGGCCGTCAAGCACCTGCAACTGGCCGCGCAGCAAGCCATGGCTTTTCGCATGCACGCTGCGCGTGGCGTGGCCCGAGTCTTTATAGGTGGTGGCCGAGATGCCATGCAAGGTCTGCAGCAGCTGCGCCTTGGTGTCCTGCTCGCCTTCCTCTTCATATTCATGGCGGGGATCGTAGGGCAGGGGCGGGCGTGGAATGGCGGACATGGCTTTTCCTTGTGATGGGGTGTAGGCAAGCCATCATTACCGCAAGTGGCTATCGCTTCTGTATGCTGTCATACAGAGCGGGAAAATAAGCCTACAGGGCGGCCATGACCTGGCCGCGCAGCCAGCGGTGGCCGGGATCGAGATGCAGGCGCTCATGCCAGACCATCGCCATCTCGTAGTCGGGCAGCGCCAACGGCGCTTCCCAGGTGCGCAGCTGGGTCAGGGCGTTCTTCAGCAGCCGCGACGGCAGCAGCGCCACCATGTCGGACTGCGCCAGCAAGGGCGGCACGAACAGGAAATGCGGCACCGACAGCACCACCTTGCGGGTGAGGCTCTGCAGTGCCAGCGCCGTATCGACGGCCGTGCGGTAGCCGCCGCCATTTGGCGACACCACCACGAATTCCAGCTCACAGAAGCGGTCGAGATCGGGCTTGGCTTGCAGCAGCGGATGATCGCGCCGGCAAGCCAGCACATAGTGTTCGGTAAACAAGATGCGATGGCGCAAACCGGGCGGCGCCTCTTCCTGCGCCAAAAAGCCCAGGTCGACCTGGCCACTTTCCAGCTGGCCGGCCATGCGCGCCGGCACTGCCTCCAGCACGGCCATGCGCGAACGGGGCGCGGCGGCGCGCAAGCTTGGTAGCAGCGGCAGCAGGATGGCGTATTCGGTGGCGTCGGCCGCCGCCAGCTTCCATTCCACCTCGGCCGTCAAGGGATCAAACGCGTTTTCCGGCTGCAGCACCTGTTCCAGCTGGGCCAGTGCCGCTTGCAAAGGAGCAAGCAAGGCCAGCGCGCGCGCCGTCGGCAACATCCCACGCGGGCCGGGCAACAGCAGCGGATCGTCAAATGCGGTGCGAAGCTTGCCCAGTTGCACACTGACGGACGGCTGGCTCAGATGCAAACGCTGGGCCGCGCGCGTCACATTGCGTTCAACCAGCAGGGCGTCCAGAGTCAGCAGCAGATTCAAATCGAGCTTGCGCAAATTGTGCATGACTATACCTGCTATCTTTGTTATTCATTTCTGCAATCATACCGCAAGCCCTAGAGTAGCTGTTGTGCCCTCGCACATCTCATCCACTACAGGAGCAATCTGATGCAACTCCATGAATATACGCAATATGATGGCCTGGGCCTGGCAGAACTGGTGCGCCAGGGCGAGGTCAGCGCCGCGCAATTGCAGGCCTGCGCGCTGGAGGCGATCCATGTCGTCAATCCGCGCATCAATGCCGTGATTGAACATTGGCCTGCCGATGCAGTACCGTTGGATGCGGCGGCGCCGTTTGCCGGCGTGCCCTTCCTGGTCAAGGATATCGCCGTGGCGATGGCCGGCAAGAAAATGGAAATGGGCAGCCGTCTGGCGGCCGGGCATATGGCGCCAGCCGATTCCTATCTGATGACGCAGTTCCGTCGCGCCGGCCTGCTCACCATCGGCCGCACGACGACGCCAGAAATGGCGTTTGCCACCACCACCGAGGCGGTACTGTACGGCGTCACCCGCAATCCCTGGGATTTGTCGCTGAGCGCGGGCGGCTCCAGCGGTGGCGCGGCGGCGGCCGTGGCGGCCGGCATCGTGCCGCTGGCCCATGCGACAGACGCGGCCGGCTCCATCCGCGTGCCGGCCGCCTCCACCGGCCTGTTCGGCCTGAAGCCCAGCCGTGGTCGCGTCTCGAACGGCCCGGCCATGGATGAAATCTTCAGCGGCCTGGGCGTACAGCTGGGCGTCAGCCGCAGCGTGCGCGACAGTGCCGCCTTGCTCGATGCCGTGCAGGGCCCGATGCCGGGCGAGCCGTATGTCACGGCCGCGCCTGGCCACACCTGGCTGTCGCAGGTCGACGCGCCACCCGGCCGGCTGCGCATCGGCGTCATGCGCGACGCCAACGACGGCCAGCGGCCCGATGCCGACACGGCCAAGGCCCTTGATGGTTGCGTCAAGCTGCTGGCAAGCCTGGGCCACCATCCGGAAGACGCCGCGCCCAGCCTGGGTGTCTCGTGGGAAGCGTTCGTGCTGGCCAACGCGCGCATCTGGTGCGCCAACCTGGTGGGCTGGATCAAAGGCATGGCGCAGGCGTCGGGCCGCGCCATCTCGCCAGAGACGCTGGAACCGGCCACCCTGGCTTGCTACCGCTACGGGCAGACAGTCTCTGCGGTCGAATTCGTCGCCGCGCTCGATGTGCGCAATACCGTCACCCGCCAGGCCGGCGCCTTCTTTGATCAATATGATGTGTTGCTGTCGCCGACCTTGCCATCGCTGCCGTGGCCGCTGGGGTGCTATGGAGAAGACGAGGAATCGATGGACGGCTTTGCCTGGACGGCGCGCCTGTTCCAGCATTCGCCGTACACGCCGCTGGCCAATGTGGCGGGATTGCCGGCCATGTCGGTGCCGCTGGCCATGTCCGGCGATGGCTTGCCGATCGGCATCCAGTTCATGGCCGGGCTGGGCCGGGAAGGGAGTTTGTTAAGGCTGGCTGGGCAGCTGGAACGGGCCGCACCGTGGGCGCAGCGCCGTCCAGCCGTCTGGGCGGGAACAGCATAGAAACTTACAACGCGGCCAGGCGCAGCGCGTCGCGCCGTTCCAGCCTGGTGCGCAAGCGCGCCCACAGGCGGTCGTGGAAGGGCAACACGATCACATTGCAGATCGGCTCGACCACGGCCAGCAAGCCGCCAAACGCCGCCGAGCCGGTAGCCCAGTACATCACGGCAAAGGCCACGCCCATGTGCATCAGCGTCTGGCTCAGCTTTTCGCCGGCCAGCGCGGCCACGCCCAGGTGCTTGTGCGCCTGGCGCCGGCGGATCGCGTGCCACAGCTTTTCGTGCAAGGGCAGCAAGGCGACATTGATGACCGGTTCGATAATGGCGGCCAGGCCACCGAGAGCGAGCGAGCCCGTCAGCAAGTAGGCGAGGCCAAAGGCGATCGACATATGGGTGATGACCTGGCTGAATGTTTTCATGGCGGTGAGCAAGGGAGGCTCCTTTCTGAGCTGGCTGATCCTTGACTCACATAGTAATGATTCGCATTTACAAATGGAAGTAAATTCTTTCAACCGTGCCAGTAGCGTGCGCCTATGACTGTTTTTCATCAACGGGGAGGGGCAGGGCAGCACGCTTGCGACTGCCCTGCCGTGAGGGGATCCCTAAGGATAGCGGTCCGCTTGCCTGGCCATCTCGATAAACGACTGCACATAATCGATGCCGCGATCGCTTTCCCTGACGCCCACATAGATATGCTTCTGTATGCCTTGCGGCCCCAGGCGCAGGGTGCGCAGGCTCAGCTGCGGCGCGTAATCGGTCACCAGCCACTTCGGCAAGGCGGTCACGCCGCGTCCGCTGGCCACCATCTGCAACATGATGTCGGTGGTCTCGATCGTCTTGTGTTGCTTCGGTGTGATGCGTGCCGGGAGCAGGAACTGATTGTAGATATCGAGGCGGTCGATCGGCACCGGGTACGTGATCAGGGTTTCCTGCGCCAATTGTTCCGGTGTAATCGTTTCCAGCCCCGCCAGCCGGTGCTCGCCATGCACCACCAGCACCTGCTCATAGGCAAATACAGGTTCGAAGTGCAAGGCCGGCCGCGGCAGCGGGTCCGGCGTGACCAGCATGTCGATCTCGTAATTGATCAGCGCGCCGATGCCACCGAACTGGAATTTCTGTTTGACATCCACATCGACATCGGGCCAGGCCGCCAGATAGGGCGAGACGATGCGCAGCAGCCACTGGTAGCACGGGTGGCATTCCATGCCGATGCGCAGCACGCCGCGCTGGCCGTCACGGTATTGCTCCAGGACGCCTTCGGCGTTTTCCAGCTGCGGCAGCACGCGGTTGGCCACGCCCAGCAAGAATTGCCCGGCCTGCGTCAGACGCAGGCTGCGGCCTTCGCGCAGCCACACGGCCGTGCCCATTTGCTGTTCCAGCTTCTTGACGGTATGGCTGAGGGCGGGTTGCGTCAGGAACAGCGCCTGGGCGGCCGCCGTCAGTGAACCGAGGCGGTCGACTTCGCGCACGACGGCCAAATGTATACGTTCAAGCATATGATCGATGAATATAAATAATGGATACATCAAATTTTACCATTATTTTTTATTGATCAGACTAGCTATGATGTTCTTAACTTAACAAGGAGCATCAACATGGCCATCACACACAATCTGGGATACCCGCGCATCGGCGCTAAACGCGAACTGAAATTTGCGCTGGAAGATTACTGGAAGCGCAACAGCACCCTGGCCGGATTGGAAGCACAGGGTGCCGAGCTGCGCCAGCGCCACTGGCGGGAGCAGCACGCGCTGGACCTGGTGCCGGTCGGCGACTTTTCCTTCTACGACCAGGTGCTGGACCTGAGCTTTACTTTGGGCAACCTGCCGCAGCGCGTGCGCAATCTGCAGGGTGAGGCGCTGGACAACTACTTCCGTGTCGCCCGTGGCCGCTCGGCCAGCGACAGCGATTGCAGCTGCGTCCACGCCGGCGAAATGACCAAGTGGTTCGATACCAACTACCATTACATCGTGCCTGAATTCGCGGCCGACACCACCTTCAAGCTGGACAGTTCGCGCCTGTTGACGCAGCTGGCACAAGCCCGTCAATTGAAAGTCAACGCCAAGCCGGTGCTGATCGGCCCCGTGACTTACCTGTGGCTGGGCAAGGCCAGGGACGATTCCGACAAGCTGGCACTGCTGAACAGCTTGCTGCCAGTCTACGCCCAGTTGCTGCAGGAGCTGGCCGCGCAAGGCGTGGAATGGGTGCAGATCGACGAACCGATCCTGGTCACCGAACTGGACGGCGCGTGGCAGCAGGCGCTGGCCACCGCCTACGACGCCCTGAGCCAGGCCGCCGATGTAAAGATTCTGCTGGCCACGTATTTCGGCAAGCTGCAGGGCAACCTGGCGCTGGCCTGCAGCCTGCCGGTGGCCGGCCTGCACCTCGACGCCATCAATGCGCGCGACGAAGTAGGGCGAGTGATCGCACAATTGTCGGACACCAGCATCCTGTCCCTGGGTGTGGTGAATGGCCGCAATATCTGGAAAACCGACCTGAGCGCCACCCTGGACTGGCTGGAACCGGTACAGCAAAGCCTGCGGTCGCGACTGTGGATCGCGCCATCGTGCTCCTTGCTGCATGTGCCGGTCGACCTGGACAGCGAGCAGAAACTGGACCGGGAAACCCTGTCCTGGCTGGCCTTTGCCCGTCAAAAACTCGATGAAATCCAGGTGCTGGCCGGTGCCCTGAACCAGGGCCGTGCCTCGGTGCAAGCCGCGTTGGACGCCAACCACGCCGCCGTCACAGCGCGCCGCCAGTCGCCGCGGGTGCATAATCCCGCAGTCAAAGCGGCCGTGGCCCGCATCGAAGCGCGCCAGGGCCAGCGTGCCAGCGGCTATGAAGTGCGCGCCGCCAAGCAGGCCGCGCTGCTGAAACTGCCGGCGTATCCGACCACGACCATCGGTTCCTTCCCGCAAACGGCCGAAATCCGCCAGGCGCGCAGCCAGTTCCGCAGCGGCGCCCTGGACGAAGCGGCCTACAGGCAGCTGATGCAGGCGGAAATTGCCCGTTGCGTGACGGAACAGGAAACCCTGGAGCTGGACGTGCTGGTGCATGGCGAAGCCGAACGCAACGACATGGTCGAGTATTTCGGCGAACAACTGGACGGCTACGCCTTCAGCCAGTTCGGCTGGGTGCAATCGTACGGTTCGCGCTGCGTGAAACCGCCGATCTTGTTCGGCGACATCAGCCGCCCGCGCGCCATGACGGTGGAATGGAGCACCTACGCCCAGTCACTGACGCAAAAACCGATGAAAGGCATGCTGACCGGCCCGGTCACCATCCTGAACTGGTCCTTCGTGCGCGACGACCAGCCGCGCTCGGTTTCCTGCTACCAACTGGCGCTGGCCATCCGCGCCGAAGTGCTGGACCTGGAACGCGCCGGCATCCGCGTGATCCAGATCGACGAAGCCGCGCTGCGCGAAGGCTTGCCACTGCGCAAATCGCAATGGGCCGAATACCTGCGCTGGGCCGTGGAATCGTTCCGCATCACCGCCAACGGCGTGGCCGACGAAACCCAGATCCACACCCACATGTGCTATTCGGAGTTCAACGACATCATCGCGGACATCGCCGGCATGGACGCCGACGTGATCGCCATCGAAACCTCGCGTTCCAGCATGGAGCTGCTCGACGCCTTCGACGACTTCAACTACCCGAACGAGATCGGCCCCGGCGTGTACGACATCCACTCGCCAAACATTCCCAGCCAGGAACAGATGGTCAAGCTGATGCGCAAAGCGGCAGAGCGCATACCGGCCCAGCGCCTGTGGGTCAACCCCGACTGCGGCCTGAAAACCCGCGGCTGGAAAGAAGTGCTGCCGGCGCTGGCCAATATGGTGGCAGCGGCCAGGACCTTGCGGGGGGATGCGGGGGCTTAAGGGTTGAGTAGCTGAAAGCAAGGCTGGCCGTGCGGCAATTGACTTAGCACGGCCAGCCATGGGCTAAGCCAAGATTCAGTCGGAAACCCACGATTCGTGGCTTTCAAGCTGTGCAAACAACTGGTTGATGAGTTCACAAACGATATCAAAGCTCCAGCCGACGTTCGGACGAAGGTTATCTGTCCCATGGGCGGGCATATTTCTCAAATGCGGAAGTACTGTGATAAAACGCCCAATCCAGTCGAATTGAAGCTCTTCCTCAGTTGGCTGCACATGTGTGTAGTCAACAACGCAGTTGTTCAAGCCTTCCTCGTTCATTCTGCGCATCTCGACACGACGATGGCGATCATGTGCAATTTCCAGCGCACGTTCATCTCGATTGCTCAAACGCTCGTTGGTGCTCAGTCCATTGATGCTAACGGTAGTTTGTTAAATGCGGAGATACAGATTAATGCCCCGGCCGCTCTCCAGCGTCTCCAGCAGTCCGGCAAGTTGGTTCGGCAGGGACATGTCGGAGAATGCGTTCCAGGAGCGCATCAGCCAATATGCCGGCACCAACGTACCGCTCACGATGGTGGGTGACAACGACATCATGCTGCCGGTGGCGGTCAATGGCGGACTGATCAAGCGCGTGTGGTTGCACCACACTGGCAACGTCACCAAGGCCGAACTTCGCACCAATGGCACGCCACGCATCCGTGCTGAGCTTACAGGCCGGCATCCCGTACACGCATAACGTGGCCGGCAAACTGATATTGCTGGACTGGACCGGACCGGCGCCGCCGATGGTGTCGATATCGCCACTATCCGCAACGGCACGCCACAGGCCACCACGCCGGGGCGCAAGGCGGCCGCGTTTCGCCTGGTTGAATCCTACGATGGCGTGACGCTGACGGCAACGGTTGATGCCGTGATTGGCATTTTCCTGTCGTTCGATGATGCCCAGCTGGACGTTGCGGATGGTTCCGCCGTCAAGGTACAGGACGGCCTGGTCATTAATAACGTGCTGGAAAACCCGGTTCCGGTGACGTTCTCGCAGCAGATCGTACCGCTGGGCAGCTTCGATATCACAGGCGATGTAGCAGTGGTGGCGCGCGGCGCTTCCACGGTCACCAACACCCCACCAGTGGCCGTCACGGAGGTAGAGTCGGCACTGCTGGCCGCCGACCCGGCGCGGCGCGGCGTGCGCATCTACAATGCCGGACCAGGCGCGATTGCTATTGGCGGCGTCTGCCTGGTGTATGAGCATGCAGCCATCACGATCCGCCCAGGCGAAACGTGGAACGAAGCGGACGCGCCCGGCGCGGCGTGGCGCGTCATCTACGAGCCCGGCGAAACGGCCTCAATCAAATTACAGGAAATTTTATGAAAAAATACCTTAACCACACTCTGGCCGCGTTGGCGTGCCTGGGCGTCATCGTTTCGGGTGGCGCGAGTGCTGTCACGGACATCGTTGACCGTGCATTCATCAATAAGGGCGACGGCGCCGTGGCGCGATCCTTTGCCGACAAGCTGAAGGAAACGGCCAGCGTCAACGACTACGGCGCCAAGGGCAACGGCATTTCTGACGATACTGTAGCCGTGCAAAAGGCCATCACGGCTGGCAATACCAAGTTTTTGACCGGTTACACCTACAAGGTCAACGGCAACCTGCTCATGCCGGCAAACCGCACCGTGCTGGTAGAGAAGGGCGCGGTGATCAATACGACCGGGCGTTTTACGGCCTACAACGTCGATAACATCGAGTGGAAAATTGACGGTGTAATCAACGTCACGGCGATGAACACGGCGCCGGCCAAGCCCGCCTGGCCGAACACGGCGGCAGGCACGCAGAATGGCGATGAACGCGGCTTTTTGGAGTTTGGCGGCGCGGTGTCGTCGTCGGCGTCGGTCAGCGGCTTTTGGGTACATGGCACGGGCAAGATCGTCGGGCCGTGGACTGGCACGCCGAACTTCAATGACAGCGTGTACCAGGTCAACCGCAAGGGCATTGCGATCTGGTACGCCAAAAACGTGCTGGTCGAGGGCATTGAGATTTCCGGCTTTGACGGCGAACAGGTCTACTACACCGGCAGCACGCCGGACGTGACGAACATCGTTTTCAGCCGGATCAACTCGCACCATGCCCGCTTCAACGCGCTCAATTTCAACGTGGCAAACCTGGCTGAACTCGGCTTTTCTGGCGCCTATCGTGGCCTGAAAATCGTTGACTGCACCACGGATACCTCGTTTTCCGGTATCGAAGCGTCGGCAGGCGTAATCTCGGGCAACTACGTGCGTGCCGCCGTGGAATACGGTATCTGGTTCGGCCTGGGCGCCGGGCGCGGTGCCATCGAGGTGTCCAGCAACATCGTGGAAGACAGCGAGAAAATCGCCTATGCCATGTCGTTTTCGTCCGACTTGGGCACGCCGATTTATGACGTCACCGTACACGATAACAAGGCGATCAACGCCGGCACGGACAGCTTTGTGTTCAATCGCCTGCTCGGCTTCACCGTGAAAAACAATGTTTCGCGGGGCCATGGCCGACTGGCCGCTGGCCGCGCCTTCGCGTTCACCAATTCAGAACAGGGATGGGTAGATGGAAACATCACGTTTGCCCCTGGTCCGTATGCGATCGCCAATGTGACCAGCCTCACCAGCATTATCAACATGGGCAGCAATCCAGTCGTGCTGCCAGGCGGCAAGGCGGCGACGGCGAACGGCACCCATCACGGCGTAGGCGGCAAATATGCAGGCGTGGCGACATACGGCAACCGTGAAAACCAGTTTGCGCTCTGGTCGTCCGACTTCGGCGTGCCTGGCGCCGGCCCTGAATTGGCGTTCAAGAACGGCTCGGGCGGCGCTGCCGTGTTCGCATCGATATCGGGCAAGGGCAACCAATACAACGCAGGCGGATCGACTGGCGGCGTCGTGATCGCCAGCAAAAAATCGACCACCGCGCAGGCCACGCCAGGAGCCACGGCTGAATTTGACGATGCGGGCAACACGATCCTGTCTGGCAACCTGACGACCGGCGACGCAACGCTGATCCGGTCGACTGCGACGCTGACAGACGGCAAGGCAGCTGCCACTGGCACGCTGACAAACGCACCGTTCGCCGGCCCGCCGACCAAGTGGGTGCGGATTCTGGACAACGGCACGCCACGGTTTATCCCTGCCTGGTAATGAGCCTCCTGATCATGGTGGGTGCGGTCGCCGCCGCTGCCCTGCTGCTTTGGATGCAAGCCGGGCAGGGCGGGGCGGATGACGGCGACACGGCGTATGAAGCGCCAGATTTATTCGATCAGGCAGATGTACTTTTTCAGGAATTTACCGATATGAATTCGAACGTTTCACCAGAACAGCAGGGCCACAATCTGGCCGCGTTCATGCGGGCGATCCGCGTAGGTGAGGCGACGCTGGGCCAGGATGGATACCGCACCCTCGTGGGCGGGTCACTGTTTGACGACTATTCCGACCATCCACGTGTGAAGGTCTGGATACCGCGCATCAATGATTATTCCACCGCTGCAGGCGCCTATCAGATCATTCAACGCACATGTCGGCGCTGGTAGCGGGACTGTCGGCGGCGTCATGGTGGGCGGCCAGGTGGGCAGCTACTACGATCCGATGCTGGGCGCGCCATACAATCCTGAAACCGTCGTCGGCCGCATGGGCCTGGCCGACCTGTGGAACGGTATCAGCAACAGTGATTAGCTCGGTGGCCGGCATTCCCCGTACCAACATGACGCAATGTGAAAAAGACCTGGCGGCGGGCAAAACGTGGGATGCCTCGTTTTCGCGTCCGGCGTCAACCTGGCTGGGGAGTCTGTTTTGAACCTGAAAAGCATTATTCCGACAGGGCCGCAAGTTGCCCGTGAGGCGCTCATTGTGCTGGGTGGCGAGCTGATTGCTGCCTTCATCCTGAGTCGTTTCCCAAAGCTGCAAAAGTTCGTTTCTGATAACAGCCTGACCGTCAAAGATGCGGCCGGCAATAGCCTTTACTAGGGGTAGCATGCGTACTGTATTGAACCGTTTGAACGAGCCGTCCACCTGGGCGGGCGTGGCCGGCATGGCCCTGGCCGTATCGCCATTCCTGCCGCCACCATTCCATATCTGCGCCCAAGGCCTGGCGGCCATGGCAGGCGCGCTTGCCGCCGTAATGCGCGACAGCCAGGCAGCGTAATGTTCGGCGTGTTGATCAACACCATAATACTGCAGTGGCTGCTGGCGGCCGCTGGGGTGGCGTTTCTGGTGTATCGACAGCACCAGGCCGATACTGTTCTGGATCGGTGCTATCCGCGTGCTTAAAAGGGCTAATTCGTCAGCTTCACCGGGTCGAAATCGTCGCGCCGCAAGTCTGTGATTTGTGGCTTTTTTTGGCCGGCGTTCGGCCAGCACGATCACGTCGCCGCGCACGATGCCCAGTTTTGCGTGAGTACTGGAAAATCCCATCTGGCGGAATCGCTCGGCACGCTCCATATGGCGCAGGCGCATGTACTGGGGAACCCACCACGGCACGCGCTGTTTCGCGCTCAGCCAGTCGCGCACGGTGCGCTCGTCGCGGCGCAGGATGCGCGCCAGATCGGCAAGGGGGATGCCCACGGCGAAGTGGGCGAACTCGGTAGGTTGCCGTATCGAAGGTTCGGATATCGCATAGATTTTCTGTCAAAAAAGTGATGGGCTTGCCATCATGCCGAATCGCATTTGCGATTGGGAAAATGAAGAAGTGAGAATTTTTCAGGCCCGGTCGTGAAGTTCGCATAATTTATAAAGAGTAATGCCAGCACGACAACTGTTATCAGCGCGTCAAGAACGAGGCTCGGCGCGGGCTGGCGCCCAATAACAGTGAATTAAAAGACGCCGAAAACTTTTCCATGACGCCCGACCAGCGCGCACGCTGCTCGGGCGTTTTTGCGCGTTCTGCATTCACAGAAGCGATCACCTCAAAGGGGTGCACCTCAAGCGCCATAGCGATATCAAGCGCCGCGTCGTCGTCAAGTATCCGGCGTCCGGTACGGTAGTTGCTCACTGTGGACAGCGAGAATCCTAAGCGTTTAGCCAGGGCATAGTCGGACGTAATGCCCAATTTTTCCTTGACCGCGTCAAGGAATTCAATTGTGGTTTTCATAGCTCTCCTCAGGGCTTTCCCGTTTGTACAAACGGTATTTCCGGAACATACACTGTTACAACTCATGCGACAAGCTACACACATGAAACATGTTTCTGTTGACACATGTTTCATGTGAAGCGTATTCTCCGTCCTTGTCGGGCAGAAACTCTGCTCATCCTCAGGCCAGATGCGGCGCCCGCCGCCTGCCCGGCTCCCCGCCTGAGGAACAAAAAAGGCCTGAGGAGGCGATATGTCCGAAACAATTTATTACAAAACTATCACAATTTCCACGGGATCATTTGTCGCAATCGAAACGGCAATCCGCCTGGAAATCGCCACGCTAGAGCGCCGCATTGCGAGAACAAATCCTGACTTCATCGGTCACGGTATCGACGTGCGCAACTTGGATGGTCTGCGCGCCGCCCTGGTGGAGTTCTCGGCATGAGCGCCGACAACTACTCCATCACCATGTCCAGCGATGCCTGGCTGTCCACCGTTGCCGCCTTGCTGACGTCCCTGCGCGATGACCGCCGCGAACTGGACCGTATGCCGCTCATGCCTGGCTGGGCCGAATGGATCAACAGCGAAATCGCGCTCAAGAGCGAGGCCATCCAGGCGCTGAATCTTGCCAAGGTGGTGACACGCGAAGACACGCACGGCGCGCTGGACGGCCAAAACCTGCGCACGGCAATCATGGCCCTGCATTTCATGCTGCATTCGCTCAAGCACGGCCCGTTTGCCAATGTATCGGACGTGCTGGCCGGCCAGGTCATCGCCAGCCCTGATGCCCTGAACGCCGCCTTGCTCTTTTTGGAAAACCCGAAATGAAAGCGGCCGAACTGGCGCACTGGCTCGTCGCCCTGGCTCAACGCTGCAAGGTGGCCGCATGAGACACCTCGCCAAAGAACTGGCCGCCGTGGCCGCCGTCGCCGGCCCCCAGCTGACAGCGCGGGAACTGGAAACAAAAGCCTTCCTGGCTGAAATGGACGTCGTGTCCGCGCAGATCAACGCCACGCCACGCGAGGTGCGCATGGAGCGCGCCGCCGCCGTGCTGGCGACGATCGCCACGCCGGCAGACGTCGAGGCCGTGCGCGCCGCGTACTGGATGCGCCTGCCGCTGGCCGCCCGCATGGTGGCCGTCATGTCGGCGCGCATGCCGAAGGAGCGCGCCAGCGATGCCCTGTGTAAATTTGACGCGCTGGAACGTGGTCGCATCTGGTGCGAGGTCGCCAAGCTTCGCGCCCAGTTGGAAGTCGCGCAAAAGTGCATGAATGGCGGGCGCATGCCTGCGCCAAGCGGCAAGGTGCACTGATGGATATCGATTTCATCATGGAGGCTGCGGGGCTGCTGTTGCTGGCAGTGCTTGCTGTCGCTGCAATCGTTCTATACGGCTGTCTTCTGTTCCACATGATCCTGGCGATGTGCGAAAAATGACGATTTCCATGGGCATACCGTCGCGCATGGCCGCCGCCGTCAATCGCATGTTCGGCGACCTGAACGTGCCGCGCCAGCGCGTGGTCGATGCCGTGCTGGCCGACGACCAGCGCTTGCCGCTGGCCGACCAATACGGCGCCATGACCGGGCCGGGCGCGATATCGACAGCCGCATTGCAGGCCGCCCGCGAGTGCTACGCGATTTGCGCCCGCCTGCACGATGCCGACGCCATCAAGGCGGGCATTGAGGCGATTTGCGCCAGGCGCGGCATCCGTGGCCCGGTGGCTGAAACGATAGGCGGCTACATTGCCCGCGCTGCAGATCACGCTTGGTGGCGCCGCGCACTGCGCCGCGAGTTGCTGCGCCGCTTCGAGCACACGTCGATACAGCTGGGCCTGACCTACGTTCGCGCTGATCCGTATGTCAGCCGCGAAACCTGCCTGGCGCAGGCGGCGCAAAACTACGCCAACCAGAAAATGCTTGAGTCCGTCACGGCCACCAATGAAAACGGCGACGTCTACAGCCTGGCCGAACTGGCCGCCCTGGGCATGGGCAATAAAACGCTGCGCCGAGGCGAATTGATGTTGCGCATTCGCGGCTTCGAAGAGGTCGCCGACAAAATGCGCCACATCGGCATGTTCTGGACGATCACATGCCCCGGCAAATACCACTCGGTGGGCGGCACGAACGCGAAATACACGGAATTCGGCAGTCCGACGCCACGCGATGCGCAGGCCTATCTGGCCGATGCCTGGAAGCGCATGCGGTCAGCGCTGCACCGTCGCGGTATCCAGCCGTATGGCTTCCGTATCGCCGAACCGCACACGGACGGATGCCCGCACTGGCACATGCTGCTGTTCGTCGCGCCTGAGCACCAGGCGGTGATGGAGGCCGTGATAACCAAGTACGCCATGCTGGAAGATGGCGACGAGGGCGGCGCCGAGGAAAACCGCGTCAAGCTGGTGCGGATCGAGGCAGGCAAGGGAACTGCAGCCGGCTACATCGCCAAGTATGTCAGCAAGAACATTGACGGCGCCGGGGTAGGGGATCACAAGGTTTTTGAGAACGGCAGCACGTACATCATCGCGCCCGACCTGTTCGGCAACATGGAATTCACCGCCTCCCAGCGCGTCACGTACTGGTCACAGGTGTGGGGCATCCGCCAGTTCCAGCAGATCGGCGGCGTGCCGGTGGGCGTGTGGCGCGAGTTCCGCCGCCTGTCGGCCGAGTCGGTGCGCAATGCCCCTGAGCCGATCCGCGAGGCCTACCAGGCCGCGCAGAAAGTCGAGTCCGAAAATCCCGCGATCGCCCAGCGCGCCGACTTCGCCCGTTTCATACGGGCCATGGGCGGCCCTACCGTGGGCCGCCGTGCCGCGATCCAGCTTGCCAAGCGGGTAGAGGACGTCGAAGGGCGCTATGAGCAGGTAGAGGCGCACAGGCCCGTAGGCGTGTATCTGGCGGCGCAGCCGCATGCAGTCTATGAATCGACCCGCTACCGCTGGACGATAGACAGGGACGGCGCCGGGGTGGCCCTTGCCGTTCCTCGGACTGGTGTAAATAACTGTACGCCTGGGGCGTCGGCGCCCTGGACGCACATCAAGCCGACCCCAAAAAATAAAAATTTTGCTCCGTCCTTCGATGCTGGACGGAGTTTTGACCAGGCCACCGGCGCGCCGGCTGAAAAGGTCGACCAGACGGCGCTGTACCAGCGTCACAAAAAGCGCCCGCCGTTGTCGGCCAGCGCACATCTGCTGCACTTGCAGCGCAAATATCCAGAGGGGCATTGATGCCAAATACAGAAAAGGGCAGGGCGCTCGAGCGTCAGGCCGTCACGTTGTACCGGCAGTACGGGTTTGTCTTGCCAGGCCCGGCGAAAGCATTTTTTCGTGAACTGGCAATTCACCTGCAATGGCATGACTTGAAGAAAGCGACAGCATGAACCGCAATCCCTACGTGCCGCCCGAAGCCTGGGCGGACTACCTGAAAACCTCGGTCGTGAACGAGGCGCCCAAAGCGCCCGCGCCGGCCGCCCGCAAACCAGCACCGAAACCGGCCCACAAGGCGCCGGCCAAAAAGCGCAAATAACAGGGCGCGGCCTAGCGGGCCGCGTACACCATGAAAAAAACTCCCATCGGGCATGTCACATGCCCTGTCTGCGATTTCCCGGATGCCCAGGTCAAGACGGACAAGAACGAGCACGCCTACATTCATTGCGGCGACTGCAACGCGCAAACCTTCACCCGGAACGAGCACCGTAACGGCAAACTGCGCGCCAAGATGCGGCCTGTAACGGTAACGGTAACGGAACCGCCAGCGGCGCCCGTGGCGGCCCCTGCGTCGGGCCAGGCGCCAAAGGCTGCTGCGAAGGCGCCAGTCGCGCCGGAAGAGGCGCCAGCGGCCGCAAAACGGCCCGGCTTCTTCTCCCTGCAACCGCTGTTGGCGGGGTAGACCATGGCCGACCTGAATGAAAGCCAGGAATCGCCGGCGCCGCTCGATCCGAACGACCCATTCGACCGTATCACCATCGAAGCGGGCCGCGCTGAGCAAGAGCGTGCGCAGGAAGACGCCGAATTCATCGATCCGCAACCTGACGCGCCGCCAGGTATCGACCCGGCGCAGACCTGGGGGCAGATTCCTTTCATGCTGGGCAAGGTGATTGTGATGGGATTGCCTGAGCTGGCGGGCGTCTACAACGAACAGGCGTGCTACCAGTGGGGCGTAGGCATGGCCGCCGTGTCCGAAAAGTACGGCTGGGACGCCGGCGAGACCTTGACGCGCTTTGGGCCAGAAATCGCCCTGGTAGTGGCGTCCGTGCCGCTGGTGGTGCCGACCTATCAGGCCATCAAGGCGCGCCGGGAGGCGAAAGATGAGAAAGCGGCGCCGCGCCGCGAGGAAAAGGACATTACGCCAGGTGCGGACGTGCCACCAATGGGCCAAGCGCCGGGGGGCTTCGTTGACCCTACCTAACGCCGGCCGGGCGACAGCCGGCACAAAAAACAAGGCCAACATTTACGGCGTCATCGGCGCCACCGGAATGGGCAAAAGCTCCTACATCAAGGGCGATTTGCTGCGCTCCTATACGCGGCTGCTGGTCTGGTCGCCACTGGAAGAAACCGACGATTATGAGTCGTTCTGTGGTGGGGTGGTGACGACGAAAATCACCGATTTTGTCAAGGAAGTGAAGGCCGGGACCAAGGCGATTATCTTTGTCGCGTCCAGCCGTGACGCTGAGAAAAAGGAACAGTTCGAATGGTTTTGCCGGGCCGCCTGGCTGACCCCTGGCGCGCATGTGCTGGTCGAGGAACTGTCGGAGGTGACTTTGCCGTCCTGGGCGCCGCCAGCCTGGAAAAAGTTGTCGACAGCGGGCCGGCACAAGGGTTTGACGGTCATCGGCGTGGCCCAGCGCCCGGCGAACATGGACAAGAACTTCCTGGGCAACTGCACCGAAATCCGATGCTACGGCCTGAACTGGGAACCGGACGCCAAGGTCATGGCTTCGGTGATGCGCCTGCCGACCGTCTACGAGACGGACGCAAAAAGCAAGAAGACCGTTGCTCAAAAACCACATGAGCAACTACTGATGCTGCCGCCGCTTCAATTTTTTCATCGAAATCCAGATAAATCGGTGCGCTACGGCGTCAACAAACCGCTGTAACGGTAACGGTATCTGTAACCGTTACAGCTTATTGCTGTTTCCTGGGGTGGTGGGCAGTATCGGGGCTTGTCAATACCGAACACAAAACCCCTACAGGAAACCAACATGAACAAGGCCACCATCCATACCGCGCTGATCGCCCTGGCTGCTTTTGCCGGCGTCTACTTCATTCAAAAATCGTTCGTGAAAATCCCGGTCGTCGGCGTCTACCTGCCTGGCGGCCAATAAGCCGGCCAGCCCCGCGACACTTTCACAAACCCACACCAGGAAAAAAAACATGAGTTCGAATATCGACCGCTCGATTGATCTGCAAAACGTCAAGCCGGGCGCCACGGCGGTGCTGAAACTGTCGTACAACGCCACCTATGACCGTATCCACTTTTTCCTGTCGGGCGGTCTGACCAAGGCCAACGTGGGCCGCATCGAAGGCAAAGCAAACGGTGTGACATTCTTTGTCGATGACGGCGCCTTCCTGGGCGTGCGTGACGCCTATCAAGGCCTGTTTGTGGATGCGAACGTGATCACTATCGATTTCACCGAGCCAAACACCCGTGGCGGCGCCGCCGCGCAGTACCTGGCCGCGCTGCCGCGCAACATGCTGGCGTCACTGACGTTTGAACTGGAAATCAAGCCAGGCGCCGCTGCCGGTAGCGATATCAAGGCGATCACGGAGTACCGCGACAAAACGCAAAACCCCTTCGTCTTGCAGCGCAAAGATTTCAACGTGCCGCTCACCCTGGTGGGCGAGAACGACGTAATGCTGCCAGTGATGGCGAATGGTGGCTTGATCAAGCGCATCTGGCTGCACAGTACCGGCCATATCACCGCCGCCGAACTGCGCACCGATGGCACGCCGCGCATCCGCGCCACCGTGGGCGAACTGACCTACCAGCAAAAGCGTAACCGCCTGGTGCCGCAAACCAATTTGCTGGTGCTCGATTTCATCGGTGACGGCAACCTGATGAACATGCTCGATACCTCGCAGATCACCGAAGCGCTCCTGCGCATCACCACCGATGCACCGGATAGCCTGAAAGCGTATATCGACTACGTTTCCGACATCAAGCTGCTGAAATAAGGCGGGAAATATGGGCCAATTTGATTCCTTATTGGGCTTCGGGTCTGATTCCTTCTTGGGCTTCGGTTCGAGTGGCTCCGATTCCGACCCATACAACACCCTGGGGGCGGGCGGCACGGTTGCGCAAGACGTTGCCTGGGGCGCGCCGGCCATGGAAACCAGCACGGCCACAGGTAACGGCTTCGGTAACTTCTTTGATTCCAAAGCTGGCGGCTTCGTCCTGGGCGCGGCCACCACGGCGCTAAACTATGCCATGTTCCGCGATCAGCAGAAATACACCCAGGTGGCGAATGCCCCGCAACAGGCCGTCCAGCAGCAAGTCGCTGTGCAGCAGGTGCGCAATAACAACTTGCTGCTGTGGGCGGCCATCGGCGCGGGCTTGATCCTGCTGATTAAGCGATGACGCCGGCCATGCCAGCCATGCCGCCGTTGCAAATGGCGGCCACCTCTGGCGCCAAAAACGGCGATCAGGGCGGCAGTGCAGGCGGCCTGAATACAGGTGACTGGATTGTCAACAGCGGCGCCGGCTCCACGTCCGGCATCACGACAAAAACCATGCTGATAGCGGCGGTGGGGGTGGTGGCGTGGGCTCTGTTCAAGAAGCGGTAATACGCGAAGGCGTGCTGGACGATGCAGCGCGCGCCGCCTACGCCGCCGCCTACCGGCCTGACCGGGAAACGGCTGGCGGGTTGGGCTCGATGGACGAGGCCATGCGTGGCGCGCAGTTGTTCGAGGTGGTCGTGGCCGGCGCGGTGGTGGTGCGTTACGCCCTACGGCAGGACCATTACGAAAACGGCAGCGAAATTGTCATCGTAGCGGCTGCTGGTGGCCTGCCAGGCGTCGATCTGGTGGCGTCGCTGGTGCCGACAATCGAGCGCCAAGGCGCAATTGCAGACCGCATGACAATGCGCACCCGCCGCCCTGGTCTGGTGAGAAAAATGAAAAAACAAGGGTGGGTGCTTGACGCCTACTGCATGGGAAAAACAATCAAATGACGACCAGCAAAAGCAATAGCACACAGGCGCAGACGCAGGAATCGCAGGACAACCGGATTACCGGTTCCGGCGAGTCCGTCAACCTGGTGGCGTCCCGCTCCAACATCGGCAATGTGTCCATCAGCCAGACCGACCACGGCGCGGTCGATGGCGCATTCAAATTCGGCAACGCGATCACGGATGGCGCGCTGAAATTCGCCGATTCGACCGTGACCGGCGCGCTCGATACCATCAATAAAAGCGTGAAAGACAGCCTGGAAACGGGCCGCGCCGCGATGGACAGTTCCTACAAATTCGCCAATGCCGTGAGCGATAGCGCGTTTAAGTCGAATGATGCCGCCCTGGGCGCCGCATTCAAATTCTCCGCGGACATTACGGCCGGCGCCGCCAGTGAGCTTGCTGCCGCTGGTGCGCGATCGGACGCGGTGGCGAAAAGCGCCCTGCAATCGGTCAAGGATGCCTACGGCGACGTGGCCGGCAAGATGGAAACGGCCTACACGAACAGCAAGGCCGGCGAACAGAAAGTGTTGGTGGGTATCGGCCTGGCAATTGTGGCGGTGGTCGCGTTGAAAGCGATGGGCAAAGCATGAGCTATAAACTGTTTCGCCTGGAAGCAGGCATTGAAATGCGCGTCGATATCCCTGGCCGCGTGCTGCTGGTTGATTCGGTAACCACAGGGCAGGGCGTCGATATAACCCTGTTGCGCAACAGCACGCCATTTCAGTCGATTCCTGGTCGTATGCCAGGCTTCCGAATGGTCGAGGACTTCGGCGGCATCATCCTGAAATCCGCACTCGATTGCGAGGTGGGCATTTTCCTGGCGATCAACGATGTGCAGCTGGGCGGCACGGCTGGCGGCGCGGTGCTGGTGCCCGAGGGCGTCAATATCACGAACGGCCTGGCGAACTCGATCCCGGTCACGCTCACCAGCAGCAGCAACACCACGCCGATTCCCGTATCGTTGGCGAGTATTCGCGTCAGCAACACGGCAGCGCAGCCGATCCCGGTGAATTTTGCCGGCACGGTGGCGCCGGTGCTGGGCGTGGTCACGATCGATAACACCAATGATGAAGCGATTCCCGTGCTGCAAAAGCCGGGCGCCGTGTTCGAGGTAAGGCAGACAAGGCCAACCACAGTAATCAATTCAGCGCCGGTAGACGTCGCTGATGCGGCTGGGCTGCTGCTGGTGGCAAGCGCATCGCGGCGCGGCGCACGGATACGAAACGTGGGGCCGAATACGGTTGCCATTGGAGCATCCGGCATCGTCTTTGACGATGCTGCAGTACTCATAAATCCCGGTGAAACGTGGAATGAGGACGAGGCGCCAGGTGCAGCATGGTATGCAATTTGCCAGGATGGTGAATCGGCACGGATCAATATTCAGGAGATAAATTAATGAAATACCAATTCAAACGATATGCGCTTGCGCTGTTAACGGCCTGCGCGGTGGTGGCGCCGTCGTTCGGCGCTGCCATCGTATCGACCTCTGGCGGCGCCGTGTATCCGCAGTTCAAGCAGGCGGGTATCGGTGCTGTGCCGGTGACGGTGAATGCCAAGCTGGCCGAAACGATCAGCGCGAAGGATTTTGGCGTCATTGCAAACGGTGTGACAGATAGCACGGCAACGCTGAATGCATTTTTAACGGCCGCCGCAAACCGCACAGCATTTCTGCCGGCAGGGAGCTACTATTTCACGGGCATTTTGAATGTGCCGGCAAATACGCGTGTGGTGGGGGAAGGGTATGCCACCCGATTGTATCCGGTGAATGCCAGCGGCAACACCATGACGATGAAAAGCAATTCATCGTTAGAAAATCTGCGCATGGAGGGATCAACGCCAGGCGGCGTAATGATTTCTGGCGGTGCGTCGAATGTCATGATTGACAAGGTATTTTTCAAGGGCGTGGATCAAAGCGTCTGGCTGCACGATACAACGCAGGTAACCGTACAAAATAGCGTATTCGACACGGTGAAATATGGCGTAATTCAGCAGCTCGGCAAAGTCTCGAACCATGTGAAGGTGCTCAATAACACGGCGCGCAACATGACCGGGGATTTTGTCGAGGCAAATTGTGCCTCGTCGGCGCCGTCGGAGGACTGGATAATTTCGGGCAATCAATTTCTTGGCAGCGCCGGCTTTCCAACGGTAGCGACTGAGGCGCGGTTTGTGGGCGTTACAGCGGTAAAAAACGTCACGATCACGAACAACATTGTAAAAAATGTGGCAGGTGATGCGGCTGTGCACCTGGAAGATACGCGGGGCCGGGTTACCGTGAGCGGGAATCAATTTAGCAATAGCGTCGGTACGAATTATCTGTATCTGCTGCATAGCGAAAAAGACGTGATCGTATCGAATAACTGGTTCGTACAGGACGATTTGACGTTGCCGACGATAACCATGATAGGCATGAATTCAAACGTCTACACAAACGCGGTGACGATCATCGGAAACCATTTTGTGGGCAACGCAAATATGACGGTGACTGCAATCGGGGCAGAAACGCATACGAATATCAAGATTGTTGGCAATACATTCGAGTCGCTCAAAATCGGTATATCCGGTTCGTCGACTAAAAATGTGATTATCAATTCGAACGAGTTTGACAACGTGAACCGGTGCGTAGTTAGTGCAACGGATGGTCCGAGTGGGGGTGGTTTCAATGACGTTACGATGAATGGAAACCGATTCAACTGCAATGCGGACGCGGTGTACTTGCGACGAAACACAAGTGGCTCGGCGCCATCAGAGCGATGGACCGTCACCGGAAACTATTTCGGAGCCGATGCAACAGGAAACGACACTGTCGATTTTTTGGTGACCGGCAATACAGTGGCTGCTGGCAAAACAATGAATTTTGGCGGCTCCCAGTACGCTGGCTCGGTGCGCTATTTTCAATCGAATAATCTGCAAATTGGCTCCGGGCTGGTGCCGTAAAAATGTCGCGCGCGATGGTGATTGGCGCGGTCGCCGCCGCTGCCCTGCTGCTCTGGATGCAGGCCGGGCAGGGCGGGGCGGATGATGGCGACACGGCGTATGAGGCGCCTGATTTATTCGATCAGGCCGATGCACTTTTTCAGGAATTTACCGATATGAATTCGAACGTTTCACCAGAACAGCAGGGCCGCAACCTGGCCGCGTTCATGCGGGCCATCCGCGTGGGAGAGGGTACGTTGGGCCAGGACGGCTATCGCACCATCGTAGGCGGCGGCCTGTTTGACGACTATTCCGACCATCCGCGTGCGATGGTCTGGATACCGCGCATCAATGATTATTCCAGCGCTGCCGGCGCCTATCAGATCATCCAGCGCACCTGGAACGGCGTACAGGCAAAACTCGGCTTGCCCGATTTCAGTCCGGCCAGTCAAGACCTGGCCTGCATTGAGCTGATCCGCCAGCGCGGCGGCCTGCGCCTGGCGATGAACGGCCAGTTCGCGGCCGCTGTGCAGAAATGCCGGAAAGAATGGGCAAGCCTTCCAGGCGCCGGCTACGGCCAGCGTGAAGAGTCGCTGGCGCGGTTGCAGGCCGAATATATCAACGCAGGGGGCCAACTGGCATGAACAAGCAAGACATTCAGGATTTGATTATGGGAGCGGCGGTCGTCGGCTTGGGCTACGTGCTGTACAAGCAGCTCAAAACAACGAAACTGACAAGTGGCCTGTCGCCCATCCTGGGCGGCCAGATCACGCCGACCTACAACCCGATGTACGGCGCGCCGTATGACCAGAACACGGCGCTCGGCAGCTTCGGCATGGCCGGCCTGCTGGGTGGCGCGACCAGCGACTGGTCGTATGGTGGCACGGATTACCTGGCCAGTATCACCAATCCGCAGATCACCGGCAACGGCGGCAAGGATTCCATTTTCGTGAAAGGCTGGTGGAACTGATGGGCGATCACAAGTTTCTGCTGATCGGCGTGGCCGTCGCGGCGCTGGCCCTGGTGGTGCTGGTAAAAAAAAAGGGTGCGGCTGCGGATGCGGGAAACGCGATCGGTGAGGCGGCTGCTGATCTGGCTGGCGGTTTTGTTGGTGGCGTTGCATTGGGCCTGGGCGACCAGATCGGCATTCCCCGTACCAACATGACGCAATGTGAAAAAGACCTGGCGGCCGGCAAGACGTGGGATGCCTCGTTTTCCTGCCCGGCAGGAACCTGGCTCGGGAGTTTCTTTTGAACCTGAAAAGCATTATCCCTACGGGGCCGCAAGTGGCGCGCGAGGCGCTGATTGTCCTGGGCGGGATGCTGCTGGCGGCATTCATCCTGTCCAGATTTCCAAAGCTGCAAAAGTTTGTCACTGATAACAGCCTGGCCGTCAAAGACGACAAGGGCAATACACTTTTTTAAGGGATGAAATGTTGAAACGTTTTAAAGAAGCCAGCACCTGGGCCGGCATCGCCGCATTGGCGCTGTCCGTGAGTCCGTTCTTGCCGCCGCCGTACCATGTCTGCGCGCAGGGACTGGCGGCCATGGCCGGCGCGCTGGCCGGCGCCATCAAGGAAAAAGGAGCGACGGCGTGAACCAGAAAAATATGCTGATCCTGGCCGCCGTGGTGGCCGCGTACGTCATGTACACCAAGCACAAGGCGGCCAATGTGCTGAACGATCGTTATCCGATGGCTTACAAGAGCTAGGCCGTAGAAAGTTTTCTTGATAATATGGAATCTCATTTCTTTGGGGAAACCATGAGCACGCCAGTCGAGACAACGTATTACAGCAATGGCCGTGTGACGGTCACAAACGCCAGGTTCGTGGTTGATGATGAAACATACGCTATGAGCGGCATAACATCGGTGAAATTGGGCGTCCGGAAGCCAAACAGGATATGGCCGGCAGCGTTGATTTTAATGTCATTTTTTGCCCTGACAAGGGACGTAAACTTGGCATCATTATCGATAGTTCACTGGCTCATTGTTCTGCTGCCGGGCGTCATTTGGTTGGCGCTACAGCGAACTCATTACACGGTGACACTGGCAAGCGCATCTGGCGAAAATCGTGCGCTCACCAGCAAAATACAGCCGTTTGTCCGTGAGGTCGTGGCGGCCATCAATCAGGTGATTATTCTGCGCGCCTGATCGGGTCGAAGTCGTCAAGCCGAAGGTCTGTGATCTTCGGCTCTTTTTTTGGCCGGCGTTCGGCCAGCACGATAACGTCGGCGCGCACGATGCCAAGTTTTGCGTGAGTGCTGGTGGAAAATCCCATCTGGCGGAACCGCTCGGCGCGCTCCATGTGGCGCAGGCGCATGTATTCGGGAACCCACCACGGCACGCGCTGTTTGGCGCTGAGCCAGTCGCGTACAGTGCGCTCGTCGCGGCGCAGGATGCGCGCCAGATCGGCCAGGGGAATGCCCATGGCGAAGTGGGCAAACTCGGTAGGGTTGCCGTATCGAAGGTTAGGATATCGCATAGATTTTGTGTCAAGAATTGATGGGAAGGCCATCATGCCGAATCGCATTTGCGATTGGGAAACTGAGGAAGTGAGAATTTTTCAGTGCTGGCATCACTCTTCGCATAATTTATATTATGTCAAACGGCTAAAGTAGTGAAGTATCAAAGACTTACATCGCTTTTCATCGAAAAATACACCTCTTCCGCGAAATTATGTAAACCCTTGTTTTATTGCCCACGGTCATTACCGCGCTGGCATTATATCCGAATGAAAACCCCCACCCGCCGCAAGAAAAAGTACACGCCGCCAGCCGAGTATTTCTCGTACCAGCTACGCCAGCCAGCGCATGACCTGTTCGGGGAAATCCCTGTCCTTGAAGACGATCTATACGCCTGGGTTCTATCGGTATCACCCGTGCACGCATCCGACCGTGCCTACGCCAACTACGTCCAGCGCTACGATGTGGCCGGCAAGGTCAGGTACGCCAAGAAGGTCGGCAGGTTTGAGGAAATCACGGCGCGCCGGCCACCGCCGTACCATGCGCGCCTGGCGCTGCACGCCATCGTTTAATCCCTGTAAGCGCGCGGATACCGCCGATCCAGCACGGTATCGGCCTGGTGCTGTCGATACACCAGAAACGCCACCCCAGCTGCCGCCAGCAGCCATGGCAACATTTTGGTGTTGATCGACACGCCGAACATTACGCCGCCTGGCTGTCGCGCATCGTGGCGGCCAGCGCGCCGGCCATGGCCGCCAGGCCCTGCGCGCAGATATGGAACGGCGGCGGCAGGAATGGCGATACGGCCAGGGCCATGCCGGCCACGCCCGCCCAGGTGGACGGCTCTTTCAAACGGTTCAGTACAGTACGCATGCTACCCCTAGTAAAGGTTATTGCCGGCCGTATCTTTGACGGTCAGGCTGTTATCAGAAACGAACTTTTGCAGCTTTGGGAAGCGGCTCAGGATGAAAGCGGCAATCAGCACGCCACCCAGCACAATGAGCGCCTCACGGGCAACTTGCGGACCTGTCGGAATAATGCTTTTCAGGTTCAAAACAGACTCCCCAGCCAGGTTGACGCCGGACACGAAAACGAGGCATCCCACGTCTTGCCCGCCGCCAGGTCTTTTTCACATTGCGTCATGTTGGTGCGCGGGATGCCAATTTGATCGCCCAGGCCCAATGCGACGCCACCAACAAAACCGCCAGCCAGATCGGCAGCCGCCTCACCGAGCGCGCTTCCCGCATCCGCAGCCGCACCCTTTTTTTTGGTTCATCGCACTTTACCGGGGAACGCATCCTTGATTTTCAGAAAGAAGTAGGATGCGTCCCGAAATCCGTAAGCC
>NZ_JAFCTQ010000044.1:0-40174 GCF_049896105.1 Janthinobacterium sp. PSPC3-1 | reverse complement strand
TTCTTGTTGTCATGTTCAACTCCTCAGGTGGTGTATTTTCCACCTATCGAGGTGTCCGAGCAAATTAGACCACAGCAGATCGCTATTTCCGTATTCAGTCTTCCCCTATACGCCGCCACACCAACTGAAACTGTTGCTGCATTTCACGAAGCGCTCGCCAGCGGAATATCCGAGCAGGCGAGCACTTTGCTTAGCCCTGAAATTAAAATTTACGAATCTGGGCATGTTGAGCGTTCACGTGATGAATACGCTGGCCATCACCTGCCAGCCGATACCGCCTTTGCTAAGGCCACTAAAAGCAAAGTCCTAAAACAAAACGAACGTATTGATGGAAACCTGGCCGTCGTGATGCAGGAAACAGAGACCACAGGACAATTCCAGGGCAAAAATGTGCACTTATTCGGCACGGAAACAGCTTTGCTCGAAAAACAGGGCGATCAATGGGTCATCTTTCATCTGCACTGGTCGTCCCGCAAATCTCAATAACTTCATGAGCCAGCAGTACACTGGCGGGCGTACATGTAATTAGTTGGCGTAGGTCGGGTTAGGTGCCACGTACACACGTACGCCGTGGGTATTCACGCCAGACGGCGCAATTGCCGAAAAGTCAAAGCTCGAATTGGCTCGTAGCGTATCGAACTGCCAAGTGAACGTCTTACCATCCACATCAAACTTGACGACGTCGCCCTGGGCGACATTCACATACTTCGTAGTCGATGAAATCGTGATAGTGCGCGTGGCGGCCGGCGCCGGAGCAGCACTGCCAAACGCTGGATTCGAGTGCATTTCGCCTTGGTGTGCCATCGCGGCAAGCGGGCTGAGAGCGATGACAGCAAAAACGGCGACGATGTTGGCTTTGATGGATTTCATTGGAATGTCCTTATTTTTCAGGTGCGGGTGAATGAAGTTGCGGATCCGATGAAGCTATTCTACGTAGGGGACCCGCACACCCGAATGACTGAAACATTACATTTTCATTACAGAAACCTTGATAATTTGATTAAGGTAGCAGGTTCGAAGTGGAACCGCGACTTTCTTGCGGCAACATGCTAGGCGCAGCAATGGTTTATCAAGAGTAGGTCGAGTGTGAAGATAGGCATGCCGTCGTTGCGGCCGCCAAGCATTCGCTTTAAGCGCTAGCAGTACCGCCATTTGATTGAGCAGCTTATTACCTCTCGATAAGTCGTTTGTCGCCAGATACATGCGATACCAGAGTTTCCAACGTGCTGAGAGACGCACACCTCTGCCACTGAGTACGAAGATTCAGCTAATTGGTATGTCGATACGTCTGGAGAAGACCAGGACGTCAAGAGTTCCGTACCAAGGTGAATCGATAGCCGCGCATAAAAATAGGTTTACATTAATTTCATAATTCGATTATTATAGAAATATGAAATTAAAAGGAGTGCACATGGAAACTAAAAATGTCATCGCTGCGTTGGCGGCACTGGCACAGGAGTCACGCCTGGCCATCTTTCGCTTGCTTGTCCAGACCGGACCGCAAGGGATGGCGGCAACGAAGATTGCCGAACAGCTGGGCATCCCGCCATCTTCCCTGTCATTTCACTTGAAGGAACTGGTGCACGCGGACCTGATCGTGCCGCGCCAAGATGGACGCTTTGTCATCTACGCCGCGCATATCGACAGCATGAATGCCCTGATCGGCTTTTTGACCGAAAACTGCTGCGGCGGCGCGCCTTGCACTACTGCGCAAGGCGCAGCCTGTGATGCCGCATGAATCCAAACGTACAAATTGAATCGCCCCCCAACCAACGCAGTGATTAAAGGATTCGTCATGACCGACAAAGTGTACAACGTGTTGTTTCTCTGTACCGGCAACTCAGCCCGTAGCGTGATGGCCGAGGCGCTGGTCTCCACCATGGGCAAGGGCCGCTTCCGTGGCTTTTCGGCTGGCAGCCACCCGGGCGGCAGCGTCAACCCATTCGCCATCGAGCAAATTGAAGCGACCGGCTATCCGCTCGATAAACTGCGCAGCAAGAGCTGGGATGAATTCGGTACTCCAGACGCACCACACATGGACTTCATCATTACTGTGTGCGACAACGCCGCCGGCGAAGTCTGCCCATACTGGCCAGGTCATCCGCTTTCGGCGCACTGGGGATTCGAAGATCCGGCTGCAGCTACTGGCACCGACGCAGAAAAGCGCGAGGTATTCCATAAGGTGTTCCGGCAGATCATGACCCGGATGAACGTTTTCGTCAGTTTGCCGCTGCACATGCTCGAAAAAAACGCGATCCAGCACGAGATCAAGGCAATTGGACAAAGCGCCGTCTAGTAGGCGAGCGCCCCGGCATGCCTGTTGATAACGGGCATGCCTTACTTTTCACTATTTTGCGATAATTTCATGAACGTTCTTTTTTTGTGTACCGGCAACTCTTGCCGATCCATCCTGGCAGAAGCGACTTTCAATCATCTGGCGCCGGCAGGCTGGCATGCGCTGAGCGCAGGCAGTCATCCGGCCGGGGCGCTGCACCCAGGAGCACTGGCGTTGCTGGCCAACGAGCAGATATCGACCCTGGGGTATTACAGCAAGTCCTGGGACGCTCTGCCTTCCGTGCCCGATATCGTCATCACCGTGTGTGCCAGCGCCGCTGGCGAGACGTGCCCGGCCTACCTGGGCCCAGTGCTTCGTAGCCACTGGGGTGTAGACGATCCCGGCCATGTCACGGGGACGGACGCAGCAAAGGACGCTGCTTTCCGGGTGACGTATGGCATTCTGCGCGCACGCATCGAGGCTTTCTTCGCCTTGCCGCTAGAGCAGCTGCAGCATGACCCTGTACGCCTGAAAGCTGAACTCGACAACATTTCTAGTGTCTTTGCCCCGGCTGCCCCCAAGGAGGCGCTCGTATGTTGACTGCTTTCCTGATTTTCTTGGCGACTCTGGTACTGGTTATCTGGCAGCCGCGTGGCTTGGGTATTGGCTGGAGCGCGGCCATCGGCGCTGGCGTCGCGCTGCTGGCTGGTGTCATCCAGTTGTCGGACATGCCCGTCGTCTGGCACATCGTCTGGAATGCAACCGGCACGTTTATCGCCGTCATCATCATCAGCCTGCTGCTCGACAAGGCCGGTTTCTTCGAGTGGGCCGCGCTGCACGTGGCACGCTGGGGAGGTGGTAGCGGCCGCAAGTTGTTTGTCTTGCTGGTCCTGCTGGGCGCCGCTGTCGCTGCGTTGTTTGCCAACGATGGTGCGGCGCTGATACTGACGCCTATCGTGATCGCCATGTTGCTCGAACTGAAGTTTTCAGCCAAAGCTACGTTGGCCTTCGTGATGGCGGCCGGCTTTATCGCCGACACGGCCAGCCTGCCGCTGGTGGTGTCGAACCTGGTCAATATCGTTTCGGCCGACTATTTCAAGATCGGCTTTGCCGAGTATGCGGCCGTGATGGTGCCGGTCAACGCGGTGGCAGTGATAGCGACCCTGCTTGCACTGATGTGGTTTTTCCGCAAGGACATCCCGCAAGACTATGACGTCTCCCAGCTCAAACGCCCCGGCGCCGCGATCCGCGACATGGCGACCTTCAAGGCCGGCTGGCTGGTCCTGGCGCTGCTGCTGATCGGCTTTTTCTGGCTTGAGAGCCTGGGCGTGCCGATCAGTGCCGTGGCCGCCGTTGGCGCCGCTCTGTTGCTGGCTGTCGCCGCTAAAGGCCATGTGATACCCACGCGCGAAGTCATTCGCAATGCACCATGGCAGATCGTTGTTTTTTCTCTGGGCATGTATCTGGTCGTATATGGCCTGCGCAACGCGGGCCTGACCGGCTACCTGACTGGCGTACTCAATTACTTTGCCCAATATGGCGTATGGGGCGCGGCCATGGGCACAGGCGTGCTGACGGCCGTCCTGTCCTCGATCATGAACAATATGCCGACGGTGCTAATCGGGGCCTTGTCGATCGATCCTACCTCAGCGCATGGCGCCGTGCGCGAGGCGATGATTTATGCCAATGTCATTGGCAGTGACCTGGGGCCGAAAATTACCCCTATCGGCAGCCTGGCGACCCTGTTGTGGCTGCATGTCCTCGACAGTAAGAAGATTCACATCTCCTGGGGTTATTACTTCCGCGTCGGCATCGTCCTCACCTTGCCTGTGTTGCTGGTGACCCTGGCGGCGCTGGCACTGCGCCTCAGTTATTAAGGAAAGGATTTATTATGGATATCACTATTTATCACAACCCGGCCTGTGGCACTTCGCGCAACACCCTGGCGTTAATCCGCAATACTGGCACTGAGCCGCAGGTCATCGAATACCTGCAGCAACCGCCAATGCGCGAGACCCTGGTCGATTTGATTGCCCGTGCTGGCTTGAGCGTGCGCGAGGCCATTCGCCAGAAAGGTACGCCGTACCTGGAACTGGGTCTCGACCAGGCCCAAATCAGCGACGAGGCACTGTTGGACGCCATGCTGGCCCATCCCATCCTTATCAATCGTCCGTTCGTGGTCACGCCGCTTGGCGTGCGCCTATGCCGCCCATCGGAGTTGGTGCTTGACGTTCTGCCCTTGCCGCAACTGGGCACGTTTGCCAAAGAAGACGGCGAGGCGGTCATCGATGCGCAAGGAAAGCGGGTGGTGCCCCATGTATAAGCCAGTCAAGGACTTGCCCAATATCAGTGCTGCGCACCTCGATACGCCGACGGTTGATAAACTTATGCCAGCGACGGTGGCAACGCATCCGCCGCGCATGCTCTTGCTGTACGGCTCGCTACGTGAACGCTCGTTCAGCCGCTTGCTGACTCTGGAGGCGGAGCGGCTGCTGCAGAATTTTGGCGCCGAGACGCGGGTTTTCGACCCGCATGGCTTGCCCATGGTCGACAGCGTCAGCCCTGACCATCCCAAGGTGCAGGAGCTGCGCGAGCTGTCGCTCTGGTCGGAAGGCCAGGTTTGGTGCAGTCCGGAACGCCATGGCGCTGTGACAGGTGTGTTCAAGTCACAAATTGACTGGCTGCCGCTGGAAATGGGCAGCGTGCGTCCGACGCAGGGGCGGACCCTTGCGGTGATGCAAGTGTCGGGCGGCTCGCAATCGTTCAACGCCGTCAACGGCTTGCGCGTGCTGGGCCGCTGGATGCGCATGGTGACCATTCCGAACCAGTCGTCCGTTGCCAAGGCATACCAGGAGTTCGACGAAAACGACCGCATGAAGCCGTCGCCATATTACGACCGCCTGGTCGACGTCATGGAGGAATTGTATAAATTCACCCTGGTGGTGCGCGATCGCTCGGATTACCTGACCAGCCGCTATAGCGAGCGCAAGGAATCCATGCCGGCCGAAGTACGCGCCCTCGCCGAAGCGGCCATGAATCACGAGACGCCAAGCAAATAGGCTGTTTTCATGTTGGCCCGTTCGCCGGGTTTTCACTGCACGATGACCTAGCCGAGGTTTTGGCTGGAAAGGGTAAGATGAAGATGAAAATTCTGGTGTTTCTCGGTTCTATTCGCACCAGCACACCGCCCCTGCCTGCGCGCGTGGGCGAACGGGTCGCCAAGGCCATCGTGGCGCAGTGCCGCCATGATGGCCACAATGTGGTGCTCATCGATCCGCTCGATTACGAGCTAGGTGACGTGTTCAAGCCACACTTTTCCTATGCGCAGGGGCGCGCGCCCTTGCCGTTGGAGCAACTGGCCAGTGAGATTGCCAGCGCCGATGGGTATGTGATGGTCAGTTCTGAATACAATCATTCAATGAGTCCGGCACTGATGCATTTACTGAACCACTTTGGCAGTTCTTTGTTTGCCTTCAAGCCCAGCGCCATCGTCACTTATTCGGCGGGCCAGTGGGGTGGTGTGCGGGCGGCGGTGGGTATGCGCGCTTTTCTGTCCGAGCTGGGCTGTTTGCCGGTGTCGGCCATGATCCATATTCCGACAGCACATACTGTTTTTGCTGCCGATGGCAGCTTTGCACCTGAAGTCGACAGTACGCGTTGGGTTTCCTATATCGAACGCACCTTTTCCCAGTTGATCTGGTGGGCAGAGGCCGCAGGACGGGAGCGGGCCCGCTCGGGAGGCACAGGGCCTTCACCAGCTTTTCTGCGCGATCCTACTCAACGCAATGCGCCGTGAAGCCACATAGGATGGATTATTGCTAGAATGATACTTTAGGGTGCCGTGCGTAGTTTGCGGCCGTGCTCCTTCCTGCCATTTCACGTCTATTTGGATCCCGCTGATGATTCGACTTGCCACTACCGCCGATGCTGCTGCGATCGCCACGATATACAACCATTACGTCAGCAGCTCCACCATCACGTTTGAAGAGCAGATGGTCGCCATCGATGAGATGGCCCAGCGCATCGCTTCTGTGGGTGCGCAGTTGCCGTGGTACGTCTTTGAACGCGATGGTCAAATACTAGGTTACGCCTACGCAACGCCCTGGCGTGCCCGGAGCGCCTATCGTTTTTCGGTCGAGTCAACGGTGTACGTGGCGCACGATGGAGTCGGTCAGGGCATCGGCCGACAGCTTTACAGTACCCTGATCGAGGAGCTCCGGCACCGCCAACTGCAAGTGGTCATTGGTGGCATTGCGCAGCCCAATGAATCTAGCGTTGCTTTGCACGAGCGCCTAGGATTTGAGAAGGTGGCCATGTTCAAGCGGGTTGGCTGTAAATTTGATCAGTGGATTGATGTCGGATACTGGGAGCTGCAGCTTGCTTAGTTAACCGCTGAGCACAAGATTTCTGTCCTCAAAAATCCATTTTCAGCGCTTAACTGTTTCGTTCGATGCTGTCGTGCCAGGAAAAAATAGCGTGAATTGGGTAACTCCATCAAGCTCACTCGTGACACTGGCTCGGCCATGGTGAAGCGCCATGATGGATTTGACGATTGAAAGACCCAATCCAGCGGAGGCTGACGTACTGGCCCTCGATTTATCGGAACGGTAGAACCGGTCAAACAACCGCGACAGGTGTTCCTGCGCGATGCCTGGGCCAGGATTGGAAACAGAAACTACGGCCCCGTCGTCGTCCTCTATCGCCTTGAGCAAGATAATTTCGCCCTTCGGCGTGTACCGAAGAGCGTTCGATACAAGGTTACTCACCGCGCGGCGAAGCAGGTGCCCATCAGCAAGCACTTTACCTGAGGCGATGACGATGAATGATATCCCTGCGTCGGATGCCGGCCCTTCAAAATACTCGGCGATTCGCGTCAGCTCAACATCCATATCAAGCTGCTCAGTTGCTAGCGAAACTTGGTCATGGTCAGCCCGCGCCAAAAATAATATGCTTTCCACCATTCTAGCTAGACGGCCAAACTCCTCGTAGTTAGATGAAAGCAGGTTTTGATATTCATCGGATGATCTGGGCTGAGACAGGGCAACTTCTGTTTGAACCATCAGATTGTTGAGAGGCGTACGCAAATCGTGTGCCAAGTCATCTGCAAACTGGGAAAGGTTATTAAAGCTATTTTGCAGGCGGTCAAGCACCTCATTGAACGAATCAGCCAGTATCTGGATTTCCTTCGGTGCTGATTTTGCATGCAAGCGCACTTCCAAATTGTGCGCACTGACTTGCTGAGCTTGCTGCGCGATGAGCTTTACTTTGTGCAACGCGCGACGTACTAGTAGAAACCCCAGTAGGGCTGTTAGCACCGCACCAAAGAAGCCCGATGCAAGCACTTTTAACTTGTATGCAGATAGAACAGCTGCGCGGCTCTCTTCGCTTCTGGCGAGCGTGATTTTCACCACGGAACCTGTCGAACCAACGGTACCCAGGGCAGCAATAACTCTTAGGTTGGGTTCGCTATGCCCTGGTGCAGCACGTACGTGAGATGGCTCTGGCAACGTCTCTACCGGTACAGCCCGACTGGCATGCATGAATGAACGGTCACGGGTATTGCGGGTTAATTCTTCACCGTCTTGTGCCTGCATAACGAGCAAAAAGCCGCCATGCAAATCGACCGCATCTAAAAAACGGTGCGGATCCACACGAATCGACTCTACACTCGGTGTTTCCTCAAGCATATGTCTGATGAACACAATACGGTCGACAAGGTCTGCGTCATCCCGTGCTTGGAGCTGTACCGTGAGAGCTTGATAGAGATAGATGCCTAAGGCCGAAAATACAATTGCCGAGATGCAGGCGAAGAGCGCCCCCAGCTGCGTGGTGAGAGACCAGTTCTTGGTCTTCATTGTCTATCTTCTAATACATAGCCCATACTCCGAATCGTATGGATCAGTTTTACCTCGAAGGGGTCGTCAATTTTTGCTCGTAGACGGCGTACCGCGACATCCACCACGTTCGTGTCGCTGTCAAAATTCATATCCCAGACTTGCGATGCAATCAACGGCCGGGATAAAACTTGTCCGACCCGTTTGGATAGCAAATGCAAAAGTGCAAATTCTTTCGCAGTCAAATCAATCCGAACACCGGCCCGTATTACTCTTCGCTTAGGAATGTCCAGTTCCAGATCGGCAATCTGAAAAATATCAGCTTCTCTGATCGGCCCTCGGCGCAACAACGTTCGAATACGAACAAGCAACTCAACAAAAGCGAATGGCTTAACTAAGTAATCATCTGCACCAAGCTCCAGACCCTTGATGCGGTCATCGAGCCCATCCCGTGCGGTAAGAAATAGCACCGGCGTATCAACCGTTTTGCGCAACTCAGAGATGATTTGCCAACCATCTAAGCCCGGAAGCATGACGTCAAGCACGATCAGGTCATAATGGGCAGTAGTGGCAGCGTGAAGTCCGTCGGGTCCAGTTCTCGCCAAGTCAACCACGAAGCCAGACTCGTTCAGACCTTTCTGGATATATTCGCCCGCCTTTTGCTCGTCTTCCACCACTAATAATCGCATATCACTTTTTCACTAGTTCAACTGCTGTGTCCACGTTCTGCGGATGGCGAAGATCCCCGTCGGTCTCTGTCTTTAGTCTACATTGGAAAGGTGACAGTCGTCTAACGCCAGGATTACAATCCTGTCAGAATTGAACTGTTTACCAGTGCTAATGAGAATACGAAGAAAGGTGTCTGCACTTTTTTAAACTTTTCACAACAGCGCCATGATATGAACGCTGACAAGGAGGGCGCGCTATCGGTCGGCAGGCTTACAACGAGCAGAAAGCGTTGTAGATGGATGGTTCTCATGACTGCCGTATGTCTGAATGTTAAAACGTTTGCAAGAAATTTCGACCTCATTGTTTGCCAAATGTTTTCATGTGATGTGGTGAAATTTTTCTCTTGCAAGTAGCCCTCGCAAAGTCATGACAGGCGTGATACATTCCGGGCATGCGCAAGTCACTCTCCCATTACCTCGCTTTTTTCCTGTTCGTCATGTTCATGACGAACAGCGGCGCATGGACGGGGAGCAGCGTTCGCCTGGCACATGAGATGGCGCATATCGGCCAGCTCGACCAGGATGCCGGTGAGCATGAGCATGCCCACCTGGGCCACAGTGACGACGGCGATCATGATGATCGCAACAATGAGGTGCCCGGCAAGTCCGGACACCAGGCCTTGCACGCCGTCGACCACCTTCAGTTTTTCCCGGATACCGCCTTTGGTGGTTTTTCCATGCTGGCTGCGGACGCCAATGTCCCGCCGCAATTCGTCACCCTGCGCTTGCCGCTCCCATCGTACGACCCTCCGTTCCGCCCGCCTTGTAGCGGTGCGCTGACAGCCTAACTCCGTCTGCAAGACCGGGAGCCTGCGCTCCCCATCCAGCATCTGCCGGGGTAGACGCGCGCCCTGATGCGCCGCGCGTCTCTGTCCTCGTTGCATCTTTACCTTGTGCTGCCTTCCTTCACAGCCGCCACTTTGGCGCACCTGGGGAGCGTTGGCGTGCCTGGCCTGCGGGCCATGGCGTCGATTGCCCGGTAGCCCTGTCTGTCTCATTCAGGAAAGAATCATGAAAACAAGAGAAATACTCTCACCCTTGTGCCTGGCGCTTGCGCTGGCATGGTGCCTTCCGTCGTCCGCTGCGGAGCGCTCGGCCAAATTTGCTGTCACGGAACAGCAGATGAAAGCCCTCGATATTCAAGTGCGGGCATTGCAGCGCGATGCCGAGCTGGTCGTGCTGAACCTGCCTGCACAAGTCACGTTGCCCGCCAGTGGTGAACAGATTGTCAGCTCGCCCGTGACGGGCTTGGCGGTCCAGTTGTACGTGCAGCCGAACCAGGTAGTCAAGCGCGGTGCACCATTGCTGCGCCTGGTGAGCCAGGAACTCGGGCCTTTGCAATTGCAATTGCTGCAAGCTGCGAGCCGGGCCGGCCTGGCCCGCCAGACTGCGCAGCGCGAACGCGCCTTGTTCGATGAAGGCATCATCGCCCAGCGCCGTGTGCAAGAGGCGCAGGCAACGCTGCAAGATAGCGAGGCGACATTACGCCAGGCAAAAGCCGCGCTGCGCCTAGCTGGTTTGTCGGCACAGTCTATCGAACGCATTATCGCCAGCGGCAAGCTGGAGGATGGATTGACGCTCACGGCCACCCAGGCCGGCATCGTGACCAACATCGAGGTCAAGCCGGGTCAGCGAATCGACCCTGCCACCGCCTTGCTGCACCTGACGCAAGTGGATCGCCTGGCACTGGACATCCAGGCGCCTGCCGCTGAATCTGCGGCTTGGCGGGTCGGCGGCGCCTTGCAGATAGAGGGGCGCAACAGCAAGGCACGCATCGTCAGTATCAGTCCGGTCGTCGCACCCGGTAGCCAGACGGTCGCTATTCGCGCCGAACTGGATGCTGGGACAAGCGGCTTGCGGCCCGGTGAAATGGTCACCGTGCAATTGCCGTTGAGTGCCAATACTGCCGCCTGGGACGTGCCGCTGGCCGCGCTGGCACACGACGGCAAGCAAGCTTACGTTTTTGTGCGAAATAAGGATGGCTTTGAAGCCCATCCGGTGACCGTCGTCAGTAGCGCCGGGCAGCGCGTGCGCGTGTCCGGGAAGCTGAAGGCAGGCGATCATCTCGCCATCTCCGGCGTCGTGGCCCTGAAAGGCTCTTGGCTTGGCGAAAAAGGAGGCAGTTGATGTTAGCCCGTCTGATTCAGGCCTGTCTCTCGCAACGGCTATTTGTCCTGCTGGCGGCGTTGATGCTGAGTGGTGCTGGCTGGTATGCCTTCAACCAGTTGCCCATCGACGCCTTTCCGGACGTCTCAAGTACCCAGGTCAAGATCATCATGAAGGCCCCCGGCATGACGCCGGAAGAAGTGGAAAGCCGCATTGCTGTGCCGATCGAAGTCGAAATGCTGGGAATTCCCAAGACCAAAGTCCTGCGTTCGGTCACGAAATATGGCCTGGCCGACGTCACCATCGACTTTCAGGACGGCACTGATATTTTCTGGGCCCGCCAGCAAGTCAGTGAACGGCTTGCCGGTATCACCGAGAGCTTGCCCGGTGGCATCAGCGGTGGCATGGCGCCGATCACCACGCCGCTGGGTGAAATGTTCATGTTTACCATCGAGGGCGGCGGTCTTTCCCTGGCCGAGCGCCGCAGTTTGCTCGACTGGGTGATCCGCCCCGCCTTGCGCACGGTGCCAGGGGTGGCTGACGTCAATGCCTTGGGAGGTGTCGTACGCGCCTTTGAGGTCGTGCCTAATCCGCTGGCCATGGCGGCCGGCGGCGTCACCCTGGCGCAGTTGAGCGAGGCTATTCGCGCCAACAACCGCAACGACGGTGCCGGGCGCCTGGGTGAAGGCGATGAGGTGTTGCTGGTGCGCAGCGAAGGCAGCATTACCAGCCTCGATGATCTGCGCGCGGTCGTCGTCACGGTACAGAACGGGGTGCCGCTACGTGTGGGCGCACTGGCCGAAGTGCGTATCGGCTCACTGACACGCTATGGCGTCGTGACCCAAAGTGGTAAAGGGGAAGCGGTGCAAGGTCTGGTGCTTGGCTTGGCCGGCGCCAATGCGCAGCAAGTGGTCGAAGGCGTGCGCAAGAAGCTCGACGAAATCAAGCCCACCCTGCCCAAGGGCGTCACCCTAAATGTCTTCTATGACCGGGCACAGCTCGTCTCGAAAGCTGTGGGTGCCGTCTCGTCCGCATTATTGGAAGCAACGGTGATTGTCGTTGTCCTGCTGGTGCTGTTCCTTGGCAACTTGCGCGCGGCGCTGACGGTGGCCCTGGTCCTACCGCTGGCGGCGCTGATCACCTTCCTTCTCATGCGCGGCTTCAATATGTCGGCCAATCTGATGAGTTTGGGCGGCCTGGCCATTGCCATCGGCATGCTGGTCGACGCGGCCGTTGTCGTGGTGGAAAACATCGTCCAAAGGCTGGCGCACGATCCGACTGCCGGCAAGTTGCCCCGCCTGCATACGATTTACCGGGCGGTGCGCGAAGTGGCCGTCCCCGTTACCTCCGGCATCGTCATCATCATCACTGTCTTTTTGCCACTGTTGACGCTGCAGGATCTGGAAGGCAAGTTTTTTGCCCCGGTCGCCCTGGCGATCGTTTTTGCGCTGGCCGGCTCGCTGCTGCTGTCGCTGACCGTCATTCCCGTGCTGGCTTCGTATCTGCTGCGCGACGTGGCGCATCAGGAACCCTGGTTGCCGCGCAAGCTGCTGACCTGGTACGAACCCTTTCTGGCCTGGAGCATGCGCCGGCAACGGGTGGTTGCCATCGGCGCCGCAGTCATGTTGCTCGGCGCGGGCTTGCTCTACACACAGGTGGGCAAGACGTTCATGCCAACCATGGATGAGGGCGACCTGATTGTCGGCATCGAAAAGCTGCCTTCCGTCAGCCTGGAGCAAAGCGCTGCGTTGGACCTCAAGATCCATCAGGCCCTGATGCAGGCACTGCCCGAAGTGACGGGCGTGGTGGCGCGCGCGGGTTCTGACGAGATCGGCCTCGACCCGATGGGTTTGAATCAAACCGACACTTATCTCTTGCTCAAGCCACGCGGCGAATGGCGGATGAAGGGCAAGGAAGCGCTGATGGACGAGATCCGCAAGGTACTCGACCAGCTGCCGGGCATTAAATACAGTTTTACGCAACCGATCGAAATGCGCGTGAGCGAGATGATCATTGGCGTGCGCGGCGATATCGCCGTGAAAATCTTCGGTCCCGACCTGGCGCAACTAAACCAGTTCGCGTCGCAGGTGGAAAGCGTGCTGAAAACCATACCGGGCAATCAGGATGTGTACACGGTGCAAAACGATGGCGTGCAATACCTGCGTGTGGCCGTCGACCGCTTGCAGGCTGGCCGATTAGGCCTGAGTGTCGAAGAAATCCAGGACGCGCTGCGGGTGCAAATCGAAGGCCAGCAGGCGGGCCACGCGGTCGAGGGCAATCGACGTACGCCTATCTTGCTGCGCGCCGACGAATCTGTGCGTTTGTCGCCGACGGATTTTGCCGCCGTGCGCATCACCGCCAAGGACGGCAGCAACGTGCCGCTCAGTTCGGTCGCCAAGCTGGAACGGGCCGAGGGGCCGGTCAAGATTGACCGCGAGATGGGTAGCCGCTATAGCGTGGTCATTGCCAATGTCAGCGGGCGCGACCTGGTGGGTTTCGTCAACGAAGCCAAAGCCAGTGTGGCCAAGACGCTGACGCTGCCGACCGGTTACCGCATCACCTGGGGTGGCCAGTTCGAGAATCAGCAGCGCGCGGCCGCCCGGCTGGGTGTCGTCGTTCCGGTGGCATTGGGCTTGATCTTCATTGTCCTGTTTTCCACCTTCCGCTCGGTGCGCCAGGCACTGCTGATACTGTCGATCATCCCGTTCGCCCTGGTGGGTGGCATCGTCGCCTTGTGGGTCACGGGCGAGTATCTGTCGGTGCCGGCATCGGTCGGTTTTATCGCCTTGCTGGGCATCACGGTGCTCAACGGCATCGTTTTGGTCAGCTATTTCAATCAGCTGCGTGCCGAGGGAATGGCCTTGGCCGAGTTGGTGGTGCAAGGAGCGAGACGACGCCTGCGCCCAGTGATGATGACCGCTTCGATCACCGCTTTTGGTTTGATTCCGCTGCTCTTTGCCAGCGGCCCGGGCTCGGAAATCCAGCGCCCCTTGGCCATCGTCGTGATTGGCGGCCTGATCACGGCGACCGCCTTGACCCTGCTGCTGTTGCCCATTCTTTACTTGCGCTTCGCGGTGGCGAAGCAGGAGAAATCCCATGACTGAACTGTGTTTAACCTTGCTGTGTCCTCCAGCACTGGAAGAGCGCGTGCTCGACACGCTGCTGATGAGTAGCGAAATTTCCCTTTTTACCAGTACGGCGGCGGCCGCACACGGCCTGGCGCACGATCGGCTCAGCGCCACCGAGCAAGTACTTGGTTTGGCCAAGATGACACGCATCGATGCACTTCTGCCGGAAGAGCATAAGGATAAGGTGATTGCCATGCTGCGAAAGGTATTCCAGGGTGCTGGTTTGCGTTATTGGTTCACGTCCGTCATCGACGCGGGGGAGGAGCTATGAAATTTGCCTTACTCATTGCGCTGGCGGCAGGTGCGGTCCAGGCCGCGCCACTGCCACCGGCGCCCGGCTTGTTGCCGACAGCGATGGTTCGTCCCTTGCTGGACCAGGATACCGAGGTGGCTGCGGCCCGTGCCGGGCGCGAGATGCTGCGCCAGGATGCCGCGCTGGCGCAGGACTCACCTTATGAATGGACCGCCAAGGTCACGGCCCAGCGGCGTACCGTGGAAGCAGGTCCCCAATACAAGGAGTGGAATGCGGGCGTGGAGCGCACATTGCGTTTGCCGGCCAAGGCCAGTGCCGATCGCCGCATCGGCCAGGCGCTGCTGGACGAGGGTGAGGCGCGCTATGGCGAGGCCTTGCACGAGACCGCCCGTGAATTGTTGGGGCTGTGGCTGGATTGGGCGCACGCAGAACAGGCGCTGGTACTGGCGGCCGAGCACCAGCAGGCGGCCAGCGACAATCTTGCTGCGGTGAACAAGCGCGTCAAGGCAGGTGACGCCGCCGTGCTCGATGCCAGCTTGGCGCGTGGCGATCTGGCCGACCAGCAACGCGTCAGTATCGAAGCCAAAACGGCCGCTGCTGTTGCCTGGGCGCGCCTGCATGCGCGTTTTCCTGGCTTCCAGCGCGAGTTGTCCACCTTGCCTTCCTCGCTGCCCCTTGCCGAGTCGCCGACGTTCTGGCGTGAGCGCATCCTGGCCCAGAGTGACGAACTCAAGATTACCGAGGCGCAACTGCTCAAGGCGCAAGGCCTCAGCGCGCGCATGCGGGCCGAGCGCACGCCAGACCCCACTGTCGGCCTGTACACGGCGTCGGAGGTGGGCGGGCGTGAGCGCATCACGGGTGTCATGTTCAGCATTCCCTTGCCGGGAGCCCACCGGGCCGCACGCGATGGGCGGGCGGTCCAGGCCATGGAGGTGTCGCAGCATGAGGTCGCACGGAAGCGGCGCGCCCTCGATGGCGCCATTGCCGTATCACTGGCATCGGCACAAGGCGCGCATGAAAGCTGGCAAGTGGCCGAAGCGGGCGCGGCGGACATGCGTGACAACGCACGCCTGCTGCAACGTGCCTACACCTTGGGCGAAGCCGATCTTCCTACGCTACTGACGGCGCGGCGCCAGGCAACCACTGCCCAGCAAAACGCCCTAGCGGCGCGGGTGGCGGCGGCGCGTGCGTATTACGGCATCCTGGTCGACGCGCATGTGGTGTGGGACATGGATCATGAATAAGGCACCTTCCAGGCGTCTCCCGACACTATGACTTTTAACAGGAGCAACACATGAAATTGATGACGAACAAGCCGGGCCTTGGCGCCTGGTGGAGCTGGCTGGCCAGCGCCTTGCTGTGGCTATGTGCTGGCGTCGCGGCCGCCCATGGCGTATCCGAGTCCGACAAAGGTTTTCTGCAGGCCAGCAGCGGTATGCAGATCCTGCCGTACATCTATCTGGGCGCCAAGCACATGGTCACCGGCTACGACCATTTGCTGTTTTTGTGCGGCGTGATCTTCTTCCTGTACCGCATGAAGGATATCGGCCTGTATGTGACGCTGTTTGCCATTGGCCACAGCACGACCCTGCTGCTGGGCGTGATCAACGGCTGGCATATCAATGCCTATTTTGTCGACGCCATTATCGGCCTGTCCATCGTGTACCGCGCATTCGACAACCTGGGCGGCTTCCAGACGGTCTTTGGCATACAACCGAACAAGCGGGCGGCCGTGCTGATCTTCGGTTTCTTCCATGGTCTGGGACTGGCCACCAAGCTGCAGGACTTTGCCCTGTCCGCCGATGGCCTGGTGCCGAACATGATTGCCTTCAATGTCGGCGTGGAGATCGGTCAGCTGCTCGCTCTGAGCATGATCCTGATCGCCATGCGCTACTGGCGCAGCACGGCCAGCTTTGTACGGCATGCAGCCACCGGCAATTTCGTCCTGATGACGGCCGGATTCATTCTGGCCGGCTTCCAATTCACCGGCTTTCTCAGCAAATAGGAGCACCACCCATGACATCCCTCCCAATGAACGGCGGCATTTCGGTCGCAAAAAAAGAACTGCTGCGCGGTACCGGCCTGGCGGCCTTGGTTGCCGGCCTCATTTTGACCGTTGCGATCCTGCCTGCCGAATACGGCATCGATCCCACAGGAATCGGCAAGACGCTGGGCTTGACCACCTTGCATCGCCCGGCGGCGAGCGCTGCCGAAAGCGCACCCGCACCGCAGGGCTCGCAGGTAGCGGCGCCGGGCGAGGAACGCGCGCTCACCATTGCTGCCAAGCAAACGGTGCCGTACCGTTCGGACGAGCAGGAAATTACGCTGGCGCCCGGCAAGGGCCTGGAGGTCAAAACCCAACTGGCCAAGGGCGCAACGCTGATTTATTCCTGGGAAACGAAAGGTGGCGCCGTGGTCAATCATGATTTCCATGGCGAGCCAGTCAACGCGCGCGAAGACGAGTTCGAGAGCTTTATCGCCGACAAAGGTGTGAGCAGCTCCAGCGGCTCGCTGATCGCGCCCTTTACGGGCGTGCACGGCTGGTACTGGAAAAATAAATCGGCCGAGCCGGTGACGCTGGTCCTGCGCTCCAGCGGTTTTTACGCCGATATTTACAAAAAGTAAGTAATCCGCTTGATTTTCTCTGCGCGGCGCTGATGACACGGTGCAGCGTACATGTAAGACGGCTTATCGCGGCGAGGCCGACCAAAAAATCGCCGCATCCATGGAGAATTGCATGAAAAAAGTTATGTTGACGTTGGCCACCTTGTTGCTCGTTTCCAGCGCACCTGGCGGGTGGGCCCATACCGACCACGATCATGATGAGGCGCAGGCCAAGATCAAGCTGGAACTGAAGGGCGGCAAGACGGGCGCCACGGTATATGCCAAAAGCGCGGGCAAGAACTACGCAACTGCCGGCGCAACGGGTGTGTTGACGATCATCTCGGGCAGTACCAAAACCGACGTTGTCTTGCAGCCTGGCGCGGACAATACGATGGTCGCCATGACGGCGACGCCGCTGGTGGCCGGCACCCGTGCCCAAGCCAGTATCACCTTTGCGGACAAGAACACGGTCAAGGCCGAGCTGGTCGCCAAGTAAGCCACCATGCGGCCCTTCAACGGGCCACGTGCGAGGGCTGCGCTGCCAGCGTGCGCGAGATCGTGCATACTGGCAGCCAAAGCAAAAACACTCTACGAAAGCATGGTATGACTTCCTCATCGTCTTCATCTTGGCCAGGTACGCATCAGGGTGTCGCATACGCCTTGCTGGCGGCGGCCCTTTTTGGCGCCAGTACGCCTTTTGCCAAAATGCTGGTTGGGCAGGTTGCTCCCGTCACTCTGGCCGGTATGCTGTACTTGGGCAGCGGACTGGGCTTGCTGGCCTGCTTCGTGATGCGCGCGGTGCTCACCCTCAACAGTAACGACAAACCCGCCACGCTCACGGCTACGGATCTGCCATGGCTCGCGGGGGCGATTGCCTTCGGCGGCATTGCCGGACCGGTGCTGCTGATGTTCGGCCTGACGCTGACGCCCGCGTCCTCGGCATCGTTACTGCTCAATATCGAAGGCGTACTCACGGCCATGCTGGCCTGGTTTGTCTTCAAGGAAAATTTTGATCGGCGCATTTTCATCGGCATGCTGCTGATCGTCGCCGCCGGCATCCTGCTGTCGTGGGAGCAGGTGCCAAAGCTTGGCGTGCCTTGGGGCGCGATCGCCATTGTCGGCGCCTGCCTGTGCTGGGGCATCGACAACAACCTGACGCGCAAGGTGTCGGCCAGCGATGCCTTGCAAATTGCCGCCTTGAAGGGCTTGGTGGCCGGTTCCGTCAACCTGGCCATCGCGCTGGCCCTGGGTTACACCTTGCCCAGCGTAAGCATCTCCTTGGGCGCCGGACTGGTGGGTTTTTGTGGTTACGGCTTGAGCCTGGTGATGTTCGTGCTGGCCTTGCGCCATCTGGGAACGGCCCGCACGGGCGCCTATTTTTCGGCGGCGCCGTTCGTTGGCGCGGTGATCTCGCTGTTCATGCTGGGCGATATACCCGGACTGCTGTTCTGGCTAGCCGCAGCGCTGATGGCTGCCGGCATATGGCTGCATTTGACGGAAAAGCATGTGCACGATCACGAGCATGAGCCGCTGTACCATACGCATACGCACAGCCACGACGCCCATCACCAGCATACGCACGATGACGGCTGGGACGGCAAGGAACCGCATGTGCACGCCCATCAGCATCTGCCGCTGCGCCATGCGCATCTCCATTACCCCGACATTCATCATCGGCACGATCATTCCTGACTCTGGTCAAGGAGAAGGTTGCATGGGCTGAAATCGCGGATTCGCACAATCTCGCCAAGCTTACGGGTGTCGAGGGTGAATTCGTACTCTCCCAAATAGATGGAATGCTTGGAAGGACCAGCGATGATTGACGAGGCTGGGGCTATCGTCTGAAGGATCACGCCGCCTTTGCCGACGGCGTTCAAGCCGCCAGCGAACGTGCTGGCCGTCTCCTCCCTGCCGGTCCATGCGGTTCCGACCATACCATTTTCAAGCCGATCAATGTTCTCACCTCGATATAGTTCCACTGAAGGACCGTTGTAGCGCGGGAGCCAAACCCATAACATATCCATTAGCAAAGCATCGTCATCTATAAGCTGCCGAATGTAGTGATGAGATACATGCCATTGTGTGTGGAAGTTATCGGCAATGGTGCGATCCTTCGGCGGGCAAATGATCAGTCTTTTGAACAGGGAGCGCCATTCAGTCCGGTGCAGCGCAACATCGGGGCTCTTCAAAATCGGCCCATACTCTTTTCCTTCCAGGGGAGAACACAGGATTCGGAAAAAATCGGGCGCTAAGCCACTTCACTCGTTATTGCGGAACCCCAACGGCCGAAATTGTCCATCGTCGCTCTTCCGACTCTGACGCCAGACGTAATTTCCGGTCAGATTGATGTGTTCCCAGCCCAAGGGCGAAAGGTATTGCAGCATGTCGTCCTTGGCCAGCTTGCCTGACTCGCGCAAGGCCTGCGTGGCCCGCTCCAGGTACACGGTGTTCCATAGCACAATGGCGGCCGTCACCAGATTCAGGCCGCTGGCACGATACCGCTGCTGTTCAAAGCTCCGGTCCCGAATTTCGCCCAGCCGGTGGATGAAGACTGCCCTGGCCAGCGCGTTGCGCGCCTCCCCTTTGTTCAATCCGGCGTGGACGCGCCGGCGTAGCTCGACGCTTTGGAGCCAGTCCAGAATGAACAGCGTGCGCTCGATGCGGCCCAGTTCACGCAGCGCGATCGCCAGACCGTTCTGGCGCGGATAACTGCCGAGCTTGCGCAGCATGAGCGATGCGGTGACGGTGCCATGCTTGATTGACGCCGCCAGGCGCAGGATTTCGTCCCAGTGCGCGCGCAAGTGCTTGATGTTCAGGGTACCGCCGATCATGGACTTCAACCCTGGATAGTCCGCAATGGCGCCCGGAATGTACAGCTTCGTGTCGCCGAGGTCGCGAATGCGTGGCGCGAAGCGAAAGCCCAGCGTATGCATCAGCGCGAACACGTGGTCCGTGAAGCCGGCGGTGTCCGTGTAGTGCTCCTCGATGCGCAGGTCTGATTCGTGATACAGCAATCCGTCGAGCACATAGGTCGAATCCCTGACGCCGACGTTGACCATCTTGGTGCTGAACGGAGCGTAGTTGTCGGCGATATGCGTGTAGATCATCTTTCCCGGTTCGGCGCCGTACTTCGGGTTGATGTGTCCGGTACTTTCGGCCCGGCCGGCCGCGCGGAAGCGCTGGCCATCCGATGATGACGTGGTGCCGTCGCCCCAGTTAGCGGCAAACGCGTGAGAGGATTGAGCGTTGACGAGGTCGGCCAAGCCGGCCGAATAGGTTTCGTCACGGATGTGCCAGGCCTGTAACCACGACAGCTTGGAATAGGTCACGCCGGGGCTCGATTCCGCCATCTTGGTCAGGCCGAGGTTGATGGCGTCGGCAAGAATCGCCGACAGCAGCAGTGTCCTGTCCTTGGCCTGCTCGCCGTTTTTCAGATGGACGAAGTGGCGGGTGAATCCGGTCCAGTCGTCGACGTCCATCAGCAGTTCCGTAATCTTGATGCGTGGCAGCATCGCGCTGGTGAGGTCGATCAGTGCCTGGGCCGACTCGGGCACCACCGCGTCCTGCGGGCTGATTTTGAGGCCAGTGTCGGTAATAATGGCGTCCGGCAGTTCATTGGCCAGCGCAAGCCGGTTGACCGTGGCCAGTTGCTGGTTCAGCAGCATCACGCGTTCGAGCAAGTACTGGTCGAGGTCAGGGTTGATTGCAATGGGCAGCGTACGGGCCTGTCTGAGTTCGCTGAATTTTTCCGGTGACAGCAAATACTCCTCGAAATCCCGGAACTGGCGCGAGCCCTGCACCCAAATATCGCCGGAGCGCAGGGCGTTCTTCAGTTCGGACAGTGCGCATATCTCATAGAAGCGTCGGTCGATGCCATCGCTGGTGATAACTAGCGGTTTCCAGCGGGCTTTGACGAATGTGATGGTCGCATCTTCCGGTACCTTGCGCGCTCCGGTCGTGTTCATCTTACGCACGACATCAATGGCGTCGAGCACCGCTTGTGCTGCGGGCGCCGCCTTGAGCTTGAGCACGTCGAGAAATTCGGGCGTATAGCGACGCAATGTGCTGTACTGCTCTTCAATCAATTTTAGATGGTCAAAGGTGGCGGGCCGGGCGAGCTGGGTGGCCTCGGTGACGCTTTGTTCAAATTCAATCCACGGCAGCACGGACTCGATCGCGGCATATGGGTCGTCGCCGGATTCTTTGGCTTTGACCAGCGCACGGCCAATTTTCGAATACAGACGTACCTTGTCGTTGATCGCCTTGCCTTGCTTTTGGAACTGCTCCTGGTGCTTGTTCTTGGCGGCGCTGAACATCTTGACCATGATGCGGTCGTGCAGGTCGACCAACTCGTCCGTCACGGTGGCCATGCCTTCGATGGCCAGTGCTGCCAGTGTGGCATAGCGCCGCTCGTCCTCAAATCTGGCAAGGTCACTCGGTTGCATCTGCGCGCCTTCACGCGCAATCTTCAGCAGACGGTTTTGGTGAATATGCCGGCCCAGTCCCTCCGGCAGGGCGAGCGACTGGAAGATCTTGAGGCGCTCGATATGCTCCCGCACGTAGCGGGAATTCGGTTTGCGTGGTGACTGACGCAACCATACGAGCCAAGTGATTTTTATGTCCGGCGCAACATTGAGCAGGTTATCCAGCCCGCTTCGGTGATGTCGTTCCAGCGGCTCGATCAACGTCCGATAGATGCGCCTGTTGGCCCGCGTCACAGCTTCCGCGCAAGCACGCTCAATGACCGATAGAGCCGGCAAGATAATCCGTTTCTGCCTCAGCGTTTGCAAGGCATGGCTTGCGAGCACGATGCCTTTGTCAGTCTGCATGGCAAGGTCAGCCAAACTGTGAGCCAGCTTCCGAAAATCCGTCAACCCGAACGGTGACAATCCGAGATAGGCGCGCAACTCATGCAAATGCTCATTCCGCGTTTTTTCGCGCACCCCGTATTCCTGCCAAGTGGCGGCATCGCTTCGTACCTGGCGGGCGACCCATTGAATCACCATATCCGGCACCAGCATGTCGCCAGCCAGCGCGTAGCCAGGGTAGCGCAGCAGGCACAATTGGACGGCGAAGCCGATTCGGTTGGCGTCGCCGCGGCGCTGCCGGATCATGGACAAATCGGACTCGGTGAAGCTGTAATGCTGAATGAGATCGTCTTCGGCCTCCGGGAGGGCCAATAGGCTCTCCCGTTCCGTTGAGGAAAGTACCGAACGACGCGCCATACGTTACGTCATCCTGCCGACGCATAGGCACCTCATGTTGGCCCCGCTCCGCCAATTCGCGAAATGGTTTCAATCAGCGTGGTTCGCTTGACCCCAAAGGTTCGGCAGACAGCCGCCTTGGACATGCCGTCGCGCAGTGCGGCAAGAATGGACTCCAATTTTTCGCCGGTAATTGACGGTGGGCGGCCGCCGACACGACCGCGCCGACGCGCTGCGGCAAGTCCGGCGGTCACGCGTTCCTTGGTCAACGCCCGCTCGAACTGGGCCAGCGCGCCGAAAACATGGAACAGCAGTTCGCCGGAAGCTGTCGTCGTGTCCATTCCTTCGGTGAGTGACCGAAAGGCGACCTGCTTGTCTTTGAGCGTGTTTACGATGGAAAGTAGGTGCGGCAATGAGCGGCCGAGCCGATCTAGCTTCCAGACGACAAGCACATCACCAGGCCGCAAGAATTCAAGCGCCTGAGCCAAGCCTGGCCGATCATCCTTGGAACCGGACGCACGGTCTTCATAAAGATGCCGGACATCGACGCCCGCCGCCTGCAGCGCGTCGCGCTGCAGGTTGGTGTTTTGGCGGTCAGACTCGGACGAAACCCGCATGTACCCGACAAGCATGTACGGAAAACCCATGAAATATGATTGTCGTATGCTACACCATGACGACATAGTATTCCGTACACTTTTCATGCCTTGGGGTGTAAGCTCGAGATATCGCCTGTCGAGCCGTCGGAAAACATCTGTTTTCCGACAGGCAGCTTTCGGCCAAAAGCGGACTGTCGCTGTCCGGCAAGCCCGTAGTAGCGAACCTGTGGGCCAGTTGGTGCCCGCCGGTCGTCGAGAGACGCCGGTCTTGGCCAAAGCGCAGGCAGGGCGTGGCGATGTCGTCTTCATCTTTGCTAATCAGGGTGGTTTTGCCCCGGCATTCAAATGCTGTCTTTCCCAAAAAAGCCTGGTCCTGCAAAATGTTCTGATCGACCATATTGGCGCCATGGCGCGCTAATCAGGGGCGCGCTATCGCCGGCGACCTTGGCCAAGCATCTCGACAAGCTAGCCGTTCGGCGACAGCGCTGTGGGCCATCAGCATCGCGATGCCGTGGCCAAACGCAACGACCTCGATCCTCACGTTGTCGGCGCCCAGGTCATCCTGCGCATTGCAAGTATTGTTGAGCGTCAGATTCCGTTTCATGGGGTTGGCGTCGCTCCCCTGGAAGACGACCCGCCATGCGGTGGCAGTCCCTGCGGCTGCAGCTCCAGAAAGAATTCCAAGTGCACCGGGCGCTGCCAGGGCAAGCGCTTGGGTCACGACCGCCCCGCGCGATGGTGCGTTTTTGCCCATTTTGTCCAGGAATCGTTACCGCCGCAGTGCGACGCGCTGCACGCGGTACCTGAACGTACTGAAACCCGCCGCAGGCCGACAATCCGGCGCTCATTATTTCTGCCAGCCCCACTTGGCAAAGATCGCGCTGCCTTGCGTCGATTGCAGGAATGCGATGAACTGCTTCGCTTGCGGGTTGGCGGCGCCATGCTCAGTCAACGCCACGCCGGTATCGCGGTAAATCGCATAATCAGGTTCGATTGGCACGACGTCGGCCAGGCGCGGGTTCGACACCTGCCAGATATTCCAGATAAGCCACGCGTCGATGTCGGTGCGGGCGGTCCAGGTATCGCGCGCGCTCGCGCTGTTGGGTGCGTAACTGGCAATATTCGCGCGTACCTTGCGCACCGACTCCATGCTGCCTTTGCGGCCAGCCATGTCTTCCCAGACGCCGTTCTGGCCGGCGCCGTTGACCACAAGCAGACGCACGCCAGGCTGCATCAGGTCGGCCACGCCGCGGAGGTGCTTGGGATTGCCGGGACGCACCAGGATCGCCAGGGGACGCATATATAGCGGGGTAATGCTTGCCTCCTGTATCTTGCCGCCCATCGCTACCGTAAAGTCCGTCATCATCGTTTCCGAACCGCTGTAAATGATGTCCGCATCCTGTTTTGCATGGTCGATCCAGCTTGGCGTGGGGCCGGCCGTGACGGTGACTTTGATGCCGTTCGCATGCTCGAATGCCGCCGCTGCTTCTTTCATCGCAGGAGCCGGTCCACCCGGGCCGTACACCAGCAACGGCTGCTGGGCACACGCGATACCAGCGGTGAGCGCAACTGCAGCAACAAGGCTGCAGCGCGCCGCGGTCAAATAGTGATGTGATGTCATGGCGTTATCTTTCGTTTGTGGAAAATGGATGGCGTACTGCTACGCCCTTAAACACCCAGAAATTTGATCAGGGTGAAACTGATGACACCAAGGCCGAGCAGCGAAAAAATGACAACCCCGGCGACCTTGCCGCCGGCACGCAGGACAGCGCGGGCATCGACGCCGAGGCCGAGCGCGGCCATCGACATAATGGTGAAAAAATTGGCGGCATCGTGCGCTGGCGCCAGCGCTGCCTGCGGAATCCAGCCCAGCGAGCGCAAGCCCAGCAATGCAAGGAAGCCGACGATAAACCACGGCACCAGGTGCGCGACGTTCAGGCGGGCGCCTCCCCGTCCGCTTCCCATCAGAGACAACACCAGCACGACCGGGCCCAGCATCAACACGCGCACCAGCTTGACCAGGGTGCCAATGTGTACGCTGACTGCGGACACCGAACTCGTTGCCGCCAGTACCTGTGGCACGGCATACACGGTCAGCCCGGCAAACACGCCGTATTGAACCGGCGTGAATGACAACAGCCCCACCAGCAACGGCAACCCGAGCACCACCACCACACCCAGCACCGCCGTAAAGGCGATGGAGGCGGCCACGTCCTTGCCATCTGCGTCGATCACCGGGGCCACCGCCGCAATCGCCGAGTTGCCGCAAATTGAATTGCCGCAAGCAATCAGGATCGCCATCTTTTTCGGCAGACCGGCGCTGCGGCCCAGGAAATAACTGAACAGAATCGCCAGTACGACTACCCCGGCAATGCCGCCGACCAGTCCCATGCCGTTTTCGAGCAGCGCGCCGGCGCTGACGGACGCGCCCAGCAGCACCACGGCAATCTCAAGCAGCAGCTTGGCGCCCATGTGGATGCCTGGCTCGAACCGCTGATCGAGACGGTGCACGGTGCGCAGTCCAGTTCCGAGCAAAATCGCCAGGACCAGGCTTTCGAGCCACGCGCGTCCGAACAGGTGGGCTTCTGCAGCTTCCATTCCATACGCGGCCAGCGTGACAGCGCCGCACAGCAACAGGCCGGGGACAAATGGAGCGCATTTTTGATACTGGGATGTCATGGTCGACTCTCGTTCAGATGTTCAGAGCATGCATTATCGAACGGTGATTTCGTTCGGTCCATCGTATAATTAATTACAAATCATTAGATTGGATCGAACGATGACATTGGACCAGCTACGCATTTTTGTTGAAGTCGCACAACGGCAGCACCTTACCCAAGCGGCTGCCGCCCTATTTTTGTCCCCGTCGGCCGTCAGCTCCTCGATCAAGGCCCTGGAAGAGCACTACGGCACGGCACTGTTCCATCGCATCGGGCGGCGCATCGAACTCTCCGAAGCCGGGCGGATCTTTTTGGCGGGGGCTCAGCGCACGCTGGCCAGCGTGCGCGCCGCCGAAAACATGCTTTCGGAACTAGGTGAGATGAGGCGCGGCACGCTGGCCATTCATGCCAGTCAGACTATCGCCAGCTACTGGCTGCCTCGCCTGCTCGTTCAATTTCGTCAAACGTACCCCGCCATCGACCTGACTTTGGAAGTGGGCAATACCGACAGCGTGGCGCAGGCCATCCTGCTGGGTGGCGCTGACCTCGGTTTCATCGAAGGCGACATCGACGAACCCTCCCTGGCCATCGAAGCTGTGGGGGAGGATCAGCTCGTTGTCGTGGTAGCACCCGATCATCCATGGTCCGCCGGGGTGCCGCTGGCGGCTGCCGACCTGGTGCAGGCGCAATGGATTTTGCGCGAAACCGGTTCCGGCACGCGTTCGGCGTTTGAGAAAGCGCTGTCGGACATGGGCGTGCCGGTCGCCGCAATGCAGGTTGCTCTCAGCCTGCCGTCCAACGAGGCGGTGCGCAGCGCGGTGATGGCCGGTCCCTTTGCCACCGCGATTTCCGAACTGGTCGTGGCATCGCATGTTCAGGCGGGCCTGCTGGCGCGCGCGGCGCTGGTCCTGCCGGCGCGTGGGTTCTCGATGCTGCGTCATCCTGAACGCCATCGCAGCCGTGCGGCGCTGGCATTTGAAGAATTGATGAACACAAAAAAATAAATACAAATACATGGAATAAAAACAGGGCAATGACGTTTGCACCTGTAGCAAGCCCGTTTTTCAACCTGACCTGTACTGGACCGCACCCATGAAAACCACCCACCTGATGTTCCTGTTGGCCAGCACCATCGGCATCGCCACCACGGCTGTTGCCGGGCCTGCGCTGGATATGGCGCAAGCCCACTTCGCCGCCATTGGCGCCGGTGAACACGCCGCCATCGTGCATGATTACGCCGACAATGCGCGGCTGACCTGGGTTGGTGGACCGCTTGACGGCAGCTACGACGGTGCAGCCGCCATCGGCGCCGTATGGAGCAAGTTCGGCGCGATGGGCCCGCTGCGCGTCACCGTTATGGGCGCGTCCGAGTCGGTCAATCCGAAGGGTGCGACCGTCACGGCGGCAGTGCAATTCGACGGCAAGGCCTCCATCAAGGTGCGCTACGTGTTGACCTACCGCGACGGCAAACTGGTCAATGAAACCTGGCAGATCGATCCGAAGCTGGCCGCCAGCGCGATGTAATCACTGGTTCCATGAGCGTCCTGCCCCTTCTTCCCGGCGCGGAGTTGCTGGCGTGTGTCCCGCGGCTGCGGCGCTACGCGCGCGCGCTCGTGGGCGAGCGCGCCGCGGCCGATGACCTGGTGCAGGACACGCTCGAACGCGGCTGGGCCCAGCGCGCCGCGCTGCAACCCGGCACGGACGCGCGCGCCTGGCTGTTTGCGATCATGCACAATATGCGTATCGATCAGATACGGCGCGGCGCACTGGTCACCGAGCCGCTCGACGATGATACGCCGATGCCGGCCCTGGCGGATCGCAGCACGGTCAGCATCCAGGTGCGCGAGATGGATGCCGCGCTGCGCCTGCTGAGCGAAGAACAGCGCGCGATCCTGCTGATGGTCGGGCTGGAAGACATGCGTTATGAAGAAGTGGCGTCGACGCTCGGCATCCCGGTCGGGACCGTCATGTCGCGGCTCGCGCGCGCCCGCGAAAAGCTGCGCAGCCTGATGGACGGCGGCGCCCGCGTGAACTCGTTGAAAGTCGTGAAATGAACCTGCCCGTGACTGAAGCCGATCTGCACGCGTACGTCGACGGCGTGCTGCCGGCAGCACGCGCTGCCGAGGTCGCCGCCTACCTGGCAGAGCGCCCCGAGGAAGCTGCGCGCGTGCGCGCCTACGCGGCCCAGAACGACGCCATGCATCGCCTGTTCGATCCGGTGCTGGGCGAACCGGTCCCGGCGCCCATGGCAGCGGCCACCACGCCGCATCGCAACCGGCACTGGCAATGGCAGGCGCTGGCGGCGGGCCTGGCAATCGCGTTGGTGAGCGGTGGCGCCGGCTGGGGCTTGCGCGGCGCGGCAACTGGCCAGTCCCTGGCGCGTATGGAGCAGCAAGCGCCCGCGTATCAGCAGGCAGCGTGGTCCGGCCTGGCACACCAGGCCGCAATAGCCCATGCCGTGTACAGCCCGGATGTGCGCCGGCCAGTGGAAATTCGCGCCGACCAGGAAGACCAGTTGGTGACCTGGCTGTCGAAGCGCATGGGCAGCAAGATCCGTCCGCCGCATTTGGGCAAGCTGGGCTATGAACTGATCGGCGGGCGCCTGCTGCCCGGGGCCAGCGGGCCGGTAGCGCAATTCATGTACCACGACGGCGCTGGCCAGCGCCTGACGCTGTACGTGTCGACGGAGCAGGCGCGCAACAAGAACACCGGCTTTCGGTTCGCCAAAGAGGGCGACGTCAACGTGTTTTACTGGATCGACGGGAAGTTCGGCTATGCGCTGTCCGCAGCCGTCGACAAGGGCGAACTGGCACGGGTTGCCAGCGCCGTCTATGAACAACTGGAGGGACCGGTTTGAAATTTTCACTTTTTTTGGGCGCCATGCTCTGGTGCTGCACCGCCACAGTCTCGGCGCAGCATGCTGGCCACCATGGCGCGACTGCGCCGCCTGCCTCGTTTATCGCCAGTAGCGACAGGCCCTATGCGTCTCTCGCGGATGATGCCATGGCGATCATGGATGACGGCATGCGACGCGCGCCCACAACCGGGGATCCCGCGCATGACTTCATGAGCATGATGATTCCTCACCATCAAGGCGCGATCGATATGGCCAAGGCCATCCTGGTGCACAGTAACGACCGCGAACTGCGCAACCTGGCACAAGGCATCATCGTCGAACAACAGAACGAAATCAATGTAATGCGCGCCTGGTTGCAACGCTACCAGGCAGCCCACGGCGCAAGAGCCGATTCCACCAACGCAGACACCAGGAAAGACTCTCATGCAACTCACTGAATTGAATAAGCTCACCTTCGCCATGACGCTTGCGGTCGCTGCCATGGGTACTGCGCAGGCTGCGCCAGGCACACAGGACCGCGTCTATACAGCTGACCAGAACAGCAACACCGTTTCGGTGATCGATCCATCCACCAATCAGTTGCTGGGACAAATCCGGTTGGGTAATCAGCGGCCCGACATCCTGTCTCCTTTGTACAAGGGGCAAGTGAATGTTCATGGACTGGGTTTTTCGCCGGACCATAAAACCTTGATTGCGATATCGAATGGCTCCAATTCGGTGACCTTCATCGACACGGCCACCAATAAGGTCAAGGGCGTTACCTATATCGGGCGGTCGCCTCACGAAGGATTTTTCACCGCGGACGGTCGCGAAGTCTGGGTCGTGGTACGCGGCGAAGATTACGTCTCGGTCATCGATCCTGTCACCTTCAAGGAAAAACGCCGGATCCAGACAACAGGTGGTCCGGGCATGGTGATGTTCCATCCCGATGGCAAACTGGCGTTCGTGGTATCGAGCTTTAATCCTGTCGTCGATGTCATCGACATGAAAACATCCAAAGTGATCAAGCATATTTCTGTCACTAGCCCGTTCTCGCCGTTCTTGCAGTTCACGCCTGATTTCAAGGAAGTCTGGATGACGCACAAGGACGTTGGCAAGGTCACCCGCATCGACGTGGCGACGCTGACAGTCAAAGGCGTCATCGACACCGGTTTTATTACCAACCACCTGGCGTTCGGGAAGAACGCTGGCGGCGCAAGAGCCTACGTGACAGTGGGCGGAGAAAATGTCGTCAAGGTCTATTCCACCGGTGATCAGCCACAACTCATGGCGACGATACCGACCGGGGCCTTGCCGCATGGCGCATGGGCGTCGGACGACGGCAGCAAAGTGTACGTTGGTCTCGAAAACGGCGATGGTGTCGACGTGATCGACACCGCAAGCAACAAGGTCGTCGCGCATGTGGCGGCCGGCCAGGCGCCGCAAGCGCTTGTCTACGTGTCCCATGCCGTGCCCACCGGTGCTGGTACCAGCAACCTGGTGCCGCGTGTGAACGGCGAGTCGAGCAATATCGCTCTCAAGTCCCGCGGCGACGGCAAAGGATTCGTGGTCGTGCGCAGCCTGGGCGTGACCGATGCACTGGAAGTGTTCTTGTACAAACTGAAACCGGAGACTGTTTACAACGTCTACGCCGGTGGTCAGCGCGCGCCGGTGGGTCGCTTCAAGACTGACGGCAAAGGCATGGCGAACGGTACTGCCATTGGGCCCATGCGCGACGTGCGGCCGGGCCTGGCGCAGCAGCCTGCTGGCGCCAGCCGGATCCTGGTGATGGAGGGCGACACGCCAGCCGGAGCGGAGCAGGCAGCGCTGGCGAGCAGCGAGTGACGTCTGGCGTGCCGGTGGCTCCCTTGCTGGACGATGTAGCCGAACTGGCACGCCGCGTCGAACTGCTGTCTCTTCCCCATGTGGTCGCGCTCAACCAGTGGGTCGACACGCACGCAGCCGTCCGCGCGCTGCCGTACTTCGATCCGCTGGACGGCGGCGCCGATGCGTACATTCTCATCTTGCTGGAAGCGCCGGCGCGCCATGCGATGCGCCCGCGCTTCGTCTCGCGCGACAATCCTGGTCCTGCGCAGCGCAATCTTCAACGTTTCCTGGCGCAAGCCGCCGTCGCGCGTGCGCGTACCGTGCTGTGGAATACCGTGCCCTGGCTGGCCGACGAGCAAGCTCCGCCGGCGCGCCTGGGTGTGGCGGCGGTACGTGCAGGCATCGCCATGCTAGGCGATGTGCTGGACCTCCTGCCATGCCTGCGGGTGGTCGTGCTGGCCGGACGCACGGCCCGCCAGGCCCACGCTGCCATCGAGGCCAGGCGGCCGGGCTTGATCGTACTGGAAATGCCTCATCCGAGTCCGCTATCTGTTTGTACGTCGCCAACTGTGGCCCCGCAAATCGTCGCGACACTGGCGCGCGCGGCGCAACTGGCGCGCTGAACGTTGGCCTTCAGGGCCGGTTCATCGACGCAATACAGGGAGAGACGAACAGGTTGCCACGGTAAGCGCCGAGCGCGGTGCGCCATGCGACAACCAGCCACAGGCTTGCCAGTACCACTACCAGCGCGCTGCCGAAGACCTCGAAGAACAGCGAATCGAGCACCTTCGCCAGACGCAGCGTGGTGACCGCGAATACGCCGAGCGGAAAGGTATAGCCCCACCAGCCCAGGTTGAATGGAACGGCTGCCCTGAAGTAGCGCAGCGTAATCAGGGTTGCCAGCATCATCCACCACAGGCCGAGTCCCCAAAGCAGCAGGCCGCTCACCACGCCCATCCCGTTGGCCACGTGGCCAACCTCGGCCAGGCCAAACGGCGCCAGCGTCGCCGGCGCGGCGGCGCCGAGCACCAGCATGCCGAGCGCGCCGGTGCCCACTGGTCCCAGCGCCAGCCAGCTCGATGCCGCCATGCTTTCGTGCGGCAGTTTGTGCAGGGCCATGCGTAATAACAGAATCGCGAGAATGCTGAGCGCCACTGGCACCGAGTATGCCCACAGCACGTAGCCGGTGATCAGGACTGTGAAGCGCGCGCCACCATCCTGCAGGTGCGGCACAAGCAGCCCGGCGCTCGCCGCTGCAACCTCGGCAGCGACGACCGGCAGCAGCCAGACCGCCGTCATCTGGTCGATGCTGTGCTGCTGGCGCGTGAACATCAGGTAAGGAATGAGGACGCCGCAAGCAAGTGCCATGGCCACATCGATCCACCACAAAGCTTCGGCCACCGCGACGGCGGCGGCGCCCCAGCGCGCCACGCCAAAGCTGAGAAATCCATTGATAATTGTAGCTAATCCCATGGGAATGGTACCGAAGAACATGGAGACGGTCGCATGGCCGAACACCTGTTTCGCTTCGTCGAAAAACATGACCCAGCGCGCGCTGTACAGCGCGGCAAACAACACGAACAGCGCAATGTTAAAAAGCCAGAGTCCCTCGGCCAGGCGGGCCATCCCCGGGAGCGCGCCTGGCAGTTGGGCGAGCGCAAGCGACAAGATGCCGGTGCCCATCGTTGCCGCAAACCAGTTCGGCGTAAACTGACGGATCACTTCGATAGGACTGCGCAGCTGGCGTAAGGGTGTGGCGCCAGCGGCCATCGCCTGAATTTCCTTGAATGACATGCAAATCCTTGATTGAAGGCGTGAAGCCGGATGGCATCCGGCATATTCCGTCAGCATAAAGCAAAGGCCGTACTAGCATTAATCAACCTGTTTCCTAGCTAGATATGACTTGAATTATGCGTTTTCCTGTTTTGATGCGGAGTATTAAAGTGGTTTCATTCTGCTGACCTGCAAAGGTCGCGGTCAGCACCGCTCCCCACCATTTACGAGGAAAACATCATGCACGCTCCAAAACGTATCGCGGTCACCGGCGCCGCCGGACAAATCGGTTATGCCTTGCTGTTTCGCATCGCCAGTGGCGATTTGCTGGGCCCAGATCAGCCGGTTATCCTGCACCTGCTTGACCTTCCCCGCGCGCTCGGCGCACTGAACGGCATCCGAATGGAGTTGGATGATTGCGCGTTTCCACTGTTACAGCAAGTCGTCATCACGGATGATCCACTGACAGCGTTTCGCGACATCGATCTCGCGATCCTAGTCGGCGCGCAGCCGCGCAGCAAGGGCATGGAACGCAAGGATTTGCTGGCGGCGAACGCCAACATTTTTGCCGAACAAGGCAGAGCACTCAACGCGGTTGCGCGGCGGGACGTGAAAGTGCTCGTGGTGGGCAATCCCGCCAACACCAATGCGCTGATCGCCATGACGGCGGCGCCCGATCTGGCGCCGTCCTGCTTCAGCGCGATGATCCGCCTCGACCAGAATCGCGCGCAAGCGATGCTGGCCCAGCACCTGCACCAGCCGGTGGACCGTGTCAGCCAACTCGTGGTATGGGGTAACCATTCGCCGACCATGTACCCGGACTATCGCCATGCCGAGGTCGATGGCCGGCCAGCGCCACTCGCCGTTGGCGACGAGTCATGGAATCAAGAGGTGTTCATTCCGACGGTCGCGCAACGGGGAACTGCAGTGATTGAAGCACGCGGCCTGTCCTCTGCAGCGTCGGCGGCCAATGCCGCATTGGACCACATGCGCGACTGGGTCTGCGGCAGCGCCGGGCGTTGGGTGTCGATGGCCCTGCCATCTGACGGATCGTACGGCATCGCCACGGGAATTTTCTTCGGCGTTCCCGTAGTTTGCCATGGCGGCCAGATCGAACGCGTCGCCGGCCTGGACATTAATGCGTTCGCCAGGGAGAAGTTGCAGCGGGCCGAGGACGAGCTGCGGCAGGAGCGTGCGGCGGTCGAGCACCTGCTGCACTAAGCGTCCAGGCCGGCCGCCATATGCGCAGCCTCGCGAGATACGCACCGGTGCCGCCTCGTATAATCCTGCATCGACTTCACGGATCCGGCTTCATGCGCCTTTCACTTCGCCAGCTCCAGATATTCCTGGCCGTCGCGCAATGCGGCAGCACGACGGCCGCCGCGACGGCACTCGCGCTATCGCAATCGGCGACAAGTGCCGCACTCAACGAGCTCGAATCGCTTCTCGACATCGTCCTGTTCGACCGGGTTGGCAAGCGCCTCGTCATCAACGATAACGGCCGCGTGCTGCTGCCGCAGGCACGCGAGATGCTCGACGCTGCAGCGACGATCGAGAAGCAGTTCGGCCGCCATGCGGCGCTCTCAGGAAACGGGCTGAACTTGGGTGCGAGCACGACCATCGGCATTTATGTGCTGCCGCCATTATTGGCCGCCGCATTCGGCAAGCATGCGGCCAATCCGCCACTCGTCAAAATCAGGAATACCGCCGAGATCGCCGCTGCCGTCGCGAACTTTGAACTCGACCTCGGGTTTATCGAAGGCCCGTGCACCGACGCCGCCCTGGAAGTGGCACCATGGCTCACCGATGAACTGCTGGTAGTCGGCGCGCCCGATCATCCACTGGCGCTGCAGAGCGCACGACGCGAGGTCACGCTGGATGAATTACGCGCCGCCCACTGGCTATTGCGGGAACCGGGCTCGGGAACGCGCGATGCCGTAGAGCAGGCGCTTGCGCCGTACCTGCACAGCCTTCGTTCGGCCGGAGAGTTCAGCAATGCCGAAGCGATCAAGCATGGCGCCGCCGAAGGACTGGGACTAGCCTGCCTGTCGCGGCTGATCGTGGCCGATTTCCTCGCGAACGGCCGCCTGGTTGCGCTATCGACGGCACTGCCGCCCTTGACCAGGCATTTTTTCATTGTCTACCACCGGCGCAAATTGCTGTCCCCCAGGTTGCAGGCGTTTCTGACATTCTGCCGCACAGAGCCGGTGCGTAGCCATCCATAGCGCAGCGGTCGGATAGCGGGCGCCTTGTCGAGACCGCTGGCTTTGCGATATGATCGCACCAGGAGATGACGTTCCTCCTTGAACCGCAGTGGAAACAGCGCTGCTGATGACGTCTACAGACACCTGACCTTGGTCGGGGCTGTAGGCGTTCGCGTTCACACCCCGGTCATTGGTCAGCCCGTATCGTTCGAGCAAAGATCGACCCAATGACAAACTCTTCCAATATTTTTCATATCGAGCAAATCGCACTGTTGCCTTCCATCGGCAAATGGCTGTGCATGGCAAGCGTGGTCGCCGCACTTGCCGGCAGCGCTGCTGCAGTATTTTTAATGACCCTCGATCATGCCACCGCGTGGCGCGAGGCGCATCGCTGGATCATCTGGCTGCTACCGGTTGCCGGGTTCGGCGTGGGAATGGTCTATCACCTGGCCGGTCGATCGGTGGAGCGCGGCAATAATCTCATCATCGACGAGATCCATGATCCCCAAAAGGTCATCCCGTTGCGTATGGTGCCGCTGGTGTTGGGCGGCACCGTCGTCTCGCATTTGTTCGGCGCGTCCGTAGGGCGCGAGGGAACTGCCGTTCAAATGGGCGCGGCGCTGGCCGATCAGCTCACGCAACTGTTTCGCGTCACGCCGGAGGGCCGCCGGGTCCTGCTGATGGCGGGCATGAGCGCCGGCTTTGCCGCAGTGTTCGGGACGCCACTCGCAGGCACCATCTTCGGCCTGGAAGTGCTCGCCATCGGCCGCATCCGCCATGACGCACTATTGCCCTGCGTTGTCGCCAGCCTCGGCGCCGACCAGGTCTGCCTGGCATGGGGCGTTCACCATACACACTATGCAATCGGGACGATCGTCCCTGTCGGCTTCTGGAGCGTTGCCGCCGTAATCGTCGCTGGCATCGTCTTCGGCCTGGCCGGCATGGCATTTGCCGTGAGTGCGCGCCGGGTGGGTGCCGCGGCGAAGCGGTGGGTTGCCTATGCGCCGCTGCGCCCGGCGATAGGCGGAATCCTCATCGCGCTTGCGGTATGGGGGTTCGATGCGTGGCACTACACCGGATTGGGCATCCCGGAGATCGTGCGCGCGTTCCAGCAGCCAGGGTCTCCCTGGGACTTTTTCGGCAAGATGTTTTTCACTGTCCTGTCGCTGGGCACCGGCTTCAAGGGGGGCGAGGTCACGCCGCTGTTCTACATCGGCGCGACGCTCGGGAACGCCCTTGCACCGATCCTGCATCTGCCGTTTGCCATGCTCGCCGGCCTGGGTTTTGTGGCCGTTTTTGCCGGCGCGGCGAATACCCCGATCGCAACTACGCTGATGGCCATCGAGTTGTTCGGGCCGGCAATCGGACCGTTCGCGGCCATCGCGTGCGTGACGGCTTATTTGTTTTCGGGCGACACCGGCATTTATCACGCGCAGCGTATCGGGCGGGGCAAGCACGGGATGTACCGGGGTGCCATTGCGGCCCCGGAATCTTCGATACGCTAACTGCAGGCGAGCAGAAATGTATGCTTGCGCGCGAATTCCGCATCCGTTGGGAGAACTTATATCGACATTAACCGTCGGGTTTAACACCTTAAACAGATTTTCCGGTTCGCTGCACTTCCTACCCCTGGCCCAAAAGTCTTCCACGGGCCAGTTTCAAGACCAATCCGATGGGCATGGCCAACGGCACTGCGATCGCGCCAATGCGCGACGTGAGCAACAGTCTGAACTCCAGGCCGTGACCGCGAGCCGCGTCTTGGTGATGGAAGGCGACGTTGCAGCCCATCCACAAGAGGCCGTACTGAGCAGCGCGCAGTAAGCAAATTGCGACAAAACTGTGTCAGTATGGCACTGAACAGTTTCATAACAATAACGGAGACCCGTATGGCGAAGACCTCGTTGGTATTGACGGCGGAGGCGGCGCGGCGCCGTTCCTTTCTGAGGCAGGCAGGCACGTTCGGTGCCGTCACCGCTTTCGGCAGCCCGGTATTGAGCGCGCTGGCTGCAGAAGCCGGCCACGTCACGCTGCCGTTTGAAAACGGCGAGCGCGAACTGGTCGCGTATCCCCAAAAGCGACCGCTGATCCTGCTTACCGCCCGTCCGCCGCAGCTGGAAACTCCGTTCAGTGTGTTCAACGAATCGGTGATTACGCCGAACGATGCGTTCTTCGTGCGCTATCACTGGAGCGGCATTCCCACCGCGGTAGATGCGCAGACGTACCGCCTGCGCGTCGGCGGCAATGTCAATACTCCATTGGAACTCTCACTCGCCGACCTCAAGCAAATGGCCGAGGCCACCGAGCTGGTCGCCGTTAACCAGTGCTCCGGTAACAGCCGCGGTCACTTGTCGCCGCGCGCCAACGGCGGCCAGCTATCGAACGGCGCCATGGGCAACGCCCGCTGGACAGGCATCCCGCTACGTAAGGTGCTGGAAAAGGCGGGCGTAAAGGCCGGGTCAGTGCAGGTCTCGTTCAATGGCCTTGACACTCCGCCGGTTGGTGACGGGCCCGATTTCATGAAGGCCCTCAATATCGATCATGCGCTCGACGGCGAGGTAATGCTGGCGTGGCAAATGAACGGGGTCGACATGCCCATGTTGAATGGCTATCCGCTGCGGCTGGTTGTACCTGGTTACTACGGCACCTATTGGGTCAAGCATCTCTCCGACATTACCGTTACCGACAAGGTATTCGACGGATTTTGGATGAGCACCGCATATCGCATCCCGGACAACCAGTGCGCCTGTACCGAACCGGGAAAGGCGCCGACCAAGACTATCCCGATCAATCGCCTCAACGTGCGTTCGTTCGTGACCAGCCTGACCGACGGCATGCATGTCAAGGCGGGGCGTCAGACTGTAGTGCGCGGAATCGCGTTCGACGGCGGCTACGGCGTGAATGAAGTGGCGTTTTCATCCGACGGTGGAAGGAACTGGCAGGCAGCACAACTGGGCAAGGACTTGGGGCGGTACTCCTTCCGAGAGTGGAGCGCGGCGTTCACGCCGAAACAGAAAGGGAACCACGAACTGCTGGTACGGGCGGTGAACCGGATTGGTCAAGGCCAACCCGCGAGTGCACTGTGGAACCCTGCCGGCTACATGCGCAACGTGGTCGAATCAACGCGCGTCGTCGCGGTATAAGGGGAACAAAATTGAAACATCCACTGATTTGTTCTCTGTTCACCATCGGCCTGATGGCTGCGGCCCCAGCTTTCGCCCTCGACATTCAGCTTCCGCCTGAAACTGCTGTCTTCAAACCCAGCGATTTGCCGGGATATGCGCTGGCCCAGCGCAACTGCATGACATGTCATTCAGTCCATTATATCCAGTCGCAGCCAACGACGTCGCCTCGCGGCTACTGGGATGCGACCGTGAAAAAGATGAAGAAACCGTTCGGCGCACAATTTCCCGATGCGGATATCCCGGACATCGTTGATTATCTGGTCAAGACCTACGGGGCCGAGCGCAGTACCGCAATTCCGACTGCGACAGCAGCGGTAAAGCCAGCTGCCGTGGCACGGACGGTCGGGACCGCCGCCGCAACCGACACAAAAGCGCTGCTTGCCACAAATGCCTGCACGGGATGTCATTCGATCGACAAGAAAATCGTCGGGCCGGCATTCAAGGAAGTGGTTGCTAAATACAAGGGAAAGGCAAACGCAGAGTCATTGGTAGCGCACAATATTCGGGCAGGCGGCGCCGGCAAATGGGGGCCTGTACCGATGCCAGCATTCGCCCAACTGAGCGAGACCGAGGCGATGGCTTTGGCGCATTACGTCCTGGCGCAGTAACTTTGATGCGGCGTTGCGGCAGATAAGAACGTGCGCTCTTGAATTTGGTCGCCACTCGATGTCAAGTCGAAGCGATAGTCCTGCGCGCCATAATTATTAGTGATGCTGCTGGGAACACCAGGTAGTCGGGCCGGACGCAGCATGCTTGCGCAACGTCCACTCCGATCACCGCAGCAAAGCCGCGTGGCGAAGGGATGGTGAAAAGGATCTGCCGGCCGCAAACGAGTGGACGGGGGAGAAAGAGGAACCTTGGCATATTACCTCGGCAGGGCCAGGCGCTCCACCTTGGTGCGCATGCCAACCTTGGCGCTTACCGCAAAGTGTAGGTTCTGTCGCGTTGTTGAGCGCAGCGCGGAATTTCCCTGGTGCGCATAACCGCGGCTTACAGGCTTAAAGCAACCCTACCTAGTCGTTTAGGCGACAGCAGAATGAAAAGGATCGCATTGATGCGAACGGCTGCTTTGGGTCGAAAGCGGTCCTACATTGAAGGACACGTTGCCTTAGCGCCCGATTTTTTCCGAATCCTGTGTTCTTCCCTTCCAGAATATGGTTCAAAAGCGGTGAGTGACTCATCGTGATTCCGAAAATTTATACAGTCCATTGTATCGGATAGGCGTCTCCCTGCGAGACGCTGCAGTCGCAACGCGTCTCGTTTTTACATGTTTTGACCCAGTAGCAACGATCAAACCCGAGCAGTTGACTATCAGATGCTCAGTGGATAGGTCCGGCAATTAACTAATGGGCTAGTCACTTGCCCCCAGTAGGACGCAGGGCATGCTCAATACGGCGCTGGTTAAAGGAATCTTCCCGATCGATGTAGCGCATGGCGGACTGTGCATTTTTCCAGCCCACATGCTCCATCAGCGTTCTCAGATCCCACCCATTCGCGGTTGCCCAACTGGCAAAGCCGCGGCGCAGCGAGTGGGCACTGTACAACTCAGGCGCATCCACGCCAGCTTCCTGCAGGATATTACGCAGAAGCGGCACCAAGCTATCGATGTTTAGGCCGTTAGCGCTAATGTTGGCCCAGCGATCAATGGCACGAAACACCGGCCCAGCCGTCAATCTCGCTGCAGCGATCCATTCCTCATAAGCGGTGACAGGGCATAGGCGCGATAGCAACGGCACCTTGAAGTTGCCGCCTTTGAGCTGGCGATCACCCTTGGTGCGCGGCAAAAAGCAAGTCATCCCTTCACCTGGCGTGATGTGAATATGCTCGATCTGCACGCGCGTCAGCTCATCGCCGCGAAACCCGCGCCAGAAACCCAGCAAGAACAATGCTTTATTGCGGCGGTACCGCAGCTCGGCGGCCAGTTCTCCCTGGGATTGCGCGGCGTCGGCGTTGGCCGTCAACCAGTGATCGACCAACATGAGTTGATCGATCTGAAAGGGTTTTGCTCGCTTTTCCTGGGCGGGGTGCAGCGTCTGGATACCGCGCAAGACTTGGCGTACTACCGGTGCCTTGGTTGGGTCTGGAAAGCCCTGGTCGAGATGCCACTGGGCTAATGCGGCCAATCGCTGACGCAGGGTGTTGACAGCGTGTTTGCCGGCACGGTCGGCCAGGTAGCGTGCCACGCTATCCGGCGTCGCCGGCAAAAGACCACCCCATTCCACTTCAAAATCGCGGAGCGCGCTTTGATAGCTTTTTCGCGTGTTCTCGCGCGTAGCAGCCTGCAGAAAGAGGTCGATATCAGACATGGCATGACAAGGCTGAAAAGCGGGCGGGTAAGGCCGGCTGGATAGATCGTGGCGAGCGGCGTCACCAATTATGTCCGGCTCTATCGGCAAATGTACAGCAAACGCGGCCAAAATGGCACGAAAAGACGTCTGACACAGGATAACCATATATTATCCTGCTTCAATTTCAAGGAAAATTTGAGCTTGAATTTCTCGAAAAATGGTATGTAATTACATGGTATGTAATACATCATCTTATTTCGTGGAGAGGTTATGGCCCGTGCCGGACTGTATCAATCGGATATCAAAAAAGCGCGCGATGCGTTGCTGGCCCAAGGGCGCTACCCTTCGGTCGACGCTGTCCGAGTTGCCTTAGGCAACACGGGGTCCAAGACCACCATCCATAAATATTTGAAAGAACTGGAGACAGAAGAAGGCTCTGGTGACGGGCGCAAGGCGCCGATCAGCGATGCCTTGCATGATATTGTGGTGCGGCTGGCCGCGCGACTGCATGAAGAAGCCGACGAACGGACATCGGCTATCGAGTCCCGGAGCGTCGAACGGGAGCGCGACCATGCCGCGGCCGTGGGCAACTATGAGTGTGGTGGTCAAGTAATTTCGGACACAACGATAGGTTCACGTGCTGCCATTTTCCGTTCGTAGACGGTGGGCGGCA
>NZ_JAFCTQ010000043.1:0-40350 GCF_049896105.1 Janthinobacterium sp. PSPC3-1 | reverse complement strand
ATGCGACCTTGGACAGCAACGCGCTTCAATAGTGCCCGCGGGAGAGGTAAGCAGAATGTGCCGCCCTAGTTTTTTTTGGCCCGCACGTCACCCAGTGATGAGATAGCGCAAGATTTGCTAAAATGGTTTTACTTTCACACAGACAGGAGTTGATATGGCAAGCAAGAAACCAACTGTAAATCCGAAAACTGGCTCGGCAAAAATCGATATCGGGATTTCCGAATCGGACCGCGCGAAGATCGCGGCAGGCTTGTCGGGCCTGCTGGCCGACAGCTATACCCTGTACCTGATGACGCATAATTTCCATTGGAACGTCAAGGGGCCGATGTTCAATACCCTGCACCTGATGTTCATGACGCAGTACACCGAACAGTGGGGCGCGCTGGACCTGATCGCCGAACGTATCCGTGCGCTGGGCTACCCTGCGCCCGGTACCTACAAGCAGTTCGTCGAGCTGGCCTCGATCAAGGAAATCGAAGGCGTGCCACCGGCACTGGAAATGGTGCGCCATCTGGTGTCTGCCCAAGAGGCGACTGCCCGCACGGCGCGCGCGCTGTTCCCGCTGCTGGAAAAAGCCAATGACCAGCCGACCGCCGATCTGATCACGCAGCGCCTCGACCTGCATGAAAAAACCGCGTGGATGTTGCGCAGCCTGCTCGAAGAATAATAGCCTTAAAGGAATGAAAATCCGACTCACCTATTGACGTGAGCCGGAATTGCTTTAGACTGTTACTTATAGGTATACAGGCAAGAATAAATATCTGGCAATATTGTGAAAACCCCCGTTACCTATATCGGTCACGGGGGTTTTTTTCTTAACGGCTGACATAAAGGAAAAATCATGGCCGATTGGACAGGCTGGTTTATCGCAGGTGGGCTGGTATTGATCCTGGAATTATTCAGCGGAACCTTTTATTTGCTGATGATCGCCATCGGCATGAGTGCCGGTGCGCTGGCCGCATTGGCGGGCGCAAATGGACCGCTGCAGGGCTTGTGTGCGGCCGTGGTGGGCGTGGCGGCTACCTTGTTATTGCGCCGCAGCCGCAGCCGCTTCGGCAAGGCGGCGCGCCGCGATGCGGCCCAGGATCCGAATGTCAACCTCGATATCGGTCAAAGCGTGGCGGTGGCGCATTGGGTCGATGGCGTAGCGCGCGTAATGTATCGCGGCGCTTTATGGGATGTGGAATTAATGCCGGGCAGCGATACGCAAGCAGGGCAGTACACCATACGTGCCGTGCGCGGCAGCCGTTTGATTGTTGGATAACACTGGAGAGTAAACTATGGAAATTAGCATCGGGAGCGTGTCGCTGATCTTGTTATTGCTGGCGCTGGTATTTGTCTTCAAGACCGTCAATGTGGTGCCGCAGCAGCATGCCTGGGTAGTGGAACGGCTGGGGAAATTTCACGCGGTACTGGGGCCTGGCCTGAATATCGTGGTGCCGTTTGTCGACCGTATCGCCTACAAGCATGTGCTCAAGGAGATTCCGCTCGATGTGCCACCGCAGGTGTGCATCACGCGCGACAATACGCAGCTGCAAGTCGACGGCATTCTGTACTTCCAGATTACCGATGCGATGCGCGCGTCGTATGGTTCATCCAATTACATCGCCGCCATTACCCAATTGGCGCAAACCACCCTGCGTTCCGTGATCGGCAAGATGGAGCTCGATAAAACCTTTGAAGAGCGTGACCACATCAATACCGCCATCGTCAACGCCATCGATGAATCGGCGGCCAACTGGGGCGTCAAGGTATTGCGCTATGAAATCAAGGATTTGACGCCGCCCAAGGAAATCCTGCATGCCATGCAGGCGCAGATTACGGCCGAACGTGAAAAGCGCGCGCTGATCGCCGCCTCGGAAGGACGCAAGCAGGAGCAGATCAATATCGCCAGCGGCGAGCGCGAAGCGGCGATTGCCCGCTCGGAAGGTGAAAAGCAGGCCTCGATCAACCGCGCCGAAGGGCAGGCCACCGCCATCGTGGCGCTGGCGCAGGCCAATGCCGAAGCGCTGCGCCAGGTGGGCGCCGCCATCAGGGAGCCGGGCGGCGAGGACGCTGTCAACTTGAAAGTGGCGGAGCAGTATGTGGGCGCCTTTGCGCAACTGGCCAAAACCAATAACTCGATTATCGTGCCAGCCAATCTGGGCGAGATGAGCAGCTTGATCGCTACCGCCATGCAAGTGGTGAAAACGCAAAAGCCGAAAGGCGCAGTAGCGCTCCCCTGAGTAATCACTAGTTATTCAATAGTAACTGTCGCCCGCTTTTGCGGGCGTTTTTGCTTCTGCTGTATTGTGGGTGGATACCGCCTGCGGGAGTCGTCACGCCAGTTTGCTACAATCACGCCTTATTTGAATCAAGGCGGTTGACGCCTGGTTTGAAATGATGTGTAGCGTGCAGCGTGTATTCTCTTTTTCGATTAAAGTGTGCGTCATTGCCGGTGGCGGCGATGCACGGAGATGGTGCGGTGAGGTTGCCATTTACGCAGTGGCCGTAAATTCAACATGCATTTTTATAAATTATCTTTTATGATGGCTATAAATTGCAATGAATCAAAAAGTACTTCAAAATTAATGGCACCATGGGGATTGCCGCATCGGGGATAGTGGGCGATGCCGGCATCTTTGCAGGAATGGGATGCTCAATGCCGGGCGGCAGTGTTTTGTGTTTGCCACAGATGTCATGATAATGACGCCGCCGGATGAAAATAATTGCAAAAAACTTTAAATTTTCAAAAAAAATCTCCGCAAGCGCGTTACAATTGGATAGAATTCGCGTATTCAGCACTCTTTTCAACTCATACAAAGGAAATATCATGGATCTGTCCAGTTTATCCCTGTCGGAACTGCGCACGCTGCAAGACGACATCAAGAAGCAGATGAAAAAACGCGAACACGACGATCTGTCGAAAGCGCGCGAGCAAATCCTGGCCATTGCGCAAAGCGTGGGCGTGTCCGTCAAAGACCTGGTGGGTACGGGTATTCGTGCAAAAACCGGTACGGTAGCCGTGCGTTATCGCAATCCTGACGATGCATCGCAACAATGGACTGGCCGTGGCCGTCAACCGAAATGGGTCAAGGAATGGACCGATTCGGGTAAGTCGCGTGATCTGCTGAAGGTGTAATTACCTTTCATTCGGATGCTTGTGCTGTGTGAATCTCGTCATACTGGCCAAACAGCTTGCAAGCATCCGGAAGTTTTTATCTGCCGTAAGCGGTCGTTTTTCAGGTCAAGCATTCCCCGTCATTATCTCTCTTGCCATTCTGGCATCCTGCGTGAATAGCGCCGGATTATCATCTTTTTTCCTTGCCTTTTTTATCCTGCTGATGCCGCCGATTTGGGCATGATGGCGCATGACGCATGACGCATGACGCATGACGCAGGCAAAATAAAACCCGGCGCATGGCCGGGTTGGTGGAGTGGGGCGCTTGCCGATCAACGGCGATTGGTTTTCATCGCCGCCTGCACTTCGCGCGCGCCATCGCGGTCGCGTTCGGCCGCCCGCTTGTCGTGCTGTTTCTTGCCCTTGGCCAGGCCGATTTCGCATTTCACGCGGCCGCCCTTGTAATGCAGGTTGAGTGGTACCAGGGTGAAGCCTGAGCGCTCGACCTTGCCGATCAGTTTGTCCATTTCCGCGCGGTGCAGCAGCAGCTTGCGCGTGCGCACGGCTTCCGGGTGGATATGGGTGGAAGCGGTCGGCAGGGCGCTGATATGCGCGCCGAACAGGAATAGTTCGGTACCGCGGACAACCACGTAGGCTTCCTTGATTTGTACGCGGGCGTCGCGAATGGCCTTGACTTCCCAGCCTTCGAGCACGATGCCGGCTTCGTAGCGATCCTCGATGAAGTAGTCGTGGAATGCTTTTCTATTGTCTGCTATGGTCATGAGAATGGTAAATGTGCGCGGGTCGGTTAAACTACTGTCTCGCGCAAGCGCGATAAAATCCAAGTGTATCCAACATCATAGCAAATGGTTCTTCAATGGCAGTAGTACATAAATCAGTTTTTCTCGGCTACAGCGCCGAACAAATGTTCGCGCTGGTGGCGGCGGTGGAAGATTATCCCAAATTCCTGCCCTGGTGCGGCGCGGTCGAGATACGCGAACGCGGCGACAACACCGTCGTTGCCAGCGTGGGCATACAGTACCACGGCGTACGCCAAAGCTTCACCACGTCCAACGAGAACGTGCCTTTCAGCTCCATCAAGATGAAGCTGGTGGACGGTCCTTTCAAGACCCTCGATGGCGTCTGGACCTTCAAGGCCTTGCGCGAAGACGCCTGCAAGATCGAGCTGGACTTGCGCTACGAGTTTTCCAGCCGCGTGCTCGAACAGATCATCGGCCCGGTGTTCGGCATGATCGCCAACAGCATGGTCGATTCCTTCTGCAAGCGCGCCGAGACGGTCTATGGCGGCGCCTGACGCGACCGAAGTACAGGTCGAGGTGCAGGTCTGCTACGCTCTGCCCGATGCCGCCTTCCTGCGCACCCTGAGCTTGCCTGCCGGCAGCACCTTGCGCCAGGCGCTCGAGCAGAGCGGCTTGCTGCAGCAGCACCCCGAGATCGACCTGGCCATCAATCTGGTCGGTATCCACGGCAAGAAAAAGACGCTCGATACGGTCTTGCGGCAGCAGGACCGGGTGGAAGTCTACCGGCCCCTGCAGGCGGATCCGAAAGAGGCGCGCCGGCGCCGTGCCGGGAGCAAGGGCGCCAAGGCTTAGCTGGCAAGCGTGCTGGCGCGTAGCTGCAAGCCCAGCGCACGCGTCACTTTCAAAATGGTCGCAAAGCTCGGGTTGCCTTCGCCGGACAGCGCCTTGTACAGGCTCTCGCGGCCCAGGCCGGTGTCCCTGGCCAGCTGCGTCATGCCGCGCGCCTTGGCAATATTGCCGAGCGCCTTGGCGATAAAGGCCGCGTCATCGCCGGCTTCTTCGAGACAGGCTTCGAAGTAGGCCAGCATGTCTTCTTCCGTCTTCAGATATTGCGCGCTATCCCATTTGCTCAGTTTTTGTGTCATGACAATCTCTGCCCCTTAAAGTTCTCGCGCCAGCCGCAGCGCCGTCCTGATGTCTTTCGGCTGGCTCGATTTGTCGCCTCCTGCCAGCAGGATGACGATTTCCATGCCGCGCTGGGTGAAGTAGACCCGGTATCCCGGACCGCAATCGATGCGCATTTCCGATACACCCTCGCCGACAGGTTTGCAGTCGCCAAAGTTGCCGTCCTCAATGCGGTCGATACGGGCCTGGATGCGGAAAAAAGCCTGCCGGTCTTTCAGCCTGCCGAACCAGTGATCAAAGGTCGCCGTGGTCAGGATGCTTTTCATATTGAGTGTATTATTTGGGATACGAAAAGGCAAGCGAATCAAGCAAATATGAACAGTGTAGTCAGGGTCTTTGCAAAGGTTCAGGACAAGAAGCAAGATTTTCCGTATAATCTGCTTTTGCGCCAATAGGAAATGCTATGCGTCTACTTCAAAAAGCACTCACATTCGATGACGTGCTGCTCGTCCCAGCCTACTCCAACGTTCTGCCCGCCGATACGTCCCTCAAAACTCGCTTGACCCGCAATATCACCTTGAATATTCCCTTGCTGTCCGCAGCCATGGATACGGTGACCGAAGCCCGTCTGGCGATCGCGATGGCGCAGGAAGGCGGCATCGGTATTATCCACAAGAACTTGAACCCGAAAGACCAGGCACGCGAAGTAGCCCGCGTCAAGCGTTTCGAAGCAGGTGTATTGCGCGATCCGATCACGATTCCTCCGGAAATGAAAATCCGCGACGTGATCGCCCTGACCGAACAGTATGGCATCAGCGGTTTCCCTGTCGTCGAAGGCAAGACCGTGGTCGGCATCATCACCAATCGCGATTTGCGCTTTGAACAGGAACTGGACGCCGAAGCACGCGCCAAGATGACCCCGCGCGAAAAACTCGTATATGTGAACGAGGAAGCAGACACGGCCGAAGCCAAGCGCCTGATGAACAAGCACCGCCTCGAGCGCGTGCTGGTCGTCAACGACGCGTTCGAACTGCGTGGCCTGATCACCGTCAAGGATATCCAGAAATCGACCTCGCACCCGTTCGCGTCGAAAGACAGCCAGGGCAAGCTGCTGGTCGGCGCCGCCGTCGGCGTGGGCGCCAAGGATGAAGAGCGGATCGACCTGCTGGTCGCCGCCGGTGTCGACGTGCTGGTGGTCGATACCGCCCACGGCCACTCGCAAGGCATCCTGGACCGCGTAAAGTGGATCAAGACCAAGTACCCGCAAGTTGAAGTTATCGGCGGCAATATCGCCACGGCAGCGGCCGCCAAGGCGCTGGTCGAGTACGGCGCTGACGCCGTCAAGGTCGGCATCGGCCCAGGCTCGATCTGCACCACGCGCATCGTCGCCGGTGTCGGCGTGCCGCAAATTACCGCCATCTCGAACGTGGCCGAAGCACTGGCCGGCACGGGCGTGCCATGTATCGCCGACGGCGGCATCCGCTTCTCGGGCGATATCTCGAAAGCACTGGCCGCTGGCGCCTCGACCGTCATGATGGGTTCGATGTTTGCCGGTACCGAAGAAGCCCCGGGCGAAGTGATCCTGTACCAGGGCCGTTCGTACAAATCGTACCGCGGCATGGGTTCGCTGGGCGCGATGTCGGACGGCTCGGCTGACCGCTACTTCCAGGACGCCACCATGAAGGCCGACAAGTTCGTGCCTGAAGGTATCGAAGGCCGCGTCGCCTACAAGGGCAGCGTGCTGGCGATCATCTTCCAGCTGGTGGGCGGCGTGCGTCAATCGATGGGCTACTGCGGTTGCGCCACCATCGACGAGCTGCGCGAGAAAGCGGAATTCGTGGAAATCACCTCGGCCGGCATGCGCGAATCGCATGTCCATGATGTGCAGATCACGAAAGAAGCGCCAAATTACCGTTCCGAGTAAATAGCGACAATCAGACCGGCGCCTAGTGCGCCGGTCTTGCAATTGAACCCAGATAAAGTCCTCCATCATGCACTCTAAAATCCTCATTCTCGATTTCGGCTCCCAAGTCACCCAGCTGATCGCCCGCCGCGTGCGCGATTCCGGCGTGTTCTCCGAAGTCTACCCATACGACGTCAGCGAAGAATTCGTACGCAACTATGGCGCCGCCGGCGTGATCCTGTCGGGCAGCCACAATTCCACCCTGGAAGGCGACTCGCCGCGCGCGCCGCAAGCCGTGTTCGAGCTGGGCGTGCCGGTACTCGGTATCTGCTATGGCATGCAGACCATGGCGGCCCAGTTGGGCGGCAAGGTTGAAAACGGCCTGGTGCGTGAATTCGGCTACGCCGAAGTGCGCGCCCGCAGCCACACCAAATTGTTGAACGGCATCGCCGACTTCGTCACCGACGAAGGCCACGGCATGCTGAAAGTGTGGATGAGCCACGGCGACAAAGTGCTGGAAATGCCGCAAGGCTTCAAGCTGATGGGCAACACCCCGAGCTGCCCGATCGCCGCCATGGCCGACGAAGAGCGCCAGTTCTACGGTGTGCAGTTCCACCCGGAAGTGACGCACACGGTGCAGGGCAAGGCCATGATCGGCCGTTTCGTGCATGAAATCTGCGGCTGCAAATCGGACTGGAACATGCCCGACTATATCAGCGAAGCGGTCGAAAAAATCCGCGCGCAAGTCGGCACCGACGACGTCATCCTGGGCCTGTCCGGCGGCGTCGATTCGTCCGTCGCTGCCGCGCTGATCCACCGCGCCATCGGCGACCAGCTGACCTGCGTATTCGTCGACCATGGCCTGCTGCGCCTGGACGAAGGCAAGATGGTGATGGACATGTTCGCTAAGAACCTGGGCGTGAAAGTCATCCGCGTCGATGCGGAAGACCAGTTCATGGGCCACCTGGCCGGCGTCTCCGATCCCGAGCAGAAGCGCAAGATCATCGGCCGCGAATTCGTCGAAGTGTTCCAGGTCGAGTCCGCCAAGCTGGTCAACGCCAAATGGCTGGCGCAAGGCACGATTTACCCGGACGTGATCGAGTCGGCCGGCAAAGGTAAAAAGGGCCAGACCATCAAGAGCCACCACAACGTGGGCGGCCTGCCGGACACGATGAAGCTCAAACTGCTGGAGCCGTTGCGCGAACTGTTCAAGGACGAAGTGCGCAAACTGGGCGTCGCCCTGGGCCTGCCGCACGACATGGTCTACCGCCACCCGTTCCCGGGCCCGGGCCTGGGCGTGCGCATCCTGGGCGAAGTCAAGAAAGACTACGCCGACCTGCTGCGCCGCGCCGACGCCATCTTCATCGAAGAGCTGCGCAACACGCCATACGAGCCGGTCGTGGTGCCAGGCTTCGACCAGGACAGCGTGCCGACCAACTGGTACGAAGCGACCAGCCAGGCCTTTGCGGTCTTCCTGCCGGTCAAATCGGTCGGCGTGATGGGCGACGGCCGCACCTACGAATGGGTAGTGGCCCTGCGGGCAGTGCAAACGCAAGACTTCATGACGGCGCACTGGGCGCACCTGCCGCACGCGCTGCTGGGCAAGGTATCGAACCGCATCATCAACGAAGTGCGCGGCATCAACCGCGTGGTCTACGATATTTCGGGCAAGCCGCCGGCGACGATCGAGTGGGAGTGATCTCCCGTCCGGCAGCCGCTGGCAAAGCCGGGTAGGACGATCAAGACAAACCCCTGATTTTTCAGGGGTTTTTTCATTGTGGGACGCATTGTCAGGCAACCTCAGGTAAAGCCGAGCAGGTTCTTTTGATGGTACTCAAGATGGTATGGCGTTCTTGGGATGATGCTATGGAGATACGTATACCATCAGGCGCGGTTGGGCCTTGATGGTATACGTGATGGTATGCAGCGCGATAAGTCCTTGTTTTTATTGGTTTTTCCAAGTCTGGAAAACGCCGGAATCGTTGATGGTACTTTTGCCGGCTTCAGTGCTATTCATGCAATGGAAACAGCGTCTAAAATCGCATGCAAGTTACTGATTTTATTGATTGTTTCTTTGGTGTGATGGTATACGTTTGGAGGCAAATATGCTGACAGATGCAAAGCTCAAAAATATCAAGGGGACCGGGCAGCCCTACAAGGTGGCGGACCGGGACGGACTGTATGCGATGGTGGCGGCGTCCGGCAGCATTTCCTTCCGCTATAACTATCGTGTTAACGGACGCCAGGAGACCGTCACGCTGGGCCGGTATGGCGTGGGTGGCATGAGCTTGCGTGAAGCGCGCGAAGCGCTTGCCGAGGCGCGCAAGGCCGTCGCCGCAGGCGTGTCGCCGGCGCGCACGAAGGAAGAGAGCGTCCGGCGGCGCAAGGCACAGGAACCGTTTTCTGTCTGGGCCGAACGCTGGCTCGACAAATACAAGATGGCAGAATCAACGCGCGCCATGCGCCGCTGGACATATGAGCGAGACCTGAAAAAAGCGTTTGGCTCCTTGCTGCTATCCGAAATCAGCGATCAGATGCTGCGCGAACTGTGCGACCGCATCGTTGCACGTCAGGCGCCGGCGGTGGCGGTGCACGCGCGCGAGATCGTGATGATGGTCTTCAGGTATGCCGAAGCGCGCGGGGAAAAGCATCCTAACCCGGCCGATCGCGTGCCGCCATCGTCGATCGCAACCTTCGAGCCGCGTGACCGCACCTTAATGCCGGCGGAAATCAAATTGTTCTACAAGTATCTGGACCGGACCCAGTGCGCCGCCACGGTACGCCTGGCGTGCAAGATGCTGCTGCTGACCTTGGTACGCAAATCGGAACTAACCGACGCCACCTGGTCGGAGATCGACTTCGAGCATGCGCTATGGACGATCCCCGGCGCGCGCATGAAAAGACGAAATCCCCATAACGTCTATCTGTCGCGCCAGGCCATGGATATGCTGGTGGCGTTCAAAACCTGCGCCGGCGGGTCCCGCTATGTGCTGCCGTCCAGGTACGATCCTGAGCGGCCGATGAATGGCGCGACCCTGAACGCGGTGCTGGTTTCCGTGGTCAAGAATGCCGCCGATGACGGCTGCACGCTGGATGGCTTTTCGCCGCATGACTTGCGCCGCACCGCCTCGACTCTGCTGCACGAGGCGGGCTACAACACGGACTGGATCGAGAAATGCCTGGCGCACGAACAGAAGGGCGTCAGGGCCGTGTATAACAAGGCGGAATACGCGGAGCAGCGGCGCGGCATGCTGCAGGAATGGGCAGACATGATCGATGGGTGGACCGCCAGCTAGTGTCCGCGTGCCGACGCGGCCGGCTAGGACGTGCTTTTTTTCGCACCCGGAGCGCACCCTGGCAAGGCTGCGCTTTGCTGCGCGGCGATCCACGCATCGACCTCGGCCAGGTCCCACGCGACAAGGCGCGACGTGATAGTAAAGCGCTTGGGGAAGCCGCCGCGTTTTTCCATATCCAGTATCGTGCGCTCGCAGAGCGGCACCTTCTGCAGCAACTGGCGGCGCTTGATCAAGACCCGGCCTGGCACCAGCAGGTCGGTAGTAGTGAGTGGACGAATGCCCATGATGGAAGGCCTCCTTGGGTCAGCGTGAATCCAGTCTGGTAGCAATCATTATTTCGAATTCCTGAGCCCAGTATCCGATGGCTGAAACGGCGTTTCAATCGGATTTCTCGTGCGATGCCGATTGGATCAATGCGGCGTGCATGTCTGCGTGGCGTGTGCACGCAAGGAGCGCTCAAACCGGATTTTAGCTGCTAAAAATTGCTTCGATAGCGGAACGCTAGTTTGCTTTGCATCAAAGCCGCAGACAGCTGGCGGGGCGACGATGGCAGTGTCGGCGTATCAGCTGCACGGTGCAGCAGGCCAGACGCGAAAGAGTCAAAACATGGCAGACATCATCCAGTTTCCATCCGTTCCAGGCAACGAGAAATCGCCGACGCCATCGTTGAATCCCGCCGGGCTGCCAGCAAGGCCCGGCCTGCGTAAAATCCTGTGGGTCATCGTCGTGCTGTGCTGGCCAGCGCTGCGCTTCATCATGGCGTGCGATGTGCTGTTCCAGCTGCTGCGCGCGCTGGTGCTGTGGGATACGCCCGGTACGCATGCCGGTTTGGCGTTGCTGCTGCACTTTGCCGTCTTTTGCCACCTGACCTGGTTCGTCGCGTATGGCGATCCGGATGCGCCGCGATGAAAAAGGTTGGCGCGCAGCTGAAGCAGGGCAGTGGACCCGAGATGGAAGGGCGGCCGCTGGCGCTGCCGCTCGACCATATCGAAGAAGATCCCGGGCAGCCGCGCTCGGCCGCGAATCCTGGCTTTACGGCGCACAGCCTGGCCGAACTCGCTGCCTCGATTCGCCTGCGCGGCGTCAAGACGCCGATCTCGGTGCGCCACCATCCCGACAGGCCCGGGCGCTACATCATCAATCATGGCGCGCGACGCTACCGTGCCTCGCGGCTGGCGCAGCTGGCGACTATTCCCGGTTTCATTGACGACGACTATAGCGCGACCGACCAGGTGGTGGAAAACCTGCAGCGCAACGAGCTGACGGCGCGGGAGATCGCCAACTACATCGGCCGCGAACTGTCGAAAGGGCTCAAGCGGGGGCAGATCGCCAGCAATATCAGCAAATCGCCAGCCTTCGTCACGCAGCACGCGGCCCTGCTGGACTTGCCCGAGCCGGTCGCTTTGGCGTTCAACCAGGGCAGGGTGCGCGACGTGACCACCGTGAATGAACTGGTGACCGCCTACAAGGCGCAGCCTGTAGCGGTGACGGCCTGGCTGGGCGAGGGCGAGCCGGAGATCACGCGCGGCGCCGTCAAGTTGCTGCGCGCCTTCTTGGGCGAGAAATTTGGTCAGGAGGAGCCGGTTGTTGAAGAGGGCAGAGCAGGTCCAGCGCAGCAGGATGCCGCAACTGTTGATGCCGCTCCCAGTGACACGGGCCACCGCCGCTGGCGCTGTGGCGGCGTCGTGGTGCTGCACCAGCAGCGCGAGGGCATCCTGCTGCTAGGACGCCGCCCAAGTGGGGAGGGGCGGGCATGGATACGCCATGTGGATGGCGTCGAGGTGGAAATTGCGCTTGCTGAGGTTCAACCTCTGAGGCTGCTAGGCGCTGGCGAATGATGGCTTGATCTGGCGAGTACGTCTAATAAAACAGGTTGATTGTTTTGAAATAAACAACTTCACCACCGAGTTCTGCCAGCACGAATCGTCGGTCAACCAGCGCGACTTGCGCGCCTTCACCGCCAGCGTCTAGATGTCGGCTGTCTTGCGGCCAGTGGAATTGGCGTCCTCCGGACGGCGGCGATGCAGCGCGAAGCCGTTAGTGTTCCGGTGCACGTTCTTCCCCCAGTCACGGCCCCACCTAGAGAACACAAGCCAATGCGGGTCCACCGAGTTTGGCCCCGGCATCTGGGCCACCAGAGGGGTAAGCCTGGCTTGCTATTGCACCAACGATTTTTCTAAAAGTCGCAGGCGAGACTCGACGCGTTCCTCGACATTATCTAGATGGCGATTGGCCCTGATCATTTCATTGGAAAGCCGATCAAAGTCTTGCCGGACAATTCGCCGTAGCACTTCCAGTGTTTCAGCGCTTGCCACTCGGCAGATGTCTTTGCCAAGCAAATAAACACCGGCCAAATCCGGATCAGCCTCCCCGGCCTCAATCACGCCTTCTTCGTCGTAGACACGTTCGAAGTTACCGGCTGCGGCGTAACTGTCCATCAGGTGGATCAGATCATGAGCGTCTTTAGGATTTTCCCGTCCCCGGTCTGACCAGGCGATGAGTTTCAATACTGCGAGGCCAGCGAGCGAAACGACCTTTCCGTCAAAATCGTCGGCAAACTTCACGTGTTCTGCGGCAGCCAACACGTCGTCATAGCCTGCGACGCTCATGACGACCGCCATGTCTGGTGGCCAGGCGATTTCTCCCGCACCTTCTGCAATGGCACCAAAGGGTACCAGATCCAGTGGATAGCGGAGATCACCGTCTCGACCGGTGAAGTACAGACGTTGCTGTGCCGTGCCCTGTTCCTTGAAGGTTCCTCGCGCCAGAAGCCTGGTGCGCAGCGCATGGAACTGCTGCCAGTCTTTGACGGCAACAGCAAAGTCCACGTCGTAGGTTGCGCGCCTGGCGACAATGCCGAACACATGGTTCAAGAGGATATCTCTTGCTGTTGCCCCGACCAGCATGTAGTCGAGTCCCTCATCCGATGCATCGGCTGCGACGGCACGCAGGATGTCGATAATGGTGGGATCGACCGGGCGGTCATCCCTGATCAAACGTGGGGTCAATGCACTTCTCCTTGATCATAGTGGCTACTTCGTCCGAGCGCGGATCCATTAACGCCATTAGCTCAGCGTAGACTAGCAACGGTGGAGCGAGGCAGACTTCTGTGTCGCATTTTGTCTGCCAAAATTTTTCCAATATTTCGATGTTGCCATTGGGATCAGGCTTGATTCGATGCTGTTTGACCAATACCTTGATGACGTTATCCATGTCTCCTTGGTCAACGTAAAGGGTTTGCGTCGATGGCTTGAGGTATCCGGTCATTTTACAAGCGGCCACCTCAGAACTCCACGCGTAATGGAAAGCGTCCAGTTGCACTGACTGCCACCAATCAGGGTCCGGTGCGCTGAAACGTCTGAGGTGCAGTTTGGTGCGCAATGTGGTGGGGAAGTTGATCGCCCACTCGGCAATCAGGCGTTCTGGCTCGAGCAGTTTTCTGCGCCCGGCAGCGCTGGACTTGATCAAGTAGCCCCGGCGCTGTAAATCGTCCAGCACGTTGTAGGCAGTGCCCAGTGACACTCCGGCGGTGCTTGCGATATGTTTGAGTGGTGAGTTGAGGAGGACGGGGTGCGAAAGCAGCGCAAACACGGCCCGCAATGCTGCTGAATTCGTGAGTCCTTTAGGTTCGCCATCGGTTGGGAGAGCAAGGCTGCGTTTTTCCCCCGTTATCAAGATAAAGAGACCAGGTGCACGCAAATACGCATTGCCTGACAGATCGACAAACTGCAGGTCTATCTTCCTGCAATGTTCGACGAGTTCCCTGCTAAGGTATGGCGTGATCAGAAAACCTTCGTCTCCGAGCCGTTCCAATTGCTTCTGTACTTTGTTGAGCTGCTCTTTACGATCGATGGATGATTTACATTCGATAAAATAACGATGGGTTCCGTTGGGATGCTGCAGCTTGACTGCGCCATCGGCCTCCTGCTGACCTGGCATGACAGGCTTAAGCGTGACGAGAGTCCCTGCGATTGCCGTTCTTTCTTGCAGTATTCGTAAAGCATGCGAGATAAGTGCCTCCTCCGCATTAACGGACGCTAGAGCGAATTCGTTTTCAACCATTTTCTCTCTCCCACATTATTCACGGAGTGTGAACGCTCATGATAGTCATAACTCAAAAAATATTCAATTATTTTTCATTTTCACGGATCGTGAATAGGGAAAAATTTTGAAAATTTCGGATTTCTTCGATTCCTCAAAATGCCAAACTATTGGATAAGGACGGTGGCCGCCGGATAGGCGGCCCGAATGGCGTCTAGGCGGACGCGGCGCTTTTTACCGCTCAGCGCGTCAAGGTCGGCAACTTCTGCAGGATAGCCCAGGTCGTCGCGGAACACCGTGATGTCAATATCTTCGGAAAACCGCGTGATCAGGCCGAACGCCATGGACAGCAAGGTGCCACCCTTGAAAAGCAGACGGGGCCGGCCAGGCGCCAGGCCATTGAACAGCGCATCCAAGGTCCAGCAGACCCAGAAGTCTTTTTCCACGTTCTGAACCGCCGTACCCAGGCGGCGGCCGCGCTGAGAAACAGGTCGCGCCGGTCAACCTCGCTGGCGTTGATGATGGTGTGAAACGCCGGGTTCAAAGCGGGTCTCCCTATGTATAACGGCTCGCGTTTGAAAACGGTCGGGCTCGCATTTGACGCTGATTTCGGCTCGAATTAACGTAAGCGGCTAACCGGCCCACCTATGAATTCGTAATCGGCCTCGTCACACTGGCACTTTCGGTTATGTCGGGAAGACAGATAGTGGTGAATTCAGAACGAGTCAAGGTCTGGCAAGAACGCCTGGGGCAATGGCGAGCGAGTGGCTTGTCGCAGTGCGCGTTCGCGCTCCAACACGACATCCCCTTTCGGCAGGTCGGTTACTGGGCTCGGCGGCTACCGGCTGTACAAATGGCGCCAGCGCTGCTGCCGGTGCGGGTGGTGTCGGCAGTGGCGACAGCAGCGCCGCTCAATCTACACAGCGAGCAAGGCTGGACGTGGAGCCGACGCGCTTCTTCGTGCACCGCCACATCCGGCCGCAGTACGCGTGCCGTCCGTGCCAGACGGTGACGGCGGCGGCTATCCCGCCGGCCGTCATCGACGGCGGCATGGCCGCCGTCGGCCTGCTGGCCTGGATCTCGGCCTGCAAATACCTCGACCATCTGCCGCTGTACCGGATCGAACAGATCGCCGCCCGCCAGGGCGTGCCGCTGGCCCGCTCGACGCTGGCCGGGTGGATCGGGCGCATCGGCGTGGCGCTGCAGCCGCTGGCCGACCGGCTGGCCGAACTGCTGCGGCAACATGACTGCCTACATGCCCATGAAACGCCGGTGCGCCAGCTTGACCCTGGCAGCGGCAAGACACGCCTACCTGTGGGCTTATCGATCCGGCGTCCATGACGATGGCCCACCTCTCGTCGTCTTCGACTACCAGATCAGCCGCGCCGACGCCCACGCGCGCGCCTTCCTGCATGGCTGGCGCGGCCACCTGATGGTGGACGATTACGCCGGCTACAAGGCCCTGTTCGCCGACGGCCCGACCGAACTGGCCTGCCTGGCCCATATCCGGCGCAAGTTCTTCGACGTGCACGCCGCCAGCGGCAGCCCCGTCGCCGAGGAGGCGCTGCGCCGCATCGCGGCGCTGTACGCGATCGAGCAGCAAGGCGCGGGACGCGATTCGCCGCAACGCCTGGCGTTGCGCCAGGACTTGGCCATGCCGGCGCAGGCCGAAATGCACGCATGGCTACAACGACCCAGCGCGCCGTTGCCGCCGGCAGCGGCACGGCCAAGGCCGTCGATCACGCGCTCAAGCGCTGGGCGGCGCTGCAGCGCTATGCGGCCTCGGGCACGCTGCCGATCGACAACAATCCCGTCGAGAACGCCATTCGTCTCATCGCCATCGGCAAGAAGAACTGGTTGTTCACCGGTTCGGAGCGGGCCGGTCGGCGCGCCGCCGCCATCCAGAGCCTGTTTGCCACCGCCAAGCTTAATGGGCTTGATCCGGCGCGCTGGCTGGCCACCGTCTTGGAACGTCTCCCGACGTGCCCCAACAGCCAGATCGACTCGCTGTTGCCATTCCCCGACTTTACCCAACGCTGAACACGCTGTACAGGTGGGGCTGCTGGTCGCTTACAAATAGACGGCGCCGGCTCGCGATCTATGGCCGCCAGCTCACGCTAACTGCAAATACCGGAAGGTCCTGGATATCGTCTCGTTGGGGTCTAGACAATCGGGCGACGATGTCTCAAATGTACCGTATCAACCCATGTGAAATGCGACCAGCGTTTCGATGGCAGTGCCTCGCACGGGTGTACCTGTAGGGTACAATCGCCTAACAGCAACTTCCGCTTTCGGTCTATGCCGTGTTAAAACTCAAATATAGCTGCACGCGGTCGAACTGTACCCGACTGCTGCCGTATTACGGATTGACCAGGCTACACGGGGACTGTTTGTATTTTTTCGACTCAGCGGCCGGCTCGGTAAGGCAAGCGCTCCAAACGCGCGTCGTAGAGCCAGTATAAGGGCATATGCCCGGACCGCCTCCATCATGCCAGCGACCCCAAGCAGCGTTATTAAGCCCTTTGGTCAGGAAGTGCGTCGCCCCCATCCACGACTTGATGGTCCCGAAGGGGACGCTCGACCGAACAGCGCCTGATTCGCATGGCGTCCGCACTTTGTTCAAGCCGCATCTGCATGTCGTCTGTTGTGGGTCGCGCTGGATTTTCCATCTGACAACCTGCTATGCTTGTCCGAACGGCCGGGTTCGGACAGAATGAGACAGTCGCCGCGTTGATTACATTGTCATTCGACTGTCTGGTTTGCTTCAGAAAAGCCGTCATAGATAATGTGAAGCTTCCGTCCGCAGCCAACGCATAAATGAATTTTATTGCATGCAAGAGGCCTGGGTCATTGATCTCAAGAGGGACCGGTGTAGTTCTTCAGAATAATGCAATTTGGTATGATGGCGGCCAAAGGCAAACACCTATCGAATGAGAAACCGGGAGGCAACATATGTTTTTGAAAAATGCAGAGGGTAGCTATGAGCCAGCTTTCTTCATCATCCGGATCGAATCGGACGAGCAACCGGAGCAACTTGCAAAGCAACACGAGGCCACGTTTATCCATGAATATCTTCATCTTTTGCAGGATCTTGTTATGCCATACTGCATGCGAGAGAACATGGTTTTACTCGAAATTTTTCGTGCGCAGATCAATCATGCGAGAGAGACGAGGGAGATGCACTTGCCCAGCAACTTCACAAATAAGGACGTGCTCGAGCTAAAAAGAACCAGCGAATTTACTTGGGGAAGCCGTGATTTTCATACGGAAGTTATATCGATCGACGGAATTCGTCTTGAGGAGGAGGTTAGTGAGAGCTATGGGTACAAGCTCTATAGGTACTTTTTATCCGGTAGCGGGGTCCATGAGTATCACTTTGGGGCGCGTGACCTGCTCGAGTACATTGCGTCAAAGATAGAGACCCATCATTTTCCCGATGTGCCTCCCCCCCCCCGACCTGCCATATCGATCTGTTGATTTAGTTCTTGCGTTTAAAGGCTTGGCACATCTTAGCAACATAAAAAGAATTGCGTTGGCCGAATACTGCCTTATGAACGATAATCCGGCACATCGCCTTATGATGGTAATCGAAGACATCAAAAGCGGCTTTTTCAAAGGCGCAGAATTCAATGACGACGATACATTCATCGAGCTTCTGTTCAATTATCAATGGGTTGCGGTTAGCCGTCCTTACGAATCTATGGCGAATAAGCTTAAGCGCCGCTATGGAGCGCTTCGCGCGTCACTGCAGCACCAGTTCCCCGAAACCAGTTCTCCGTTAATCCACGCTTGGCTCGGTGAGGCTTTAGACTACGCTCAGAGGAAGATCGGAGGATTTAGTCTCTTTTCTACTTTCTATGCGATGAGCACAGAGCGTTTCAAGGGAAAGCTCAGCTCAGTGATCTCGAATTTGGGGATACCACTTATCGTCAACAAGAATGGAGAGTTGGGCAGCTCCCTTGGCGATGAATCTTCAAAGTCGGAATTCATCCAGCTTTTGCTCGCCTATCAATTCTCCGAATACGTTAAAAGTGACGAGATAGCTTGCCCGATGTATTCGACTTGCAAGCAAGACAACCCCGAGCTTATTGACGAAGTTGATTGCAACGAAGGTCCGTTTCGTCGAGCTTCGGACGAAGAGCTCTGTCCCTTTGGATTATTCGTAAAGAAGATGGGCCTATCTACTGTGAAATGGTACAAAGAAGACCGATTGCTTTCTGGCTTTCGATCGTCATCAAGACCGTTCTGATTGATGTCCTATTTTGCTAGTCGGTACTGCAACTTAATAATTGTTCAAACCCAAAAACGATCGATCACTTCGACGGTTGGACCGACTGCTTTTCTCTAAAGCCGGCCCTTGACACATCGAGACTATCAAAGACCGCTTCGGGGCCAATGCAGCCTGCCGATGCAGCCGTTAGATTTTCACCCTGGAAACCTGCTATGCTGAGCCGAACGGCCGGGTTCGGCCAGAAGTGGACATGCCGAATGCAATTTCTCGCCATAAAAATGTTCTATGAGACTGCTGACAAGACTAATAGCGATTCAATCTCAACCTTATGGCAACCTCGTGAAAGAAAGTACAATCAACGGCTCGCAGAAATCGCAAGTGGCAAACTGTCAAATTTTCGGCATCATTTTGGGTGCTAGAAGGCGAGCCGCCCTCGCGGGTAAGCGCTAGACCAATATCATCTCAAAATTAACTACACGGAAGGTGAGTCTTGAAAGTATTTTTTTACTCTGGCACTGATTGGAGCAAAACTCCGCAGGCGAAAAAAACAGAAAAAACGCTGCTAGCCCTCTCTTATAATAACTGGGATGACTATTCGGTACGCACCACTCTGAATGCGGTATTTTATTTCGAGGGGAAGCAAATTTTTGATTTCAATCTCAAGCTTTTAATTGAGAACGATACCAACTCACCAGTTAAACTCAACCACCTTCGCGAAGAAGGCTGGGACGGCTATTTCCCGATACCAAAGACAAACTACGTGTCTGTCCCAAGCGACATTGAATTTTATGACGCACTGATTACTAAACTGGGTATGCACGACGCTAGGGAAGCCTTGGTGTTGATTCGAGATGCAGGCTATCTTGTAAACATTGCTCAGGACAAGGCTGCAAAAGAACTTACGGAGAATGAAAATTTCTCTATATCACCACTGCGGGAAGCCGGTGCACGAAAATCTTTCTCTGATGGCTGGAAATCTTTCTCTGGAAATTCTCAGTCAATCGGAGATTTTACATTGAATTTGCCAAGTCGCGGCGCAGAGAGTGTGACTTCAATCAAGTTCAGATTCAACTCCGATACTCTTCCGTACGATATCAACGTTCTGATCGGTCCGAATGGCGTCGGTAAATCCCATACACTGAAAAGCTTGGTTGCTTACTGGCTAGGGATGGATATTGGATCGCAAACGCAACTTAATAAATCCAAGCATCAGCCGTTTGATATCTACCCGAATATTTCACGCCTGATTTTGATGTCTTATAGCCCATTCGAAGATTTTGTATTAGACCTATCAGATACCAAACTGAAGGATAAAACTGCTTATAGGTACTTCGGTTTCAGGAGAGGGTCAATGTCCGCATCAGGAAGGCGGCAAAGTTCCATCAGCCGAAACCAGCCCGCAAGCGATTCAGTCGAGTCGATGTTCAAAGCTTTGGCTGACGACGATGCGTACGAATTCCTTAATAGTTGGACATCTAAGGCGGATACCATTCTGGATGTATTGAAACCAGCGCTAAAATTTGAAAAGCTTGTAGTCGAGATCAACCCCAAGGCAGAGCTTACTTCTTCCCTTGAATCTCTTGTGATCGAAGGTGGCGATGGAAAAAAATATATCGAGCTGACGCCAGGCACACATCCAAAATTCCTCAAGCTTAAAGAAGATATTTTCAATGTAATTAATGTTAAGGCAGGTGTTGTATTTCTTGTGGGAAATGAAAAACTCGACCTAAGCTCCGGCCAGCGTCTCTTTGTCTATATGGTGATCAATATTGTCGGACAGATTAAAGCTGAGAGCTTGATCGTCGTAGACGAACCAGAGCTCTTCCTTCACCCCACATTTGAGGTCGAATTCATCGCGCTCCTCAAAAAAGTCTTGGCTGCCTTTAATTCCAAAGCAATTCTTGCGACACACTCTCTTGCCGTCGCACGTGAAATTCCAGCGAATTGCATGCATGTTTATCGTATTGGGCAGCACGGAGTAGAGATTGATCATCCGCCATTTGAGACATTCGGTGGTAACATGCAGCGAATTTCATCCTATGTCTTCGGAGACAGTAAAGTAACAAAGCCTTTTGCGCAGTGGATAGAAAGCGCTATTGAAGAAGTTGGCGGACCCCAAAAACTTTTGACGAAGCTCAAAGATGAGCTAAACGAAGAAATGACCATTAAAATTCTTAACTCGGGCGTATCTAATGGTCACTAAAATTCCGAAGCCTGATGACGACAGTATCGAGATCTTGAATCTTGTGCTAGGTGAGCGAGTCAAGTTCAAGAAATTCTATGGTCGAATCACCAAAGATTTGACTGCACGATACCGCCAGTACGATGTCCAAAAAGGTTGCCCAACCGGTATGCCACCATTGATGCTAAGAAATTATGTCGAGACTGACAACGAAGCCATTGACCGAAAAAAATCATTGATCGGATTGTACAATCCAGAGACCGATAAATACCCATTCAATGAGCTAGAGAAGCTGAGGAAAAAAAATAAACTTCTAGCCTGCCCTGTATGCGGTGAGCTCGGAAGACCGAGAACACTCGATCATTGCTTGCCGAAAACAACATACCCGGAGTTCGCCATACATCTACTTAACCTCGTACCCGCCTGTGATTGGTGTCAAGGTGAGAAACTTACGGACTACAAAAACGCAGCGGGTGCGAGGAGCTTCTTGCACCCGTACTACGATGAGGTCAATCAGGCTCTCTATACAATACGACTACAAGCACCCTACCTTACTCCAGTGATCTCTTTTGAAATACGAAACAACCTTCCAGAAGAGCTGAAAGAACTCGTAGCCTCTCATTTGAAAGGAATTGATTTTTGGGAGCGATTCAAGGAGTACTTTGAGAATAGCTACCAAAATATTATCCATATAGCGAGCGATACTCGAGCGGCTGGTATTATCACAGTGACTACAGCCATTCAAAGCGCATATTCGCTGGAAGCTGGCAAAGGTATCAACAGCTGGGACGCTGTCGTATATCGTTCATTATTAGAGGATCCCGCTGTGATGGATTTTCTTGAGCGCGGCGTACTCTCAGATTTTCCGTAATCAGCTCGATGGTTGTGAAACCATCTCATCACAACACTGCGAAGGTCCGCTTCGGGGCTATTGTGTTGAAGAAGTCGAACGGCAACAATTTCGGGAGGTCTCAGACCACCAAGCACTCGGTGATCGTTCAATGGCGGCGTCTCTGGCCAGTCTAGGCTGGCAGGATTTCTATCTAAACGTAAACGTACCCGTGTTTTTCAACACAATAGGGCGTAAGCGGTCGTTCAACCCGTCGGCTTCACTTGCAGTTAGCGCGAGCACGGCCATATCTTCACTCGCAGTTAATTCGAGCCGGAAAACGCGTCGAATGCGAGCTTGGCCGTTTTCAAACGCGAGCCGCTACACCTATGGGGTCGTGTGCAGTCCAGTGCTGGCGGTCTTTCCATGCACAGAGGGCATATGCGGTGTTTTCGATACCTGCTGTGGATCGCAGCTGGGCAGTTCGCGCACCAGGCTTTGCATCCATGCGGGTAGCATGCCGAAGCCATCGAGTAGATCCTGACGGATCGCGGCACCATGTGCGGGGTCGGCCAGGATCTTGCCGAGCTTGTTGATGATGGCGGCCCGGTCCGACGGCAAGGTATCTTTCAGCCAGTGCAGGGCTTGCACCACGCGCATGGCCGGACGCCCGGCCCAGTAAAGCCGGCTGGGCGCCGTGTGCTTGAATTCAATGATCATGTTGTCGAGTTGAATTGTGCGGCGGCGCGTGTCGGTATGGATGGTGACGCGGGCCGGCACCGCATCGGTCAGGCCAAGATCGTTGGCGGCCGTCATTCCATCAACCAGCAGGCGCAATTGATCCCTGCGTGCAATCGCCTCAGTGACCGCACGGTAGTCCGGCACGGTGAGCCGCTGGGTCAGCCCGCTGAGCCGGGGCCGGTCGTAAAGGCCCCGGTCGATGCGGCGCAACTCTCCGGCCAGCACCATGCGCTGCAAGGTTTTGTCGATGGCGTCTCGCTTGCCTAGCTGGCTGAAATCCGTGGGCACCCACACCTGTCCCGGCGCTGATGCCTCGACCATGGCGGCGATGCAGGCTTTGAGTTCGGACATGCTTACCTCCTGTACGATATTTATAGTTTTTTTTCGGACAATGAGCAAGAAATGTCCGAAAAATGTAGTTTTATTTCGGACAAAAAATGCACTGCGCAGCCGCTGACATACAGTCAGCTGAGTGCGGGGCGCTCCTGTCTTGCGCCGTAGGCGATGCGCGCAGCTTTTCGCCCCCTGATACCGAACCTTTGCCGCAGATCAAAACCGATAGGAATAATAGGAATAATATTATTCCTACATGTTAATTCACGGAGGCGCTCATGACCTTATCTCCAGAAGTCTATGAACGTATCTCCACGGCGGCGGACGCGCTGCACGCTCAAGGCGGTGGGCAGGCGTTTCCTACCGTGGATGCGGTGCGCAAGGCGGCCAGGGTCAGCATGAACGACGCCAGCGCGGGTATGCGCGAATGGCGCCGTTCGCATACGGTGCAGGCCGGCATGGCCGCCACCAGTGTGCCGGACAAGATCCGCGGCGCGGGGTTGGCGGCCCTGGCCGGCGTCTGGAACGAGGCGCAAGCGCTGGCGGGCGAGTCGCTGCGCCTGGCGCACATGGCTTGGGAGGCCGAACGCGGCGAAGCGGAAACGCTGGCGCGGCAGATGGCCGACGCCTATGAAGCGGTACTGGCTGAACTGCAGGCATGCCAAGGCCAGCTGGCCAGCACGCAAGGCGAGGTGCGGGACCTGGTGCAGCAGAAAGAAACGATGGCAACCACCCTTGCGGAAGCGCAGGCCGCTGCCGCGCTGGCGGCCGCACGCGCGCAGGAGATTGAGCGCCGCGCCCTGGAATTACGCGCTGAACTGGACCATGCCCATCAGGCGACGGCCCAGGCCAGGGCTGAGCTGGCGCAGGCTCACGTGACCAGCCGCAATGAAATGAACGCCGCCAAGGCTGAGGCGGCGGCACTCGCCCGGCAGGGAGCACGCAAGTAGCAGCATCCGCTTGGAAAGGCCGACCCGGCCACGCTATCGTTGATGCAGGCCTTGTCGCCTGCGCATGGCGAGGCCGGCTTGAGCCGGCGGCATTAAAATGGTGGGCGGCAGAGCGCCTTGTCTGGAACAGGGATTGGTCAACAGGAGCGTATTGATGAAGCAAAGAGTGCTGGTGATGAACGGGCAGCGCCTGCTGCAAAACGAGCAGGGCGGGCAATGGGCCACCAGCAAGGTGGACAAGGCCGGGGCGATCAAGCCCGGCATCTACGATATCTACCTGGCGCAGCCTGCCGACAAGGCGAAGACGTATGTCGGCGTCATCGTGCACGCCGATGGCGCCAGCGTGTACCAGCAGATCGGCAAGACATTGATCAAGCATGCGGCCGGCGATTTCGCTAAAGTACCTGGAACGGGCATCGACACCAGTGTCAGCTACCAGGACGGTCTGGCGCTCAGCAGCGGCGCCAGCGTCAAACACGGGCGCAAGCTGAGCCGGTAGGGGATGGCCGCGTTGATAGCGGAGGCGCGATCATGAAAATACCGATGGAGCGGCCGCAGCAAGGCGCCAGCGCCCAGACTGGCGCGCGCGGTGGCAACGCCGAGATGCAGGCCGAAGGCCAGTTTTACCAGGCGGCGGGCGAGCAGCTGGAACAGGCGGCGATGCTGGAGTCCGCGCCGCTGGAGTCGCAATATGGCGCGGTGCTGGCGGCCCAGGTGGAGGCCAAGCACGAACAGGTCGAACGCATCGAGGACAGGCTGGAGAACCTGATCGAATCGCAGGCGTCGCGCCTGCAGCGCACGCAGCTGGGACAGCCTGGCATGCTGGCGCTGCCCGGCAAGCGCACGCAGTGGCAGCAACAGATGCAGCAGCAACAAAAAACCATGCAGCGCCTGCTGGGCCGCCTTGAGCTGGTGCGCGAGGTGCGCGACAGCATGGGCGTGCATGCGCCGCGCATCGAGGAACTCGCCACCCGCAAGCTGCGCGCCCAGCAGCCCGAACTGGCCAGCGACTGGGACGCACTGCAGCAGGCGCAGCGCCTGCACCAACTGCTGTGCCAGAGGGCGGAACAGCAGGGGCTTGAGTGCAACCACTCGCTGCAATCCGCGCGCGGCACCCGGCTGGGTTTATCGCAGCACCGTCCATAAGGCCACCGCCGCCGCCAGGATCGCCAGGCAGCCAGCGGCGATATTCAATAGCGCGACGGCATGCGCGGCGCGCACGGACGCGGCGAGCTGCTGCAAGGCGCCGTCGATTTCGCGCCGCGCGGCCCTGGCCGCCTGGGCTCCGCCTTCCTGCATGGCGCCATCCATGGTCTCCCTGGCGGCGGCCAGCGCCGCGTCGAGGATGCGTTCCGCCTTTCCCCTGGCGTCCATGCTCCAGCGCTGCGATAGCGCTTCCATTTCCTCCTTGAACCGGTCCAGTTGCGCCTGCTGGGCCTTGGCGCCGTCCTGCAGCAGGCGGCTATTGATGGTTTGTAAAACCAGGATGGGGTCGTCGCGCGATACCGCCAGGCCATGCTTCGCGGCGATCTCGCGCAGCAGTTCCTCGGTCTGGTCGCCCATCACAGCACCATGGCGGTATCGAGCTGGCCGTACACTAGGCGCCTGACGATCTTCAGGCGCTGGCGCGTCATCAGCGTCAGTGCCGGCGTGGACAGCGCCTCGTCGAAGGTCAGGCGCTCCTGCAACATGCCGGCCAGGTCGCGGCCGAAGGTTTCCTTCTTCAGCTCGGGCAGGCGCACGATGGCCGACAGGCGCCCCTTGTTGGCCAGGTAGGCTTTCATCTGTTCGAAGCCTTTTCCTTCATGCTCGACCGGACCCCAGTAGGGATTGAGCCAGGCGATGAAGCGGGCCTGCTCCGGGAACTGGCTGGCGAGATGGGCGAAGCCGCTGACGGTATCGAGCAGGGCCTGGCCGCCCGTGATGACGGTATGCACCACCAACTGGTGGCCGAGTTCTTCCAGCAAGGCCGGAATCTGATTGCTGATCAGGTAATGCGACAGCGGCACGAAGGAACTAGCGCCATTGTCGATGATGGCGTCCCCGGTGGACTGGGCCACCAGATCGATCAGGGCGTCGAAGCCGCGCGGATTGATTTCGTCGTTCTCCATCAGCTCGATGCGGCGCACCTGCAGCGCCTGGTAGCCGTGGAAGGTGGCGTTGACGGGATCGGTATCGATGCATAACGGCAGGGCAGCCTTGCTGTGCATGTACTGGGCAAGCATGGCGGCGCTCAGCGACTTGCCGACGCCGCCTTTACCTTGCAACATCATGTGGATATTGGCCATTACAGTAGCTCCTCTTTTCTGGGAACCGGGTTGAACGTGAATCCGGCGGGTGCCGGGGCGTGAGCTGGTGCCCTGTTGCCTTTCGCAGGCAAGGCCGGGCGTGCCTGCTGCGCTGGGGCGCTGGACTTTTGCATGCGGTGCACGTGCTTGAGGAAGGTATCGTAGCCGAACGATATGCGTCCCAGCGCATGCAGGTGACGCCAGATGGCGCACATCGAAAAGCCCGCCGCCAGGGCAGCGCGCACATCGTCGCTGACCGCCAGGAAGGCGACCAGATACTGGTCGCGTTGCGCGGGCCTGGTTCCCTTGATCCATTCGCCCAGCTGCTCGGGATATGGTTTATTCACGTCCTTGGCTCTCCATCATCCGCAAGGAAATTACACCGTCGTCATGCTTTGGCGCTGTTGCCAGCTCGACGAACCCTTGGCGTGCCTCGGCGTCCAGCCATCAGGCCCGTTTCGATATATTGACCGATGAAATCTGCTCCGCTTTGTGCCAAAACAAGGGTTAAATCGAAAGGCCGTCCTACGATTAAATGGCCCGGTCGCTGCGCGGACCGGGGCAGGATAGGTGAAGTTAGCTAACCGGCAGGCCGGTTATCTCTCTTCACGGTGCCTTATTCGCGCCTGCGGCGCTCAACGGAGATCCTGCTCTGCGAGGCTTGCCAAGGCTGCGCTATCTGCGCCAATCAGGAGCACACCATGGAAAAGCCAGCACCCGCCGCCACCCGCAAGGCCCGCCACCTGCGCGTACCGGTCTTGCCCGCCGAAGAGGCGCAGATCAAGCGGCTTGCCGCTGCCGCAGGCTTGCCGGTCGCGGCCTACCTGCGCAAGGTCGGGCTTGGCTACCGGCTGCCCGGCATCCTTGACCACCGCCGCGTCGAGGAACTGGCGCGCATCAATGGCGACCTGGGGCGGCTGGGCGGGCTGCTCAAGCTCTGGCTGACAAACGACGAGCGCACGGCCGCCTTCGGCGAGGCGACGATCCGCGCGGTGCTGGCCAAGATCGCCGATACCCAGGACGAAATGCATGCCGTGATGCGCGCCGTGGTCCTGCCGCACGGGGGCGCGCAATTTAGCTGCTAAAAAATCGGACGCATGCGCCGGCGACAGTCGGCGCCAGACAGCAGGGAGGGCAGGGTGATCGCCAAGCATGTTCCCATGAAGGTCGCGAAAAAGAGCGGTTTTGCCAGCCTGCTGGCTTACCTCGCCGATGCGCAGGCCAAGCGGGAGCGCGTCGGCTGCGTGACGGTCACAAACTGCCAGTCCGACCAGGCCGTGGTGGCCATCACCGAGATCCTCAATACGCAGGCGCAGAACCAGCGCGCGCTGTCGGACAAGACCTATCACTTGATCCTCAGCTTTCCGGCTGGCGAGGAGCAGGCCCCGGCCGTGCTGCAGGCGGTGGAAGCGCGCATATGCCACGGCCTGGGCTATGGCGCGCACCAGCGCATCAGCGTGGTGCACCACGATACGGACAACCTGCACGTGCACATCGCCATCAACAAGATCCATCCTACCCGCTACACCATCCACCAGCCGTACCGCGATCACGCCACGCTGGGGCAGCTGTGCGCGGCGCTGGAAGACGAATTCGGCCTGCGCCACGATAACCACCAGGCGCGCCAGACGGGCGCCGCCAGCCGCGCCATGGACATGGAGCGCCAGGCCGGTATCGAAAGCGTGCTGGGACTGGTGCGCCGTGCATGCCACGCGCAGATGCGCGACGCGGCCTCATGGCAGGCACTGCATGGCGTGCTGCTGGTGCACGGCCTGGCGCTGCGCGAGCGCGGCAACGGTCTGGTCATCGTGGCTGCGGACGGCACGGCCGTGAAGGCCAGTTCCGTGCATCGCGACTGCAGCAAGGCGCGCCTGGAGGCGAGATTGGGGCCATTCGTTCCCGGGCCAGCCGGCGTGGCAGATGCGAGGAGCGGCCCTGCGCGCCGGCCGCTGCGCCTGGGCGTGCCCACCGACGCACTGTATGCGCGCTACCAGGAGCATCAGCACGATGCCGCTTTGGCTAAAACCGGCGTGCTGGATGGTGCCCGCGCGCGGCACAAGCGCTTGATTGCCGAGGCCAAGCGCACGGGACGGCTCAAGCGGGCGGCGATACGCATGATTGCCTGCGGCCCGATGGCCAAGCGCATCCTGTATGCGGCGGCCTCGAAAACGCTGGCGGCGGACATCGCGCGCATCAACGGCAACTACCTCGCGGAGCGCCGTGCCATCCGCAGCCAGCACGGGAGAATGGCCTGGGCCGACTGGCTGCGCACCCGCGCGAATACTGGCGACGCGCAGGCGCTGGCCGCCCTGCGTGCACGCGGGGCAGGCCAGGGCTTGAACGGCAACACGCTGGCAGGCAGTCCGCTGGCGGAGATGCAAAACCGCCCGCTGCCGCCGGGCGGCCTGCGCCACGACAGCGTGACCAAGCAAGGCACGCTCATCTATTGCGCTGGCGCGACCACGATCCGCGACGACGGGCATAAGCTGAAAATCACGCGCGGCGCCACGCAGGCGGGCCTGAAGCTCGCGCTGGACATGGCGGTGGCGCGCTATGGGCGCTGTCTGCATATCGGTGGCAGCGCCGCGTTCCAGGACCAGGTCATCCAGGCGGCGGTTGCCGCGCACCTGGCGGTCACGTTCGACGACGCCGTGCTGGAGCGGCGCCGTCAAGACCTGTTGCGTGCCCAGGGCACGAAGGAGAACCACGATGGAGAAGCAGGATCACCACGCCAGGGCGCTCAGCCCGGCACAAGCGCAGCGCGAGGCGCTGCTGGAGCGGGCGTTGGAGACGATCGAGCGCGAGCTACCGCCGTCGCCGCCGACGCCAAACCACGGCGCGCCTCCGCATCCGGAACTGGTTCCGAGCCCGACCCTGGCGGCCCTGGACGCCATCCGCCGCCCGCAGCCAGGCACCGCCTGCGAGAGCTGCCGCAACTCGGTATGGTTCGCATCAAAAGTGGAACTGAAGTGCTATTGCCGCGTGATGTACCTGGTCACGTGGAGCAGCAACCAGCCGCAGCAGATCAGCGCGTGCGACGGCATGTTCCTGGGCGGCGAGGCGTAGCGGACAAGCGGACATTGGCCTCGGCGGCGGTGGAGGCGTTCCTGCTTGAGCGGGAACAAACAAGGCCGGGATTATCCGATATATCGAAATTTGAACGATATGATGGTGTCAAGGGAAGGGCTGTTTTTGCAGGGCTGCACGACGCGCGCGGCCAGATGCTGGCGCTGCTGAAGCGGGGCGAAGCAACCATGGTCCTGCCGGTCAGCGAAACAGCCGCCAGACGCTTGCGCAAGCTCGCTCCTGGAGATGCCGTCACCGTGACGCCCAATGGCGTCATTAAGACGAAAGGACGGACCAGATGAAAGACAGGTTCAATAACGCAGTCGGCCCACAGGTGCGCAGCGCGCGGCGCGGCCCCGGCAAGGCCATCCCCGTACTCGCCGCGCTCACGCTGCTTGGCGGCTTCCAGGCGGCGACGCAGTTCTTTGCCCATGTTTTTCAATACCAGAGCGCGCTGGGCTGGCATGCCAGCCAGTTCTATCCCCCCTGGGCCATCGTCGGCTGGGCGGCCAGGTGGCGCGGCCAGTACCCGGACGCTGTGATGCAGGCGGGCAGCGTGGGGATCAGCGTCGCGGGCATCGGCCTGATCGCGCTGCTGGTGGCCAGGATGATTTCGGTTAACTCGGCCCGCGCCAGCGAATACCTGCACGGGTCGGCCCGCTGGGCGAACCTCGCTGACATACGCGCGGCCGGGCTGTTGCCACGGCCGCGCGCCCTGTGGCAGGTGCTGGCCCGGCGCGTGCAGCCGGCCGCCGGCGGCGTGTACGTCGGCGCCTGGCTGGACCGGGCGGGCCGGCAGCATTATCTGCGCCACGACGGGCCGGAACATGTGCTCACCTACGCTCCCACGCGCTCGGGCAAGGGCGTCGGCCTGGTGGTGCCGACCCTGCTCGCCTGGCCGCACAGCGCCGTCATCACCGACCTGAAAAGCGAGCTGTGGGCGCTGACCTCGGGCTGGCGCCAGCAGCACGCCAGGAACAAGGTGCTGTATTTCGAGCCGGCCGCCGCCAAGGGCAGCGTGTGCTGGAATGCGCTCGACGAAATCCGCCTCGATACCGAGCACGAGGTGGGCGATGTGCAGAACCTCGCCACCCTGATCGTCGACCCGGACGGCAAGGGACTGGAAACGCACTGGCAAAAGACCAGCCAGGCGCTGATCGTCGGCGTGATTCTGCATGCGCTGTACAAGGCGCGCGCCGAGGGCACGACGGCCACCTTGTCGGTGGTCGACGCCATGATGTCGGACCCGAATCGCGGCATCGGCGAGTTGTGGATGGAGATGATCACGTTCAGCCACGTTGGCGGGCGCAATCATCCGGTGATCGGTTCGGCCGCGCGTGACATGCTTGACCGGCCCGACGAGGAAGCCGGCTCGGTGTTGTCGACGGCCAAGTCCTACCTGTCGCTGTACCGCGATCCGATCGTCGCGCGCAACGTGAGCCGCTCGGAATTTTGCATCCGCGACCTGATGCACCACGACAGCCCCGTGAGCCTGTACATCGTCACGCAGCCGACCGACAAGGCGCGCCTGCGCCCGCTGGTGCGCGTGCTGGTCAACATGATCGTGCGCCAATTGGCCGACCGCGTCAGCTTTGAAAACGGCCGTCCGGTGGCCCGCTACCGGCACCGACTCTTGATGATGCTCGACGAGTTTCCCAGTCTGGGCAAGCTCGATATCATGCAGGAGTCGCTGGGCTTCCTGGCCGGCTATGGCATCAAGTGCTACCTGATCTGCCAGGATATCAACCAGCTCAAGAGCCGCGAAACCGGCTATGGCCCCGATGAAAGCATTACGTCGAGCTGCCATATCCAGAACGCCTATCCGCCAAACCGGCTTGAGACGGCCGAGCACCTGTCCAAGCTGACCGGCCAGACCACGGTGGCCAAGGAACAGGTGACCACCAGCGGGCGGCGCACCAGTGCCTTGCTGGCGCAAGTGTCGCGCACCATCCAGGAGACGCAGCGCCCGCTCCTCACCCCGGACGAATGCCTGCGCATGCCCGGCCCGGTCAAGTCAGGCAGCGGCGACATCGAGAAGGCCGGCGACATGGTCGTCTACGTGGCCGGCTATCCGGCGATCTATGGCCGCCAGCCGCTGTATTTCCAGGACCCGGTCTTTCAAGCGCGCGCCTCGGTTCCCGCACCGGCCAAAAGCGACAAGCTGCGCCATGCGCACCGGCCTGCGGACGGCGAGGGCATACGGCTATGAACCGGACCGCCATGAAGCTGGGTGCATGGAGCGCTTATATGGGCGCGGCGCTGCTGGTGCTGGGCATGGCCGCCCATGTCGCGGGTGCTCGTATCAACAGCAGCCGCAGCATCCCAGTTGGTTTGTACTGGACCAGTTCCGCGCCGGTGACCCCCGGGCGCTATGTGATGTTCTGTCCGCCGCAGATCGGGGTGTTCGAGGAAGCGCGGCGGCGCGGCTATATCGGCGCGGGTTTCTGTCCCGGCGGCTACGGCTACATGATGAAGAAAGTGCTTGGCGCTGGCGATGATGCAGTCAGCGTGGGGCCAGACGGCGTGCGCGTCAACGGCCGCCTGCTTGCGTACAGCGCGCCGCTGGCTGCCGATGGCAACCAGCGCCCCATGGCCCGCTACCAGGCGGACCAGTACATCCTCAGCGAGTACCAGCTGCTGCTGATGGCCGACGCCAACCCCAGGTCTTTTGACGCGCGCTACTTCGGCCCGGTCCAGCGGGCGCAGGTCAAGACCGTGATCGTTCCCGTGCTCACCTGGTAGCACCTTGGTGGCACGCCCGTTTTTCAATCACAAACCAAGGAGAAAACCGATGATGAATGAACGAGACAGTCAGGCCAGCGCAGCGATGGCGGAAGATCAAGCCATGGCCGCCGTCCTGCGCGAGAAGCTTGGCGACGCCGCCGTGCCTGGCGGCCTGGCCGAGTTTGCGCCGGATGAAGCCGAGCAGGCCGGCTCCTTTGCCGAGGACGCCGTGGACGAACAGGATGCGGCGGCGGGCGTCATCGACCTGGCCGATGTCGGTGCGCCGCCGCCAACAGGGAGCGCAAGCCATGAACGGTCAAGCGAAGTCGCTGATTGACACCATCGCCGAAAAGCTGATCGCGCAGCTGAAGGAGGGCACGGCGCCCTGGCAAAAGCCTTGGCAACCCGGCGAGCCGGGCGCATTCCTGCCATTCAATCCCACCACGGGCAAGCGCTACAAGGGGATCAATTCCCTGCACCTCATGAGCGAGGGTCATGCGGACCATCGCTGGATGACGTACAAGCAGGCCGCAGCCGTTGGCGCGCAGGTGCGCCAAGGTGAGAAGGGCACGCCGATCCAGTACTGGAAATTCACCGAGAAGGAGGAGGCGGCAACTCCCACCGGCATGCCGCCCTTGATTCCGGACGAACACGTGGAAAAGCAGCCTCTCAGGCTGGAGCGGCCTCAGATGTTTTTTTCCACGGTATTTAACGCAACGCAGATCGACGGCCTTCCGCCGCTGGCGCCACCGCCGTCTGTCGCTTGGGTACCGGCCGAGCGGGCCGAAGGGATATTGCAGGCGTCGGGTGCGAAGATCGAGCATGGTGGGCGCGAGGGGAGGGACAGCGCCTTCTACCGGCCGTCGACCGACACCATCCACCTGCCCGGCAAGGAGCAGTTCCCGACTGCCGACAATTATTACGCGACAGCCCTGCATGAGCTGGGCCACTGGACCGGGCATGCGAGTCGCCTTGGCCGCGATCTTGGCCACCCATTCGGCAGCGAGGGATATGCGCGTGAAGAGCTGCGCGCGGAAATCGCCAGCATGCTGCTGGGTGATGAACTGGGCATTGGCCATGATCCCGGTCAGCATGCGGCCTATGTCGGGACCTGGATCAAGGTGCTGCAGTCCGATCCGCTGGAGATTTTCCGCGCCGCGTCCGCAGCCGAGAAGATCCAGGCGTATGTACTGGGCCTGGAGCAAGTGCAGACGCAAGGGTTGGCAGCGTCGACCAAAGCGGAGGAAGGGCGCTTCATCGTCAGCGAGCGGGTGGCTGGCGTGGACCGATTTTCGCAGTCCTTCGCCACGCTGGACGACGCGGCGCGCTGCTATGTGACGAAGTCGCAGTCCTTCAACCGCAGCATGGAGAAGGACGGGCGGCAGCTCGCAGGCGTGGTATGGGGACCGGACGGCGATTTCGACGGCGAGTTCTTCGCGTCGCCGGAAGTGAAGGCGGCCGTCGAGGCGGCGCAGGAAAAAGAATGGCAGGCGCTCGATGCGGCGCAAGCCGATCGGCAAGTGGATCAGAAGGAAGGGGAGGCGATCATGCAAACGGAAATGGACAATGTGGATGACAGCGAAGTGACGCGGACGCGGCTGCAGATGCTGCGCGGCGATGTCGCCGATGCGGGAACGGCTTTTGATGATGCCGCCTTGCGGCACCTGGGTTTTACCCTGCCGCACGACTGGAACGGCCGCGTGATGGTGCAGGGCATGGCCACCGGGGAGGTGGATGGCGAGCAGCAGGAAGCATCAGCCGAACAGCTGGGCCTTCGGCCCGAGTTCTGGGGGATCTACGCGCAGCAGGCCGATGGCCGCCACCAGTGGCTGGCCGAGCGCGACTCCCAGCGTGAAGCGGCGCAGCTGGCGGGCAGGCTGGCGTTGATCGATGCGCACTCCGAAACCGATGAACGCGAGCAGGCCGTGAAGCTGGCCAGATTAAATGAGGAGCGGGTGCGGCGCGATCCAGATAGTGGGGTCGACGACCTGATGGCGGCGCGCGAAGCGCGCAAGGGAGCGGAACTGGCTGCCGTCACGGGCAGCGCAGACCTGCAGCGCCGCGTGGCGCAGTTCGAGGAGGGCGGCGGCGTCGTGCTGCTTGCCGTGCCATTCAAGGAGAAGGACGAAGCCAAGGCGCTGGGCGCGCGCTGGGACCGGGCGGCGCAAGCGTGGACCGTGCCGCCTGGGGTTGATCCCGCCGTGTTTGAAAAGTGGCACCGCAAATCGGCTGCGCAAGGAAACGGCGAACCGGCGCCTCAGGACGGCGCGCCAGCCGAAGCGCGCCAGCCGCGCCAGTATCTGGCCGTGCCCTATGGCGAACGCAAGCTGGCCAAGGCAGCTGGGGCCGCGTGGGACAAGATGGCAAAGTCCTGGTATGCGGGCGCGAAGGCCAACATGGCGCGCCTGGCGCGCTGGATGCCCGGCAAGGCAGGCAGCCTGCAGGCACCGGCCATGACGGCGCAGGAGGAGTTCGCCGACGCGCTGCGCAGCCTGCGCTGCGTGGTGAGCGGCGAGCATCCCATCATGGATGGACAAAAGCACCGCATCACCGTGGAAGGCGAAAAGCACAGCGAGCATTCCGGTTCCGGCTTTTATGTCGCCCACCTCGATGGCCACCCGGCGGGTCACATCAGGAACAACAAGACGGGCGAGGCGATGGACTGGAAATACAAGGGCTATACGCTCGACCCGGCACAGAAGGCCCGGCTGCAGGCCGAAGCGGCCACCCGCTTGCAGGAACGCCATGCCGCCCAGGTCCAGCAGCATGAGGCAGCGGCGAGCCGCGTGGCGCGCCAGATGGCCAGCCTGCTGCCGATGGCGGAACCGACGCCGTACTTGTTATCGAAGGGGCTAATGCCGACATCGGGCATTTTTACCGACAAGGAAGGCAAGACCAGCTACATTCCCGCCACCGACGCCGATGGCAAGCAATGGAGCATGCAATACATCGGCGAGGATGGCAGCAAGCGCTTTGCGCGCGACAGCCGCAAGACAGGCTGTTTCCACGCCGTCGGCGGCCTCGAAGCGCTGGCGCGGGCGCCCGCGCTGGTCATTGCGGAAGGCTATGCAACCGCAGCCAGCCTGTCCAAGTCACTGGGTTTTGCCACCGTCGCCGCCTTCGATTCGGGCAACCTGCCGCCGGTGGCAAAGTCGCTGCATGGCCGTTTCCCGAGCAAGCCGGTGATCATCGCCGGGGATAACGACCAGCACCTGGAAGCAGAGCAGGGCATCAACCCCGGCAAGGTCAAGGCGCAGGAGGCGGCCCATATGACAGGCGGCCGTGTTCTGCTGCCCATTTTCGCGCCGGGCGAGCAGGCGGCCGATCCTAAAGGATGCACCGACTTCAACGACCTGGCCTGCAAGAGCCGCTTGGGCATGGAAGGGCTGGAGCGGCAGGTGCTGCCCGTGGTGCAGTCCGCGATTGAGAGCCTGCAGGCAAGTACCAACCGGGATACGCTGTCGCTCGCGCGGGAGCCGTTGCAGCGCCGTCTGGCTAGGTCAGGGCCGCAGTGACAGCGTTAGACCCGCATTTCGGACGGTGAAAAAAGCCATGAAATCATGAACCGGAGGTCTTATATGGATGCCTTGCCAATTATTGCCGCGCCGCTGATCCCGCATGTTGGCGGTACGCGCAGCCATCTACATGGTGAGCAAGCATCATCTGTATATTTCGTCGGATTTCAGCGGCTAGGCATCTCTTTCCATTGAGCGTCGGGGCCACGCGCACAGGATAAACCTGCAAGCAGGTTACTACTTCTAACATTACCTGCTGCGCATCGCCGCAGCCGATTTGCGCGCGCTGTCGGATTTCATCAGCCGCGACCTGCTAGGTATCCCCGGCGTGGACAACGTCAAGTCGAGCACTACGCCAACGCGCATCAAGCAAAGCAACGTGCTGCCGCTCGACCATGTTCTCGGTCCAGCGGCGAGCAAGAAACGGATCCAGTTCGCCGACTAAGTAACGTTTGCAAATCGCGCAGTTTTGCGTTGACGATCGCTACATATGTAGACTATGCTGGCCTTCGATATCGGGAGAGTCTCTGCATCCCGCACAGCGCCGAAGGAGCAACCGCCCCGGAATCTCTCAGGCAAAAGGACCGGTATCGCACAACACACTCTGAAGAGTTGTCGGCGCTGGTTACGTCGCCCGGCACACCGGAGGAGCAAGCGCGGATCGCCGCGTGAATCTCTCAGGTCCAGTACAGAGGGGGTGCCGCCGCGCATTTCGCACAGCGGCCATTCCCTTTGACGTGCAGAATCCGATCTCATGAAAACTGTTGCCATTATCGGCGCCGGCATTACCGGCGTCACGACCGCTTACGCCCTGGTGCAACGCGGCTTCCAGGTCACCCTGCTCGACCGCCACCGCTATCCCGGCATGGAAACTTCTTTCGCCAACGGCGGACAACTGTCGGCATCCAATGCCGAAGTGTGGAACCATCGCTCCACCATCTTCAAGGGACTCAAGTGGATGCTGAAGAGCGACGCGCCGCTGTTGTTCAATCCGCGTCCCAGCTGGCACAAGCTGTCCTGGTTCGCGGAGTTTATCGCCAACATTCCGCACTACGAGCGCAACACGGTGGCTACTGCGCGATTGGCGATTGCGGCGCGCGAACATTTGTATCAGTGGGCGGCACACGAAGGTATCGACTTCGACCATAAACGCGAAGGCATCCTGCACATCTACCGCGACCGAGTCGGCTTCGACAACGCGGGCAAGGTGTCTCGCATGCTGGCCGAAGGCGGTTTGCCACGTCGCGCTGTCACTCCGGAAGAAATGCGTGCCATCGAGCCCACGCTGAACGGCGACTATTATGGCGGCTATTTTACCGAGAGCGATTCCACCGGTGACATCCACCGCTTTACGAATGGCCTGGCCGCAGCGGCGCAACGCCTGGGCGTGCGCGTGTACACGGATGCGGCGGTGCTGAAAGTGAAGGCCGATGCACGTGGTGTGCACATCGACATGCTGCGCGAGGGCGTGCCTGGCAGTCTCGATGTCGACGCCGTGGTGGTCTGCGCCGGCGTGGCCAGTCGCGATATTGCGGCCAGTCTCGGCGACCGGGTCAATATCTATCCGGTCAAGGGCTACTCGATCACCGTGCACCTGAACGACAAGGCAAGCCAGGCTGCGGCGCCCAATGTCAGCCTGCTCGATGATCAGACCAAGCTAGTCACGAGCCGCCTGGGCGTGGACCGTTTCCGGGTGGCCGGCACGGCGGAATTCAACGGCATCAACCGCGATATCCGTGCCGATCGCATCAAGCCGCTGGTCGACTGGGTCAACCAGCTGTTCCCGGGCGTGAATACACGCACGGTCACGCCGTGGGCCGGGCTGCGCCCCATGATGCCGGACATGATGCCGCGCGTTGGCAAGGGCCGCCTGCCCACGGTGTTCTATAACACCGGGCATGGCCACTTGGGCTGGACCCTGTCGGCTGCCACCGCCGAGATCATCGCCGAGACCATCTCCAAGTCGTGACATGACGAAGGTTCAGGCTGGATGCTGCTGGCAGCCTGAACCTGGTCAGCAAAGATTACATGGTGTTGAGCGGGATACGCAGATAGCGCACGCCGTTTCCATCGGGCTCGGGCAAGCGGCCCGCACATATATTCACCTGCACGGCGGGCAACATGAGGGCGGGCATTCTCAGCCTGGCGTCACGTGCACGCCGCATCGCGACGAACTGATCCTCGCTGGTGCCGGCCGCGAGGTGGATGTTGTAGGCCTTTTGTGCACCGATCGTGGTCTCGAAACGCAGCGCCCGTCCACCGGGCTGGTAATCATGGCAGAGATAGACCACGGCATGGTCCGGCAAAGCCAGCAGGCGGGCGATGGAGCGATAGAGCTGGCGCGGATCGCCGCCCGGGAAGTCGCAGCGCGCCGTACCAAAATCCGGCATGAACAAGGTATCGCCCACAAACACCGCCTGGTGCGCGCCATCGTTGACCAAGTAGCTGACGCAGGCCGGCGTATGTCCGGGCGTATGCATGACTGTCCCCGCCAGGCCGCCGATGCTGAACTGCTCGCCATCGTCAAACAGGTGATCGAACTGGCTGCCATCCTGGAGCATCATGGCATCGACGTTATAGATCGCACCGAAGGTGCGTTGCACCTCGGTGATCCCCGCACCGATGCCGATGCGGCCACCGAGCACCGACTTCAGGTAAGGCGCGGCGGACAGGTGGTCGGCGTGCACATGGGTTTCGAGTATCCAGTCCACGGCAAGGTTCAATTCACGCACGCGTGCAATCAATTGATCGGCGCTGGTCCGGCTGATACGTCCAGCGGCCGCGTCGTAGTCGAGCACGGAATCGACCAAGGCGCAACGCGACGTTTTCAGGTCGGCAACGAGGTAGCTGATGGTGCTACTGAACGGGTCGAAATGTCCTTCGACCAGCATGCTGGCGGAGGTGTTCGTCTTGTTGTCATCTACCGTCATGTCTGTGCCTCCAGGTAGCGCTGTGCGTCGAGGGCGGCCATGCAGCCGCTACCGGCACTGGTGATCGCCTGGCGGTAGACGTGGTCCTGCACATCGCCCGCCGCAAAGACTCCGGCAACACTGGTCGCGGTGGAAAATCCGTGGCTGCCGCCGCGGGTCTTGATGTAGCCGTCCTTCATCGCCAATTGCCCCGCAAAGATCGCGGTATTCGGCTTGTGGCCGATGGCGACGAACACGCCCTCGACTGGCAACAGAGTATCTTCCAGGCCTTTGTTGGCGCGGATCATGACACCGGTGACGCCGGTGACGCCGAGCACCTCTTGCAAGGTATGGTTGAACCTGATGGCGATCTTGCCTTCGGCCACCCTGGCATTGAGCCGGTCTACCAGGATCGCCTCCGCGCGGAAGCTGTCGCGCCGGTGTATCACCGTGACCTTACGGGCGATGTTGGACAGGTACAACGCCTCTTCCACCGCCGTGTTGCCGCCGCCAATGACAACGACATCCTTGCCGCGATAGAAAAATCCGTCGCAGGTGGCGCAGGCCGACACGCCGCGGCCCATGAAGGCCTGTTCGGAGGGCAGCCCCAGGTATTGCGCTGATGCCCCGGTCGCGATAATCAGGGCGTCGCAGGTGTACTCGCCCGCATCGCCGATCAGGCGAATCGGTTTTTCTTCAAGCTTGGACGTATGGATCTGGTCGAACACCATCCCGGTGTGGAAGCGCTCCGCATGCTGCCGAAAGCGCTCCATCAGCTCCGGACCCTGGACGCCAAGCGGATCGGCAGGCCAGTTTTCGACATCGGTGGTGGTCATCAACTGCCCGCCCTGTTCGATGCCTGTCACCAGGACCGGTACCAGGTTGGCGCGCGCCGCATAGATGGCGGCGCTATATCCCGCCGGACCCGAGCCGAGGATGAGCACGCGTGCGTGTTTGCGTATCGAGTTGGTCATGTCATCCTCGACGTTTGCGTGCCTGGGCGCGGTTGCACAAGAAGCGCATCAGCAACGGCACGGGACGTCCGGTGGCGCCCTTGCTGTCGCCCGACTTCCAAGCGGTACCGGCAATGTCCAGGTGTGCCCACGGGTATTGGCGGGTAAACCGTTCCAGGAACGCCGCTGCCACTACCGCGCCACCGCCAGGACTGCCAATATTGGCAAGGTCGGCAAAGTTCGATTTCAGCTGCTCGCCATAAGCATCTTCGAGCGGCATGCGCCAGGCCCGGTCTCCTGCTTCGCTGCCGGCATCAAGCAGTTCCTGTGCTAGAAGGTCGTGTTCGGTATCGGAACGCGTGAACAAGCCGCTGTTATGGTGTCCGAGCGCCACTACGCACGCGCCGGTCAGGGTGGCAATATCAATCACCACAGCGGGTTTGAAGCGTTCCACATAGGTCAGCGCATCGCACAGCACCAGCCTGCCTTCCGCGTCCGTATTCAGCACCTCGATGCTCAAGCCGCTCATCGACGTGACGACGTCGCCTGGGCGAGTAGCGCTGCCTGAAAGCATGTTTTCGCATGCGGCAACAATACCGACGACGTTGAGCTTCAGATCGAGTTCACCCATGGCCTTGAATGCGCCAAGCACCGACGCCGCTCCGCACATATCGTATTTCATCTCGTCCATTGCCGCGTGCGGCTTGATTGAGATACCACCGCTGTCGAAGGTCAGTCCCTTGCCTACTAACACGACAGGCGCCTCCTTGGCCTTGCCGCCCATGTGCTGCAAGACGATGAACACCGGCGGCTGTTCGCTGCCAGCGGCAACGGCCAGGTAGCTGCCCATGCCCAGGGCACGCAGCGCTTTCTTGTCGAGTATCTCCAGCTTGAATCCATACTCCTTCGACAGTTCGCGAGCGCTGTCGGCAAGATAGGTCGGTGTGCAGATATTGGGTGGCATGTCGCCGAGTGCGCGCGTCAGCAACATGCCTTTGCCGATAGCGACGCCCTGTGCCAGAGCAGCCCTGTGCGCTTCGTTTGGCGCTGCCGCCAGTGTCAATCTTTCCAGGCCCTTGGTTACCACCGGCTTGTCGCGCTTGAGGCAATCGGCGCGGTACTTTTGCTGTATTACCTCCTGCGCGGTACGGGCGATCGCCCATGCCACGTCACGCCCGGCAACAGCGTCCATGGGCAGCGCCAGGATGGCGTCGTCGGCGCTCAGCGTTGCCAGCGTGCGCAGGCAATGGGTCACCATGTCGATGAAGCGCTTGTCACTGAGCGGGCTTTCTTCACCCAGCCCCAATAACATGAGGTACCCTGACATTTTCGGACACTCTAGTTTGGTAAACTTCACCAACTGGAGAACTTATGACACGCTCAACAACATACACACCGGAGCT